>SKQW01000130.1 GCA_007118805.1 Rhodobiaceae bacterium | reverse complement strand
CTTCTTCGTCGTCGCCGTCATCAAAGCGCACCGCCGCCGGGGGCTTTCCAGGGCCGGACCAGCGGGCCATCTCCTGGTCGCGGATCGCGTCCCACCATTCGCGCACGGTCTTCTCATAAACGAAATAGGCTTCGCCGTATTCGTTGGGGTCCATCGTGCCCCGGAACATGCGAATTGCCCATGATGGTACGTCCTGCCGTCGCGAACGGAGTCGGCGCTTGCGTGTGGTCGGCATGTGATTAACTCCCTGAAGGTCGGCCTGGGTGGGCGTTGCGCGGCTCCAGATCGAGGTTGAGTTGCCGGAGCGCCATTAGCATTTGTGCCCGCGAATCGCGTTCCGTGACCGTCGCCGGATGCGATTTCATCTGGCCGAAGCGATCCAGCACGACCGCGCCATCCTTCGCCAGCATGGTCTGCGCTTGGCGCATTCGGTCGAACGCCTCGAGCGCTGTTTGAAGCAACAAGCGTCCGCTCGTGTCTGTGATATCGTGCTCGGAAACGAGTTCACGCCACCAGCGCCGGGCTTCTGTGCTCAACGCGGAGGGCGGTTTAGCTGGCGTCTGTGCAGAATTTTTCAAAGGTCACCTTCGTTTTGGCGAGAGAAACCTCCCCCGCCGGTCTGTTCCCGCGTCGATGGTAGCGAGTGAGCACGCCCTACCCCCAGTTGCAGCCGTCTAACGCGACGCGCTCTTGCCTGTCTGGTCGGCGCTCCGGTCGTGGGTCGTGTCTGTCTGCGCATCCCTTCTCCTATGTAAGCGGGTCGCCGGGGACACCGCGATTAAGCGGGAGACGGTCCCCAGCACCCTCGACGCGGCGGCAATCCCATAACCACCGCCGCGCCGTCTGCGCCGTGTCCGCGATCTGGAAACAAGGAAAACCCAATCACGGACTAGGCGCGATTACGCGGGAACGATGCCTTGGATTCGAGCAAACTGCTTAGCCTGCTCTACCTGGACATCCATACGCATCCAGCCAAGAAATGCGATCTGCCCAAAGTCGGCGTACCGCTCGTTGAGCACCTGCAACCTGAACTCACTGCGCAGTCCGACCATCACGCCTGGCCAACGCGCTACGATGACCGAAGATGCGTCGGAGCTATTGCCCTGCGTCTCATCCGTAGGCATTTGCGTCGAGGTCACGCGCCGCATGTCCCGTACGGTCTCCGGGATCAACAGCGGGTTGCCTTGGCTGTCCTTCAGCTTGCGAATATCGCGCGCCGTCCTCGGATGCATCGCTGCTGCGAATGGTCCCGGCACGTTTGCGTTCTCAAGCTCGAATTGCGCGTCGAGAAAGCTGTCGTAGTCAGTCAGCGCCGCGCCGTCGGTGCCCATGTCCACGACATGAATCCCGGTCGTGCCGAGAATGCCTTGCGGCTCTTCACCGGCTCCGCTCCCAGCCAAGACAACGCGGTCCATCTCAAGGCTGAACGCTTGAGCGAATGCGCCCGTCAAGATGTCGTTGATGTTGGCGCTGTCTTCGAGCAATTCCCTCGAAACCTTCACCAACGCCGTTACGCTCTTGGCGTCGAAATCGATTGCAGAGAACGACGGATCGCTGTCGGCAATCTGCGTGCTTTCCGCGCGCCAATTGGTGGTGGGATCTTCATCAAGGCGCGCAATGCGCAAGCTCTTGCTGCTCATCGGCACGGTGCGCCCGCCGAGTCCCATCACCACGGACTGCGCCCGCAGCTTATCAATGAAACTTGCCGCCAATGGAGCGGGTACAGTGAAGCCGCCGGACGCGTCGGGAACGATGCCGAGGTCACGCTGTTCGCCACCGCCAAGGGCCACGCCACGAGCGATGTCAGCGATATTCCTTGCGCTGCCCTCGTAGCAATCCCCGGCTGCGACATCAGCAAAACGCTGTTCCGGGCCGAGCACGTCGACCATTTGACCAGATCGCACATCGATCCAGCCGCTTCCCTCGCCGTCAGTGCCGACACCTTCCATCGCCGCCATGCTGACGCGGACGCCGCCGCTCGTGGGGACACGCGGGTTCATGCCCGTCGCTCGGGGTGCACGGCTGCCAATCTGGGACCGCGCATCCTTCTCGGATTCCACGGCGTCGTGAAAGGCCATGAGCGCATTGTGCGCGTTTTCGATATCCGCCGCGCGCTGGTCCGGGATGTCGCCCTCAGCTTTTTCGAGAAGGCAGCCCGCTTCCTGCATGATGGACTTGCCGGTGGCATTCAGGTCGCGCCAACTCAGCTTGTGCGGCGCGAAATCCGCAGGGTCTTTAGGAAGGCCCAACTTCCGCACGCTGGCGGCGCTGACCTTCTTCAAAGCTAGGAAGTCTTTGTCTTCGATAGTCATCTTTCAGTCCTTCTTAAAGCGGCAGCCTAGATACAAAAACGCACTAGGCGTCGCCGCGAAAAATCGCGGGTTCACCCAGTGCGCGTGCTCATCAAGCTTGCCACCGGAAGGGCTGGCGCGGTCTCCTGCCCATCAGGCTCGAAGTGCGCCAGCACCTTCAACTTAGTTGATTTCGGACGGCGATGCAATGTCTTGCTCAATCAAAGCCGCCGCCCCGCGAAGAACAGTCGCGATCTGCGCTTGGTCTGGCGTATGCCGGGCCAACGTCGCCGCAGCATTCGCCAACGCAAACACTATCGCCTTGCGGTCCATTCCTTGTTGCGCCAACTCCTGACATGAGCGCGTCAAGATTTCAGAAGCCAATTCGTCTCGGTCGGGTTGATATGCCATCGTTTCTATTCCTTTTCGATTAGTGAGGGTTTGCTATGTGCGAGTTCGAGGAACAGGCCGCCCAGGAAGCCCGCGACAAATTCATTGCGCGCGTCGTCGGGATCGTTGGCGATTTCCAGCGCCCCCGGCATGACAACCGTTTCGAACAAATACGAGTGCTCACTGTTCCGGCGAAGCCACTGAACCGCCGCAGCGGCGGAAGCCATGCCGAGGCTCCAGTCATCGCATGTTTCAAGTCGCCGGTGGGCTTCCCGCTGGATGTCCGGACTTTGACGGCAGCGTTTGCAAATGTTCGCGGTGAATGCCACCAGCGTGCCGTCCTCATCGCGCTCCACAACGGGGCAAGCGTCCTCCGCCGCGTCCCACTGCGCATCAATAACCAAGCCGTTAAAATCAAAGTCGCTGCTCATTGTATTAATCCTTTCTTTGAGTTGGTTTGCATTTCATCCAGGGCGGCCTCGGCCATCTGTCGCCGCCCGTCGTACCAGTCACGCCAGCAGGCCGAGTGCAGCCACGTATGCCCGCCGCCGCTACGCAGTACCGGCACTCCATCAACATCGGTCATGCGGTCGCCGCAGTAGGCGCAGATGTCGCTGCGATGGGCCGGTTCTGGGTTCTGGCGTAACCATTCGATGATGGTCATCTCCCACGCGTGGGCCTCGGCCTCGCCACGGGGCAATTCGTGGTCGTGCTCCAGGACGGCGGCCCTTTCGTCATAGAACGCGGCCCAATCATCGCGATCCCATGTCGCCGAGGTCAGGGTGCGGAGAAGTTCCGGCTTAGCCGCCCGAAGACGCGCCACCAGATCGTCGGGCAACGGTTGCGGAGCCTCCACCACAAGGTCGCTGCCCTCCACCTGAAGGCTGCCGCCGTGGGCCTCTACCGCCTGGAGCAAGGTCTGTGTTTCGGCGTTCACACCTTCGCCCTCCAGGTCTTGGGGTTTTCATCCGCTACACCGCTACATTGGCGGTTTTTTGCGGTTTTCCGCCCATTTCTATCCGCTACACGCTCACATCCTGTAGCGGATAGAAAATCCCGCTCAGCCGCAGTTTTCCTAGGGTGT
>SKQW01000269.1 GCA_007118805.1 Rhodobiaceae bacterium | reverse complement strand
GGCACGCCGTTCGGTGAGCCGCGGGCGACCATTGCGGCACGGGCCGAGGCGGCGGCCGCGGCGCAGGCCGAAGAGGCCGAGCGGCAGGAGGCCGATGCGGACGAGCCCGAGCTGGTCGACGCGCCGGCGCTTGCCGCCGCCGCGCCGGCTGAGGACGTCGCGGTGGCAACGGTGGTAGCGGCAGAAGCACAGGCAGGGACGGCTGCCGTCGAGCCGGGCGACGCCGATGCGGCCGCGCCCGCGGCCAAGCGGAAGCGCCGCCGCAAGACGGCAACCCAGGGCAAGGATGCGGCAGAAGCCGTCGCCGAGGCCGAGCCCGCCCCGGCGCTGTGAACCGCGACAGCCCCGCCCGCTTGGTCCGGGCGGGGCGTCCTCACTCACGGGCCGCCGGACCGGTGGCCTGTCCCTCTTCACGATCGAACGGCTGACCGGAGGCAACGGATATGGGGCGCGACCAGCAGAAGGCCTATCGCAAGAAACAGAAGGCGCTGCGCCGACCCGGCCGCGACGATGTCGCCCGGGTGGTGCTGCACTGGGCACTCACCGAAGGGCTGCGCAAGGAACGCCACGAAGATCTCGATAAACTGGGCAGCCTCGTCGCCAGCCGACTTGCGGAGCAGGGCTTCGACCAAGCTGAGGCCCGGCGCCGCTTCGACGAACTCCTTGAGCGCTACCAGTCGGGCTGGTCGTTCCAGCGCAAGCGGCACCTCGTCGAGACCGAGGAAGCCGAGGAGACCTGAAGCACGCCGACGGGCCCGGGGGGCATCGGATCTGCTCGCCGCCCCGCACCCGGCCACGGCCGCTCTCCGGGTCTCCGCCGCCGACCTAGCCACATCGTGACGGCCCATGTTGCCGTATCAAGGGACCGTCGGGCACGCTGGGATCGCGGTGCTGGCATGGAGGGCCCCACAGATCCCCGGTGTCGAGTTCCCGGCGCGCCGGGCAATCGCCCGGCATCACCGTTTAACCGGTTTCCACCGCCAACCATGCACCGAACGGCAAACCCGGCACCCCCGTTCGGCGGACGGACACCCTACGCACCCGGTCTCGCGAAATCATTTCCGCCGATGCAGTGAACGACGTCGGCTGCGCATTAAGATCTGCGCTGCTGTGAGACAGAGGAAAGGTGGTCAAGACCTGCCAATACCGACCTCAGCTGATGGTGACACGGCAGGTGGGCTGTAGTGCTGAACTGGCGATCTCAGCCCACCGATCGCATCAATCCCTCTGGTAAGAATCTAGGCCGCGACTCTCTGCTGTGCCTGAAGCAGCTCGACATAGGCACCGGCCGCCCTGGCGGTAGAAGCGTTGACGGTGATCAACTTACGCTTGGCGAGCTTTTCGAGAACAGGCTTGAGCCGGCGTGAGCCCGGAGTCAGGCCAATGAAACGCGCCACCTCCTCCCTGGCAATGCGCCGTGGATGGGCAACGGCCAATGCCGCAAGAGCCTTTCGTTCGCGGGCATCGAGGCCCTTGTGCAGGGCATCGAAGCATGCGTCGAACTCACTGCCCATGACTGGTTGCTCCGCCATCTGACCTCCCGCTTCAGCAATCCGGATGCCGGTGCTGAGCTCCCGTGCCAGATCCTTCGAGACCAGCTCCGCCAGGGAACGGACAAAGGCCTGCGACCGGGGCGTCTTCCCGGCCATCATCGCCAGGGCGGGCTTCGTCATTTCCGATCGCGGACTACCCGCCAGAACGCCCAACAGCTGGGCGGCTTCGTCGGAAAGGGGAGGGGCCGCAGGGATGACGGAGTTTTCCGAAAAACCCACGACACCGCTTTGCTCGATTTCATGGAGGCGGGTCCGCAGGGACTTCACCTCCTTCTCCGCCGCGCGCCGCCTCTCGCGCTCGCGTTCCAGAGCCTGCTTCAACTCTTCCAACTCCCGGCCGGCTGTCCCTGGCTGCCCCTGCTGCGAGCCGTCACCGTGCGGGCTTCCCGCTTTGGCGGCAAGCCCGGCCAGTGTTTCGAGAGCGCGCTGGAATTCGGGCCCGCTCGCACCTTGCCGAGGCTGCACGGAATGGCTTTCGGGATGTTTTGAACGTGGCTCATCTATCTTCAAAAACACTGGGTCCTCCGCAAAAATACTGCCGGAAACCCAGAACTGTCCCTCCCCCAGGTTCATGATCCTACGCCCTTCGGGGTCGGAGGGCCGGAAGGGAAGGTAATGGAGCGCGGCGGCATGATCACGCTTGGCCCGAGTGCGTCCGATGATATAGGTATCCACATTGGCCAGCGCCTCCTTGGAGACGCTCGCTGCTCGCTGGGACGCGATCAGCGCAGTGAACTGCCGCTTACGCCCCCGTGCCAACAGCTCGTTGACCCGCTCGAGGCTGGGTGGCGACGTCTGCTGAGGCGCGAAAAGTCTAACTTCGTCGATGACCACGAGGAGTGGCCCCCAGAACTCCCTTGGCAATTCCATCAGCCTCTTGAGCCCGTCGGCCGCAATCTGCTGGCGATCGCCTTCGACGAATTCATGCAATTGCAGTATGGCGCTGACGCCCGACCGCACGACTGCCTCGACCAAGTCGGCGGCCTGCGGCTGCGCCAGCGGCACGTCGGACCCTACTCCGCCAATCAACACGATCTCGGGATACACACTGCGCAGGGTGTGGAACTCATCCTCGACATCGAGGATGAGGACCGGATATCCCGCCGCCAGCCAGGTCTCGGTCAGCTTGCGGGTGGTGTAGCTCTTACCAGATCCGGTGCTGCCCTGGACAAAGATGTGCCGTCCCATCATGTCATCCGCCGAGATACGGATGCTCTTCCCGCCTGGCGCGTGCCCCACCACACGGGCGGGGGCGCGGCGACGTTTTCTGCGCCTGGTAACTGCTTCAGTCATGTTGCCTCCATTCACGGCTGCCTCCCAGCGCCTCGATTGCCCCTGATCGGAACCGGAGCGTGTTGCGATCAGGTAAACATCGCTATAGGCCGGTCGCCGATCTACGTGTGGGCCGCCGCCAACGGTGCGTCGGGGCGGACAGTCCGGCAGCCCATCCTCCGCAAGGTCGTGCGCTCGCGCGCGCCATGGGCTATCATCACGGGCGGGCGTCGCCGCGGCCTGATGCCGCCCGCGCCTGTCAGTTGCGTCGTGACCACAAGCCACCCATGGGCGGCTACTGGACGAAACCGCGCTGCTCGCGGATGGCAACCAGGCGATCGATGAGGGCGCGCAGGCGGCGGATCGAGCCGCCGCGCCAGTGCCGGGCAAGGACGGCGCGCTCCTCGCCGTCGAGCGGCAGTGCCCAGCGCGGGTCGAGCCCGCGCTCGGTGACGACGCTGGCGAGCAGACGGCGCGCCATGACGTCGAGATGGTCCGGGCCGGGCTCGGGGAAGTGAATAAGGCGCAGCCGGTCGCGCAGGGGCGGCGGCACGGGGTCGAGGGTGTTGGCGGTGGCGATCCAGACGAGATGGCTGACATCGACCGCGGCCTCAACGTAAGGATCATGCCAGCCCTGGGCCGAGGCAGGCTCGAGCAGCCCGAGCAGGGCATCGAGCAGATTGCCGTTGTGGCGGCTGGTGCCGGTCTTCTCCAGCTCGTCGAGGATGATGGCGGGCGAGGCCAGACGGTGGCGCAGCACCAGCGCGACGGGCAATGCGGGCTCGCCGGTCGACCAGCGCCGCGAGGTGCCGCCGAGGCTGGCATCGGCAACGCCGCCGCAGGAGTAGAACTCGTGCGGCAGGGCGAGCCCGCTGAGCAGGGCGCGGGCGAACTCGGTCTTGCCGCAACCGGGCGGGCCGACCAGCAGGGTCGGCCGGAG
>SKQW01000070.1 GCA_007118805.1 Rhodobiaceae bacterium | reverse complement strand
GGAGACTTCCTCTCCGCCCGCCTCGAGGATGACGTCGCCCGACTGCAGGCCGCGCCGCGCACCTTCGCCTTCCGGATCCACCTCGACGATCATCACGCCGCGATCGACGCCGGCGGTGTCGGCGGGTGCAAGGGACAGGCCGAGCCGGCCGGCTGCCTCGTCTTCGGGCTCGGTTTCGGGCTCACGGGTTACCTCTTCTTCCTCGCCCGGGCGCAGGCCCAGTTCGAGCTCCAGTTCCACGGCCTCGCCGTCGCGCCAGACCTGGATGGAGACCGTCTCGCCCGGTGCCATGCCGCCTATGCGGCGGGCGAGATCCCGAGCGTCATCGACCGGCGCCTCATCGACCGACAGAACGATATCGCCCGGCTCGATGCCCGCATCGCCCGCCGGACCGGTATCCATAAGATCGGCGACGATGGCGCCGCGCGCTTCCTCGAGGCCGACGCTTTCGGCGATTTCCTCGGTGACCGGCTGGATTTGCACGCCAAGCCAGCCACGTTGTACTTCACCGGTTTCCCGAAGCTGCTCGATGACCGGCACGGCGACCGAGGACGGAATGGCAAAGGCGATACCGACATTTCCGCCCGATGGCGAGAAGATCGCGGTGTTCACGCCGACCACGTCGCCGTCGAGATTGAAGGACGGACCGCCCGAATTGCCGCGGTTCACCGAGGCGTCGATCTGCAGGAAGTCATCATAGGGCCCGGCACCGATCTCGCGTCCGGTGGCCGAAATGATGCCCGCCGTCACCGTTCCGCCCAGGCCGAACGGGTTGCCCACGGCGATGACCCATTCGCCGACACGGGTCTCGATCTCGGTAAAGCTGACATAGTCGAAACTCTCGCCGTCCGGATCGACCTTGAGCAGCGCAAGGTCGGTCTGGCTGTCGATACCGACGATCTCGGCATTGTATTCGCGACCGTCTTCCAGCACCACGCGAATATCGTCCCCGCGCGAGACGACGTGGCTGTTGGTAACGATGTATCCGTCTTCGGAGATGAAGAAGCCCGAACCCTGTGAACGCTGTTCGGGGCCTCCCGGCGGTCCGGGCGGCTGATCGCGATCCGGCGCTTCCTGCCCGTTCTCCTCGCCGAAGGGCATGCCGTAATCCCGGAAGAACCGGCGCATCGGGTGATCCTCGGGCAGGTTCTCGAAGAACTCGGGCAGCCCGCCACCGTCGGGCCCCCGCATCATCATCTCCGGACCTTCGCCAGCGACTTGCACGCTGACGACCGCGCTGCGAACCTCCTGGGCCAGCTCGGCGAAGTCGAACGGCGCAGCAGGCGTTGCGGCCTGCCCTGCGGCGGTGGTCGCCTCCTCGGTCTCGGCCTGCGCGGAACCGGGTCCGATATCCAGCGCGCCGGTCACGAAGGCACCGGCCCCCATGACCAGCGCGGTGCCGCCGGCAATCAGCGCCGTGCGCAACCGCGACGCTCCGGAACTGGTCTTCGACAATTCGTGCATTTCAGCAAACCTCTCGGATCGGATACGTGAGCAAATCCCACCGCCCCCGTCATGGAGGGATTAATGAACCAGTGCGCCTTACGGGGACGTTTCGCCCCTGTTAAAATGTTGTAACCACGCGTAAGGAATAATAGCGCCTCACTCTTTTTCGTCGATGAGCCGGTCCAACTCGCGTCGTTCCGCCTCGGTCAGCGTCGCCGGCTCGACGCGTGTGCGGCGCCGGCGCAGCGTCGTTGCCACGGCGATCAGGCCGACGGCCAGAAGCAGCACCGGCGCCCCCCACAAGAGCACCGTATGCGGTGCGAAAACCGGCCGCATCCGCACGAATTCGCCGTAGCGGGCCTCGAGATAGGCCATGACCTCGTCATCGCTGTCGCCGGCGACCAGCCGTTCGCGGATAAGCAGCCGCAGATCGCGCGCCAGAGGGGCATCGGAATCGTCGATCGACTGATTCTGGCAGACGAGGCAGCGCACCTCCAGCGCGATTTCGCGCGCCCGTTCCTCCATCTGGGGATCGTCGAGCATCTCGTCCGGCGACAATACCGCCATCGACGGACCGCCGGCGAGCAAGAGCGCAAGCAGGAACGCCGCGAAAAGCCGAAATCCACCGGCCGGCAGGAACGGAACGGACAGACCAGGCACGATCCTTCTCCTCCTCTACTCGGCCGGCGCCGGCGCCGCCTGCCGGCTGACCTGACGCGGGGCGCCCACGCGCAACCGCCGGTCGGACAGGGAGAATACCGCTCCGGCGAACATCACCAGCGTTCCCAGCCAGATCAGCAGGACCAGCGGATTGTGATACATCCGCACGCCCACCGCGCCGCCTTCGAGCTGTTCGCCCAGCGCCAGATAGAGCTGGCTTAGACCGATGGTGTGCAGCCCCACCTGCGTGGTCGGCTGGCCGCTGGCCACATAGGTTCGCCGCGAGGTCTCCATATCCGCGACATGGGCGCCGCCCTCGCGCACGGTGAACATGGCCACCTGCTCGCGATAATTCGGGCCCTGCCTGGGAACGAGCCCTTCGAAGATGAACTCGTAGCCGGCCAACTCGGCCGTTTCGCCGGGTTGAAGGGCCGTGATTTTCTCGCTTTCCCAGGCGGTGACCGCGATGATACCGATTACCGTCACGCCGAGGCCGGCATGGCCGAGCATGGTGCCCCAGGCCGAACCGGGAAGGCCGCCGGCACGTCGCCGGCTCTCCGTCCAGGGCCCGCGGAACAGCCTGATCCGCTCGGATATCTCGGCAACGGCGCCCAGGATCAGCCAGGCGCCGAGTCCGATGCCCAGCGGCGCCAGCACCGGCCCGTCGAAACGCACCGCATAGACGCCGATCACCACCGCCAGCGAGACTCCCATGACCCAGAACAGCCGCTGCGCGGCGGCATAGAGGTCCCCGCGCTTCCAGGCCAGGAACGGCCCGAAGGGCAACGCCAGGATCAACGGTATCATCAGCGGCCCGAAGGTGGCGTCGAAGAAGGGGGGGCCGACGGATATCTTGCGGCTTGTCAGCGCCTCCAGCGCCAGCGGATAGAGCGTGCCGATGAGCACGACGCCGCACGCCGTGGTCAGCAGCAGGTTGTTGAGAATAAGCGCACCTTCCCGGCTAATCGGGGCGAAGATGCCGCCGGTCTCCAGGAGCCGGGCCCGCCAGGCGAACAGCGCCAGCGCGCCGCCCACCGAGCCGATCAGGATCAGCAGAATGAACAGCCCGCGCTCGGGGTCGGTGGCGAATGTGTGCACCGAGGTCAGGACCCCCGAGCGCACCAGGAAGGTGCCGAGCATGCTCAGCGCAAAGGTCAGGATGGCCAGAAGCACCGTCCAGACCTTGAGCGCATTGCGCTTTTCCATCACCAGCGCCGAATGCAGTAGCGCGGTGCCCGACAGCCAGGGCAGTAAGGAAGCGTTCTCCACCGGGTCCCAGAACCACCAGCCGCCCCAGCCGAGCTCGTAATAGGCCCAGTAGGAGCCGATCGAGATGCCCAGCGTCAGGAAGCCCCAGGCGGCCAGCGTCCAGGGCCGGACCCAGCGCGCCCAGGCGGCGTCGATGCGCCCGATGATGAGCGCCGCCACCGCGAAGGAGAAGGTGATCGAAAAGCCGACATAGCCGACATACAAGAGTGGCGGATGCACCGCCAGACCGATGTCCTGGAGGATCGGGTTGAGGTCCTGCCCTTCCATGGGCGCGGGATCGAGCCGCTCGAAGGGATTGGAGGTCGCCAGAATGAACAGCAGGAAGACCGCGGTGATCCAGGCCTGGACCGAAAGCACGGTCGCTCTCAGCCGGTCGGGCAGATTGGCGCCGAAGACGGCCACCAGCGC
>SKQW01000018.1 GCA_007118805.1 Rhodobiaceae bacterium | reverse complement strand
GCCCAGCTCCTTGCCGAAACCCAGCCAGTCACCGATGGCGGCAAGGCCGGCGGCCCAACCCACGGCAAAGATCACCATGAGCTCGGGCGATTGCGCGATCACCCGCATCAGGGGCGCCGCGGCCCAGCGGATGAACGCCGCCACCGCCAACAGCACCGCGACACCGCTCAACAGGACGCCCAGAACGTCGCCGGCGCCGGTACCCTCTGCAACGCCCACGCCGAGGGCCGAAAGCGTAACCATCGCCAGCACCACGACGATGTCCTGCACGATCAGGAAGCCGAGCGCGATCTTGCCGTGCAGCGACTCGATCTCGCGCTTATCCGACAGGAGCTTGACGATGATGATGGTGCTCGAAAAAGTCAGCGCGACGCCGACATAGATCGCCGTCAACCAGTCGATGCCGAGTGCCAGGCAGATCAGAAAGCCGAATACCGCGGTAAAGGCGACCTGGCCCAGGCCGGTGGCCAGCGCGACGGGCCCAAGGGTGCGAACCAGGCTCACGTCGAGCTTCAGCCCCACCAGGAACAGAAGCACGGCAATGCTGATTTCCGAAAGAAGCGCGATGTATTCCGTCGACCGGGCGATGCCGAGAACGTCCGGCCCGGCCAGGATGCCCACGGCGATGAAGGCGACGACGAGCGGTTGGCGCAGGAGTAGGCCGACCAGCCCGATGGCGGAGGCGATCAGAATGAGCGTTGCGATCTCGTAGAAGGTGTTGTCGATGACCATCTTCGTGGGCTCCTATCGGTCATCACGCGGGCCGCGCTGGCCGGTCGGTGTATGCCGGGACATTCCTACCACGCCGGAAGCGGTCGTGAACCCGCGCCAGATAAATGCCGTGGCCGATATGATTGGCGGCACAAGCCCGTCAGGCGCGCCCGCACCAAATCGGCGAATACTAGTTGCCTTGGCTGCGGCCGGGAATCGGTTAACTGGAGGAGGTCGCCAAACTCACTCTGTTGACTGGCAATCTGAATCCACGTGGTCTGCCCTCGGCCCGATATTGCCGATCTTCGCAGGCATTTAGACGTCGATTGGGGGGATTGAAATGCGGATTTCGGCGAATCTCGGCTTTCTCTACGCCGACCTGCCGATGGTCGAGCGGATCGCCGCCGCCGCGCGCGATGGCTTCGACGCGGTCGAGTTCCATTGGCCCTATGATACCGATCCCGATGCCCTGCGCGCCGCCCTGGATACGGCTGGGCTGTCCGGTCTCGGGCTCAATACGCGGCGCGGCGATGCCGAGGGGGGCGAGTTTGGTCTTGGCGCCATGCCCGGACGCGAGGCCGAAGCGCGCGCGCATATCGAGGAGGCCATCGCCTATGCGGCGACGGCCGGCATCGGTGCGGTGCATGTCATGGCCGGGAAGGCGGATGGGGCAGAGGCCGACAAGGTCTTCACCGAGAACCTCGCCCACGCTTGCGCGCTGGCCGGGCAGGCCGGTCTGACCGTCCTGATCGAGCCAATCAATTGGCGGGACGTGCCGGGCTATTTCCTTGCGGGAACGGGACAGGCCCGCCGCATTGTCGAGCAAGTGAACCGTTCCGAACTGCGGATCATGTATGACTTCTATCACATGCAGATCATGCAGGGAGATCATGTGCGGTGTATCGAGGAGCTGGGCGATCTGATCGGTCATATGCAAATCGCGTCCGTGCCGGACCGCGCCGAGCCGGATAACGGGGAACTCGACTTTGCATGGATCTTCCAGCGCACGACCTGGCGCGGCTATGTAGGCGCGGAGTATCATCCGCGGCAGCCGCCGGGCGAGTGGCTATCCCGGTTCAGACAGCCTCGCTAGAAGCACCGCCGTCGCCCTCGAATCGGACTGGCTTCCACCGCCAGCCTTCAGGACGCCTCATTGTTACCTGGTTCGAGAAAGCTCGCTGAAGGAAGCATCCATGACGAAGCGGCTCATTCGCGCGCGCCTGCTCACCTTTCTTTCCGAGCCGCGGGCGCCGGACGACCATGCGTCATACCGATATGAGGAGGATGGCGGCCTTCTGGTAGAGGAAGGGACCATTCGCGCTTGCGGCAGCCATGCCGAAGTGGCGCCGGCGGCCGGCGAGGCGGAGGTGATCGACCACCGCCCCCATCTCCTTCTGCCCGGCTTCATCGACGCCCATGCGCATTTCCCCCAGATGCAGGTGATCGCGAGCTATGGCGCGGAACTGCTCGACTGGCTGAACACCTACACATTCCCGGCCGAAAGCGAGTTCGGCGACAAGGCCCATGCCGCGCGCATCGCCCGGTGCTTTGTCGACGAGCTGCTCCGTCACGGGACCACCACGGCGGCTGTCTATTGCACGGTGCATCCTCAATCGGCCGAAGCGTTGTTCGCGGAGGTATACAGCCGGGAGCTCTGTATTATCGCCGGAAAGATCATGATGGACCGGAATGCGCCGCCCGGTCTGACCGACACCGCCCGGTCGAGCTACGACGACACCAAGGCGCTGGTCGCGAAGTGGCATGGCCAGGGGCGGCTGCACTACGCCATTACCCCGCGCTTTGCCGTCACCTCCACGCCTGAGCAGATGGAAATGGCGCGAGCTCTTGTCGCCGAGCACCCCGAGCTGCACCTGCAGACACATCTCTCGGAGAACGACGCCGAGATCGCTTTTGCGCGCGCGCTGTATCCCGCGGCACCCGACTATACGGGCATTTACGAGCAATACGGTCTTCTGGGGGCGAAGAGTCTTTTCGGGCACTGCATCCATCTGTCCGAGCGCGAGGCGGATGCGCTGTCGGCCGCGGGCGCGGTTGCCGTCTTCTGCCCCACCTCCAACCTGTTCCTTGGATCGGGTCTGTTCGATTATCAGCGCTACCGCAAGCGCGAGAAGCCTTTGCGTATCGCCACGGCAACCGATGTCGGCGGGGGCACCAACTATTCCATGCTGCGTACGATGGATGAGGGTTACAAGGTGATCGCGCTGAAGGGCGAAAAGCTCAACCCGCTGGCCAGCTTCTGGCAGATCACGCGCGGCAACGCGGAAGCGCTCTCGCTCGCTGCCCGGATCGGCACCCTCGAGCCGGGCAGCGACGCCGATTTCGTCGTCCTGAACGCCCGCGCCACGCCGGCGATGAAGCTGCGCATGGAAAGGGCGCAAACGCTCGGCGAAGAGCTGTTCATCCTGCAGACGCTCGGTGACGATCGCGCGGTGGCCGAAACCTATGTGGCCGGGAAGGCGGCACGGCCTTCCGAATGGCAGACAGCTGGCCAAACGACAGCGACGTTTTGAGTCTTTCAGTTTTGGCGGAAGTGAGGGGACTGCCGTCCAGCCCTCTCTGGAATCCAGGCCGAGATGCTCTGCACGGCGCCAGGCACACCCGGCCGATGAACCAAGTCGATCTCGTCTTACGTTTCGGCGATGGCGGCGCTCGTCCGCCCGGTCGAGCCGAGTCCGGTGGTTGTTGCTGCGACCTCGACGGCCATCATGCGCTGGAGGTTGTAGACGCCGCGCGGCGAGAAAGTACTCGGCCGCAAGCCTGGTCATCATAGCGAGAATCTGTGCGATTCTTGCCGGGATGAGCCCCTGCGCCTGTTACATGACTGTCATGTAAGCCTGCTAGTGCCTCCGCGCAGGGATGGGCGAAGCCCGCGCTTGGGAACGCCGCATCCCGCACGAAACGGAGGCATCCTATGAGAAGCATGAAACTCGCCGTTGCCCTTTTGGGCAGCATGTCGCTGGCGGGTACCGCCGCCGCGCAGGGGGAGGTCGATCCCGACCTGCCGAGCTATGAACAGGTTTCGGGCATTTCCGGCAACATGACGAGCATCGGGTCGGACACCCT
>SKQW01000299.1 GCA_007118805.1 Rhodobiaceae bacterium | reverse complement strand
CGCCATCATTGTCCCTCACCCACGCTTTGCATCGCGCCGCGGCGATGATGTCATCGGCGCCAGGATTAAGCCTGGAACGCACCGCACGCAACCGGGGAATGCAGAGCGGTACTGACCAGTATGACGTCGCGGACCATGATGCAGTTCCGTCCTCAGACCTGATGCGGCCGGGATGGAGACTGCTTTGCTTCAGGTGGGATGCGTCAGGCGATACTCGACCGAGCGCAGGTGGTCGCGCATGGCCATTGTCGCGCCATCCCGATCACGCTCGGCGATCGCTTCCACGATGCGCTCGTGCTCGGCAAAGCTGTGGTGATCATCCGGCGGCCGGCTATGCATCGCCCGCAGCCGGCCCCACACCACGGTACGTCGCACCACGTTCAGCGCATCGAACAGCATCAGCACCACGGTATTGTGTGTCGCCTCGGCGATCTGGCGATGCAGCTGGTTGTCCAGGCTCTCGTATTGGCGCCACGACTGGGCGAGGCGCGAGCGCTTCATCATCCGGTGCATGGCCGCGATCTCGTCCGACGTCGCATTGAGCGCCGCCTCCCGCGCGATCTCCGGCTCAATGATAAGCCGCGTCCGGAACACTTCGGCCGGATTGGTCCGGGCCGCAATGGCTCTGAGGTCTGTCGGCCAATCCTCCGGGCGCTCGCCGACAAAGGTGCCTTTGCCGACGTGCCGCCATAGCTGTCCTTCGCGCTCCATGATGGCGAGCGCCTTGCGCAGCTCGCCACGCGACACGCCGAGGAGTTCGCACAATTCCCGCTCCGGCGGCAGCCGCGTATCGGCCGTATCGCGCTGCGCCAGATAGGCGCGCAGCTGGGTGACAGCAGCGTGCCCGCTCTCGTCAGACGAGGGCTCGCTTTCGGCTTGCGACAGGGATGGCCCGGACGCATTCTGCCCGGACGTTTTCGTTTTGGCACCGGATGACGGCATTGCACTTCTCTGGATAACCGGTTGACCAATGCTAACCCAATATGCGATTGGTAATCAATCGATCAAAGGCCGTGGGAGTCCGCGGGTCTTGTCTCTCAGGAGTGGAATTCATGTCAATCAAGGACCGGTCGATGGCAGGCACCGCAAGCGCCGGCGAGCAGTACGTCATTGCGCCCCCGCCGCAGCCGGTTCTGCCGGTCGACGGGGAAAGCGCCCGGTTCCCGATCCGGCGCGTCTATTGCATCGGACGCAACTACGCCGCCCACGCCGTCGAGATGGGCCATGATCCCGACAAGGAGCCGCCGTTCTTCTTTCTGAAGTCGAACGATAATGTCGTCAGCGACGGCCGCTTTCCCTATCCGCCGGGCTCCACCGACGTCCATCACGAGATCGAACTCGTCGTTGCGCTAAAGGACGGTGGGCGCGATATCGCCGCCGATCGGGCCCTGGATTGCGTCTACGGCTACGGCGTCGGCCTCGACATGACCAGGCGCGATCTGCAGGCCGAGATGAAGAAGATGGGCCGGCCGTGGGAGATCGGCAAGAGCTTCGAGGCATCGGCGCCGTGCGGGCCGCTGGTGCCGGCCGCGCGCATCGGGCATCCGGCCAGTGGCGCCATCCGGCTTGAGGTCAACGGCAAAGTTCGCCAGGAGGGCGACCTCAACCAGATGATCTGGAAAGTGCCTGAAATGATCGCCTATCTGTCCGGTCTGTTCGAACTGGCGCCGGGCGACATCATCATGACCGGCACACCGGCCGGCGTTGCGGCGGTCCAGCGGGGCGACCGCCTCCAGGGCCACATCGAAGGCATCGGCGAACTGCTGGTGGAGGTGATCTGAGCGCGGGGACTGCAGAGGAATGCCCCATGCGGTTGAGAATCCGCGAGCCGGAGGACGTCATCTCCGGAGTGATCTTCATGGCGCTGGGACTGGGTGCCCTGTGGATCGCGTTCGGTTACCCGATGGGAACCGCGAGCCGCATGGGTCCCGGCTACCTGCCGGCCATTCTCGGCGGCCTGCTCGCCTTCTTCGGCGCGATGATCACTTTGAAGGGCCTCGAACGGGCGCCGGCGGAGGAGACTGCAAGCCAGGGGCGCACCGGCATCACCGCCGAGATCCTTCGCCTGATGCGGCCGCTGTTCTTCGTCGTCACCGGCCTTTTGACCTTCGCCTATGTCCTGCCGCGCTATGGTCTGGTCGCGGCGGTCCTGCTGCTGGTCCTCATCACGGCCTTTGCCGATCACAAGCCGCGGCTGGTCGCTGCGGTCCCGCTGGCCATCGGTCTGGCGATCGCGACGGTGCTCATCTTCGTGCAGGGGCTCGGCATCCCCTTGCGAGTCTGGCCCTGGTGAGGCGGCATGGAACTGCTCGACAACCTCGCCTTCGGCTTTTCGGTCGCGCTCACGCCGAGGACGCTGCTGTACTGCTTCATCGGCGTCACCTTCGGCACCTTCATCGGCGTGCTGCCGGGAATCGGCCCGCTTGCCACCATCGGGCTGCTGCTGCCGATCACCTTCCACCTGTCGCCCATCGAGGGCATCATCATGCTGGCGGGCATCTACTACGGTGCCCTGTATGGCGGCTCGACCACGGCCATCCTGCTCAATCTGCCGGGCACCGCGGCCTCCGTGGTGGTGGCGCTCGACGGCCACCCGATGGCCAAGGCCGGCCGCCCCGGCCCGCCGCTGGTGATGACCACCCTGGTGTCGTTCTTCTCCGCTTGCGTCGCCATCGTCATCATCTCCGCATTCGCCCCGCCGCTGGCGCGGTTTGCCTTGCGCTTCGGCTCGCCGGAGTATTTCTCGCTCATGGTCATGGGCCTCATCGGGGCGGCCGCCCTGGCGCACGGCTCGATGCTCAAGGGGCTGGCCATGGTGGTGCTCGGCCTGCTGCTCGGAATGGTCGGCCTCGACCTCACCACGGCGATCCCGCGCTATACCTTCGGTTCGGTCCATCTGATGGATGGCCTCAGTTTCGTCATCGTCATCATCGGGCTGTTCGGCCTGGCCGAGGTGCTGAGCAACCTGGCGCTCGGCGCCGACCGGCCGAAGGCCATCTACCGCGTGCGCTGGCGCGAGCTCATCCCGAGCCGCGAAGACATCAGGATCTCGATCATGCCCACCTTGCGCGGCACCGCGCTCGGGTCCGCGCTCGGGATCCTGCCGGGCGCCGGCGCGGCCATCGCCTCGTTTGCCGCCTATGCGCTGGAAAAGCGCGTCTCCAAGACGCCGGAACGCTTCGGCAAGGGCGCCATGGAGGGGGTGACCGCACCGGAGGCCGCCAACAATGCCGCGGCCCAGACCTCCTTCATCCCGACGCTGTCGATCGGCATCCCCGGAGACGCCATCATGGCCCTCATGCTGGGCGCCATGATGATCCACGGCCTGGTGCCCGGTCCGCGCATCCTGGAGACCAATCCGGACTTCTTCTGGGGACTGATCGCCAGTTTCTGGATCGGCAACCTGATGCTTCTGATCCTCAATCTGCCGCTGGTCGGAATCTGGGTGCGGCTTTTGGCGACGCCCTATCATCTGATGTATCCGACCATCCTGACCTTCATTGCGATCGGCGTCTACAGCCTGCACGGCAGCACCTTCGACGTGTTTCTGGTGACTGGCATGGGCGTTGCGGGCTACCTCTTCCTCAGGCTGCGCTGCGAGGCGGCGCCGCTGCTGCTCGGGCTCGTGCTTGGGCCGCTGGTGGAGCAGAACCTGCGCCGTTCAATGCTTCTGTCACGCGGCGACCCGATGATCTTTCTTACGCGTCCGATAAGCCTCACGTTTCTCGTCCTGGCGGTGCTCATCCTTCTGGCCTTCGCCATTCCGGCACTGTCGAAGTGGTGGAACCAGCGGGCCGG
>SKQW01000324.1 GCA_007118805.1 Rhodobiaceae bacterium | reverse complement strand
TTTGCGATGTCCCCGGTCGCCAGCCCCTCCCAGCCGAAATGCCACGGCATGCCGACTTGGTGGATCGAACGGCCGTTTATCCGGAATGAACCCATACGAGAGGTGACGAAAGCCCGCGTCTCGATTTCGCCGCGGGCCGTCGAGATCACCATCCAGTCTAGATGCTTTAGGCCAACCTTTTCGGCGAGCTCGGGCGCGATCTCGGCGAAGCCTTCCGGCTGAAGTTCGGCGGCGTGCGGGATGCCGCGGGTCGGGACCCCGGCGCAATGGTGCTCGGTAAGGCGGTAGGTCGTCAGCACATGGGGAAACCGCGGATCGGCGACGTCGTGCAGTGGATTGCCCTCCCGGGCCCAGCGCTTGGCGACCGGACTCATCTGCTGGCGATAGAGCGCGTTTTCGACCGGGCTTTCGATCGGCTCGTAATGAGTCGGCAGCGGTCCGTCCTTGAGGCCGGAGGGCGCGAACAGATGGTTGCGCCCATCGGGCATCATGATAAAGGGCGCGTCGCCGCGGATCGCCGCCATGCCGACGGGGGTCGCGGACCAGTCGGGACGATAGTCCGGCCGCTTCTCAGGTTCGAAGTCGACGGCGTCGAAGCTTTGCCATTGCCCCTCGTCCTCATCCCACCAAACGAGCGTCTTGCGCTCCGACCAGGGCTTGCCGTCCGGATCGGCCGAGGCGCGGTTGTAAAGCATGCGGCGATTGTCCGGCCAGGCGAAGGCCCAACCGAGATGGGTGCCGGGGCCGTCCGGGCCGTCGGCGATGCGCTCACGGGTCTTGTTGAAGCCTTCCCTGGGAAAGGTGCCGCAATAGAGCCAGCTCCCGCAGGCCGTGGAGCCGTCATCCTTCAGCTTCTGGAAGCTCGATATCTGCTTCTTGCCCGGCCAGGTGAAACCATTGATCTCGCGCAGCACGTCCTCGACGACGACATCTTCGCGAATGCCCGTGAGCCGGTAGTCGAGGGTGAGATGCCGGATCGGCGCGTCGCGCTCGCGGTCGCTATCGGCGTAGAGCGCCTTCAGCCGCCGGGCCCAATGAACCATGAACCACATCTCGGAGCGGCTGTCGCCAGGCCCGTCCACCACCTTGTCGTGCCACTGAACAAGTCGGTGGGTGTTGGTGAATGTACCTTCCTTCTCGCCGGCAAGCTCGGCCGGCATCAGGAAGACTTCCGTTCCGATGTCGCGCGGGTCGAGCGTGCCGTCGCGCACGAGATGGCCCTTGCCCCAGAAATTGGCGCTCTCGATTTCGTCGGTGTCGCGCACCACGAGCCAATCGAGCTTCGACAGGCCACGCTGTAAGAGGCGGGAGTTGCTGCCGCCGATGACGACGTTTTGGCCCATCAGGAACAGGCCCTTGATCAACCCGTCGTCCATCGCCAGCGTCATCGCCTGCTGGGAATGGTCGCCTACGATCTTGGGTAGCCAGTGGAAGCCCCATTCGTTGTGCGGGCCGATGGCGTCGCCATACCAGGCGCGCAGAAGGCTGGTGATGTATTTCGGGAAATTGTGCCACCAGCCCGTGGGCATGGTCTCGTCGTCGAGAAACTGGTCGAAATGACGCGCCTGCGGCTTGAAGGCGTTGGGCTGCGGCAGGTAGCTCGACAGCATATTGTAGAGGGTGGGGATGTCGGTCGATCCCTGGATCGAGCAGTGGCCGCGCAGGGCGATGATGCCGCCGCCCGGCCGGCCCACAATGCCGAGCAGACCCTGCACGATGCCGGCCGCGCGGATCATCTGCACGCCGACGCTGTGATGGTTCCAGCCAACGGCGTAGGCGATGGCACCGGTGCGCTCGCGCCCGGAATTGGCAATCAGCGCATCGGCGATTCTGAGAAACAGCTTCCTAGGGCAGCCGGTGACCTGCTCGACCATCTCAGGCGTGTAAGGCGCATAATGGCGCTTGAGGATCTGATAGACGCAATTGGGGTGTTCGAGCGTTTCGTCCTGCGGCGGTGGGCGGTCGTGGAGGCAACTCGACAGCTCGGAATAGGATTCGGCGGTGTCAAGATAATGCTCCGCCAGTGCCGAGGGGATGACGAACCCGTCATACTGCCAGGAGTCGAAGTCGTATGACTTCTTCTCCTCGTTCCAGCCCGAGAACAAGCCGTCGCCCGTCGTCGCATCGGTGAAATTGCCGTCGATGATCGTGGCCAGATTGGTGTAGGCGAGCGCATAGTCGCGGAACCAGTCGCCCGTCTCCAGGATGCGCCGGATGATCCCGCCGAGGAAGGCAATGTCGGTGCCGGCACGGATCGGCGCGTAGATGTCGCTCAAGGCCGAGGTGCGGGTGAAGCGCGGATCGACATGGATTACCGTTGCACCCTGCTCCTTCGCTTGCAGCACGAAGCGGAAGGTGATCGGATGGGCCTCGGCCATGTTGGAGCCCATAATCAGGATGACGTCGGAGTTGGCGAGGTCCCATTGCGGCATGGTGGCGGCGCCGCGACCGAAAGAGGCCGACAGACCGGGTACCGAATTGGAGTGGCAGACGCGGGCCTGGTTCTCAATCCAGACCATGCCGAGCGCGCCGCCGAATACCTTCTTGATGACGTAGTTTTCTTCGTTATCGAGCGTCGCGCCGCCGAGCGAGGCGATGCCCAGCGTGTGATTGACCTTTGTGCCATCCGGCAACGCCTCGACGAAGGTTTCATCGCGCGTCTTCTTGACGAGCCGGGCAATCCTGTCCATTGCCCAGTCGAGCGGCCGCTCCTCCCAATGGTCCGAAAAGGGCGCACGGTATTTCACCGTCGTGAGCCGTTCGGGATTGCTGAGCAGGCTGTAGACCGTCGCTCCTTTCGGACACAGAGTGCCGGCATTGATCGGGCTGGCAGGATTGCCCTCGACATGGGTAATGCGCCCGTCGCGGGCATAGACAAGCTGCGAGCAGCCCACCGCGCAATATGGGCAGACGCTGACGCCGTCCGCATCGGCCTGCTCGGTTCGCGGTCGCAGGCGCTCCGACGCGGAGCTGCGCGCAGCTTCGGATTTGTGGTTCTCGCCGGCGAGTTGGCGCGGCAGCGACCAGTCGCGCAGAAAATCCGATAAACGGCGAGAGGCTGTGCGCCGATTGACCGTCATTCGGCCCTCCGGAAATAGACTGGTATACGGACACCATTGGCGCCGGTCGCGGGAGTGATGTCATGGGCGAGCGCTGCCCCACGATTGCGCATCTCGCTGTACGTCACACGAACCGGCAGTGCGCCGATGGCAAGGGAGTCAAGGTCCTGCGGTTCCAGCGACGCATCGGAGGACAGCTGGAACAGGGCCGAGCGGCCATCGCTTGCCGCCAGCCGGAAGCGTCCCTCCTGAACCACATTGATGATGCCTTCGATGATGCCCACGCTCAGTCTCGCCGGTGCTGGGAGTCCTGGTTGAACAGTGAGAGACTTGGATTGTTCCACTGCCTTCGCCCCGCTAATTGGCCAGCATCCGCCCAAACATGGCAGCGGTTCCGGCCCGATCCCCGCGCGCTTTGAGGCGTCCCTGGACCATCCAACCTGCAAGGGCGATGAAGCTGACGAGCAGCGCTTGCGCCGGCCACTCCGCCGCCGGCTCGCGGCATAACGAGCCCGGCGGGAACTATTCCTTCGCCGTGCAAGTTCGCCCGAAGTTCAGTTAATAGATGGCGGTGGCATGAATGCAGCGGACGTGAACGTCGAGCCTGTCGACGACCCAGAGCCTTATACCGATTTGCGCTGAGGGCGACTCTTCGGGGATTCCCAAGGCTGGCGAATTCTGACTCCCTGGGTATGGGAGCAGAGGAGATTCGCCATGGGGGCAGCGATCGCACTTCGCGAC
>SKQW01000262.1 GCA_007118805.1 Rhodobiaceae bacterium | reverse complement strand
TCGTCGCGAAGTGCGATCGCTGCCCCCATGGCGAATCTCCTCTGCTCCCATACCCAGGGAGTCAGAATTCGCCAGCCTTGGGAATCCCCGAAGAGTCGCCCTCAGCGCAAATCGGTATTAGGCAAGGGATGTTCACGTATAGGCGCTGGGCGTTGCTGCCCTATTCTTGCCTTAATAGTATTTTGCCCCAGATTCCACCGCCATCGGACGGCCGGCCGCCTACAGGTAGTAGGCGAGCAGCCACACCGCCAGGAGCAGCGTCGTCCAGAACGCCATCACCCCGGTCGGCCAATTGCGGGCAAGCGCCCCCTTCGGTCCCATATACTGGTAGATGCGGCCGAACAGGCCGCTCACCGCCGCCCCGCCGACGCCCAGCGCCGCGGAGCGCGCCTTGCGGCCCCACTCGATGAGCGCCAGCGCCACCCAGCGCCCGCCCTTGCGGTAGATCCAGTCGGTATCGACGAACACCTTGGCCTCGCCGCCGGCATGTTTGAGCAGGAGGAAGAAGCCAAGGCCGGTGAACAGCAGGAGCTGCAGCTCCCACAGAATGTGGTCGGCCGAATAGGCGTTGTAGTCGACCGGCGCCGGCATCATCGCATAGAGCCATTGCGGATAAACGCCGATGAACACGCACAGGATGGCGGCGATCGCCATGGCGATCAGCATGTTCGTCGGCGCTTCCTGCGGCCTCAGCCCTGAATCCTGCCCGAGGAAGGTGAAGTAGGGCAGTTTCAGCCCGGTATGCAGGAAGGTGCCGGCCGAGGCCGCCGCCAGCATCAGCCAGATGACGGCGCGATAATCGAGCGCGGCGGCCTCGATCACCATGGTCTTGGTCACGAAGCCGCTGGTCAGCGGCACCGCCGAGATCGCGAACCCGCCCACCATGTAGAGCAGGAAGGTTAGCGGCATCCAGCGATAGAGCCCGCCGAGCTCGGTCAGCTTGGAGCGGCCCGTCATGTGGAGCACCGCGCCCGCCCCCATCATCAACAGCGCCTTGTAGAGGATATGGGCGAAGGCGTGCGAGGCGGCGCCGTTGAGCGCCATGACGGTGCCCATGCCGACGCCGGCGACCATGTAGCCAACCTGGCTGACGATGTGATAGGCGAGCAGCCGGCGGATGTCGTTGGCGAGCACCGCATAGACCACGCCGTAGAGCGCCATCACCGCCCCGAACCAGACCAGCATCTCGGTGCCCGGATAGCCGCGAATCAGCGTGTAGACCGCCGTCTTGGTGGTGAACGCGCTCAGGAACACCGCGCCGGTCACCGTGGCTTCGGGATAGGCGTCGGTCAGCCAGGCGTGGAGCGGCGGGACCGCCGCATTGATCATGAAGCCGATCAGGATCAGGTAGAAGGCGAGCCCGACATTGTCCAGCGCGTCGAAGGCGGTGGTCCCGGTCTCCAGGTAGTAGAGGATGATCCCGCCCAGCAGGATCACCCCGCCAGCGGCATGGACCAGCACATAGCGCCATCCGGCCGCCCAGGAGACCGGATTGCGCCGGCACCAGATCAGCCACACCGAGGAGAACACCATGATCTCCCAGAACACGTACAGCGTGACCAGGTCGCCCGCGAAGATGACGCCGAGCGCCGCGCCGGCATAGATGAAGGCGGCGACGTGCTGGACCGGCTCCTTGACGTGCAGCGCGTAGATCGCGCCGATCACCAGCATGATGCCGAAGACATAGGCGAAGACCAGGCTCAGCGCGTCGATGCGGCCGGCCACCAGTTCCAGGCCGAGATACTCGAACGCGCCGAAAGTGCCGTGCGGCAGGATCAGGATCAGGCCGAGGACGACCGCCGGCAGGATCAGCAGATAGACCTGCTGGCCGACGCCGCGCAGGAACGGGATGACCAGCGCCCCGAGGATCAGGACGAGGGAGGGATGGACCCAGTCGACCAGCGGCCAGTCAATCATCGTAATAGTCCTCCGGCCGGTAGAGCAGCGCGTAGCCGAGGGCCTTGGAAACGATGATGATCACCACGCAGGCGACGAAGCCGTAGATGGCGCCGAAGCCGGGAACGCTCTCCCAGAAAAACCGGTCGTAATGGCTGGGCGCGAGGAAATCGGCCACCACCAGCCCCGCCATGATCGCGAGCATTATCCAGCTCAGCGTCCGGCTGCGCTCGACGAGGTATTGCAGGATCTTCCCGACATCCATGGCGAACGCCTCAGTAAACCAGCATTTCCGCGAGCAGACCCCGGATGGCGTCCGCGTAGAAGAACAGCAGCAGGCAGAACACCGCCGTCAACGACAACGCCCCGACGGAAGCCAGCGGCGCCTCCTTGAGCCCGCCCTTGTAACCGTCGGTCGGCGGCATCAGGAAGGCGCGGATCACCGGCGGCAGCAGATAGGCGATGTTGAGCAGCGTGCTGATCATCAGCACTGCCACGACCGGCGCGTAGCCCGCCTCGTAGGCGCCCGCCATCAGGTGCCACTTGCTCCACACGCCGCCCAGCGGCGGCACCCCGATCACGCATAGCGCGCCGATGAAGAAGGCCGCCATGGTGAAGGGCATGCGCCAGCCGATGCCGTCGAGCTGGCTCACCTCGGTCTTCTTGCTGGCCGTGTAGATGGCGCCGGCGCAGAAGAACAGGGTGATCTTGCCGGCCGCGTGCATGGCGATGTGGAGCCCCGCCCCGACCACCGCAAGCGAGGAGGCGAGCGCTGCGCCCAGCACCACATAGGCGAGCTGACTGACCGTCGAATAGGCCAGCCGCGCCTTGAGGTTGTCCTTGTTGAGGGCGACCAGCGACGCGGCCAGGAGCCCGATCGAGGATAGGATCACCAGCCACTCATTGGCCCCGGTCTCGCTCAGGAAGTCGATGCCGAAAATGTAGAAGATCACCTTGGTGACGGTGAACACGCCGGCCTTGACGACGGCCACGGCATGAAGCAGCGCGCTGACCGGCGTCGGCGCCACCATCGCGGTGGGCAGCCAGTAGTGCAGCGGCATCACCGCCGCCTTGCCGATGCCGAAGGCGAACAGGGCGAGTAGGAAGCCGGTGGCGATGGGGCCGATATTGCCCTCGAGGATGCCCCCCGGCGTGAAGTCGAGCGTGCCGGCGACGACGAAGGTCCAGACGATCGCCGGCAGGAACAGCACCAGCGAGGCCCCGATGAGCATCATCAGATAGACCCGCGCGCCCCGCTTGGCCTCCTCGTTGCCCTTGTGGGCGACCAGCGGATAGGTCGACACGCTGAGGATTTCGTAGAACAGGAACAGCGTGAACAAATTGCCCGAGAAGGCGATTCCCGTGGCCGCGCCGAGCGCAATCGCGAACCACACATAGTAGGAGGTCTGGCGCGGCTCGTTGTTCCCCCGCATGTAGCCGATCGAGTACACCGAGGTCACGATCCACAGCGTCGAGGCGATCGCGGCGAACAGCATCCCGAGCGGCTCGATGGCGAAGGCGATCTCCAGGCCGGGCGTGACCTCGATCACCGAATAGGACGGCCGGGCGCCAGCCATCACCTCGCGCAGCAGCAGCATCACCGTGGCGAAGAGTCCGGTGGCGGTCACCAGCGTGATGGTCTCGCGCACATTCGGCGCGCCATGGGCGAGCGGGATCAGCGCCGCGCCGCAGAACGGGATGATCAGGGCGAGGATGATGAGTGCATCGACGTTCATCGCAGCCCCTCGATCAGCACGCTCGCCGCCTGCATCGCCGTGCCGGCCGTCAGTTCGGCGTCGATGCCGAAGACGATGCACGCCGCAACGAGGATCCAGGTCGGCGCCAGCATCGACAGCGGCGGCTCGATCGCCTTGGCCGCGCCGCCTTCGGGGTCGCGGAAGAAGGCGACCTCGACCACCCGCCCGAGATAGACCACCGCGAGCAGCGAGGTGATGAGGATCAGGAAGCCGACCCACCACATGCCGGCCTCGAAGGCGCCGAGCACCAGATACCACTTCGAGACGAAGCCGACAGTGCCGGGCACCCCGATGAGCGACAGGCCGGCCAGCACGAAGGCGGCCATGGTCACCGGCATGGTCCGGCCGATGCCGGCGAGCTGGCTGATGCGCACCGTGCCCGCCATCAGGGCAAAGCCGCCCACGGCGAAGAACAGCGCTCCCTTGATCAGCGCGTGATTGAACAGATGGACGATGCCGCCGGTCAGCGCGGTGTGGTTGATCAGCGAGACGCCGAGCAGGATGTAACCGATCTGGGCCACCGAGGACCAGGCCAGCATCCGCTTGATGTTGTCCTGGAAGATCGCGATCAGCGATCCGGCGAACATGCCCGCCACCGCGAGTATCAGCAGCACCTGCGCCACCGGGTGCTGGACGAAAACGACGTCGAAGCCGAAGATCGTGTAGAAGTAGCGCAGCAGCAGATAGACCGCGACCTTGGTCGCCGTGGCGGCCAGGAAGGCGGTGGCCACCGAGGGTGCGCCGGCATAGGCGTTGGGCAGCCAAGCGTGCAGCGGGAACATGGCAACCTTCAGCCCGATGCCCACCGTGATGAAGGCGAGCGCGGCGAGGACCGGCCGCGAGGTCTCGATGTCGAGCTCCTGAAGCCGCGCCGCGATGTCGGCGAAGTTCAGCGTGCCGGTCATGGTGTAGAGCAGGCCGACGCCGACGACATAGAAGGTCGCGCCGATCGTGCCCATGACGAGATACTGAAAGGCGGCGAGGAGCGCGCGCCGGTCCGCGCCCATGGCGATCAGCACATAGGTGGCCAGCGAGGAGATCTCGAGGAAGACGAAGGCGTTGAAGGCGTCGCCGGTGATCGTAATGCCGAGCAGACCCGACAGGCACAGGAGATACATGCAGTAGAACCAGGCCTGCTTGTTCTCCGGGATCTCGGCGGCGACGCTGCGCGCGGCGTAGGGCATGATCAGCGCGGCGACCAGCGACAGGATCACCAGCACGAAGGCATTGGCTACATCGATGCGATACTCGATGCCGATCGGCGGTTCCCATCCGCCCATGGCATATGAGATAACCCCTTGATCGAGCACCTGGATCAGGAGCGCCACCGCGATCAGCGGCATCGCGAAGCTGGTCAGGAGCGCGATGACATAAGCCACATGGCGCCGGTCAACCATCGCGCACACGGTCGCGGCGACGAGCGGCAGGACGACCTGCAGCGCGGGCAGATGATCGGCGATCATTCCTGCTCGCCCCTCTCGAAGATCTCTTCCTCTTCGATCGTGCCGAAGGCTTCGTTGATGCGCACGACCAGGCCGAGGCCCACGGCGAGGGTCGCCACGCCGACGACAATGGCGGTCAGGATGAGCACATGCGGCAGCGGGTTGGCGTAGTGCTCGTAGCCCTCGGCAATGATGGGCGGGGTACCGCCGAGAATCTTGCCGGCGCTGATATAGAGCAGGAATACCGCGGTCTGGAACACGGTGAGCCCGACCAGCTTCTTCACCATGTTGCCGCGAGCGACCACGATATAGAGGCCGCACACCATCAGGAAGATGGAAACCCAGTGGTTATAGTGGTGGACGAGGTCGGGGATCGCTTCGATCATCGGCTCCGCCCTCGCCCGGCGAACGCATAGAAGATCGCGATGACGGCGCCGGTCACCGCCATCAATACGCCGATCTCCACCAGATGGATGCCGACCTCCTGGGAGATGATCGGGTCAGCGATCGGCAGCGCGTAGTAATCCAGATAGTTGCCACCCAGAAGCCAGCCGACGATGCCCACGCCGAGGAAGATCAGCGTGCCGACGGAGACCAGCAGCTCCACCACCCGCACCGGCACGATCTTGATCGCCTCGTCGAGCCCGAAAATGATCGCATAGAGGATCACCCCGGCGCCGATCACCACGCCGGCCTGGAAGCCCCCGCCGGGGCTCGTCTCGGCATGGAAATGCACATAGAAGCCGAACACCACCGTGAAGGGCAGCAGCAGCTTGGCGATCACCCGCAGGATGACGTCAAGGCGCATCGCGACGGCTCCTTGTTGCCTGCCGGGTCGGGCGTTGCGCGCGGCGCAGCAGCAAAAGCACGCCGATCGCGGCGGTGAAGATCACCACAACCTCGCCCAGCGTGTCCCAGCCGCGATAGCTCGCCAGCACCGAGGCGACCACGTTGGGCACGCCGGTGTCGGGGATCGACTGGCTCAGATAATAGGGGCCGACATGGGTGTGGACCGGCGTGTCCGCCTCGCCGAAGGGCGGCAGGTCGAGCGTGCCGTAGATCAGGGCCGCGCCGGTGACCGCCGAAACGAACAGCGGAAAGATCTGCGGCTGGCGCGGCCGGCTCTCGTCGGTCTTGGTCAGATGGAGCACCGCCAGCATCATCACCGTGGCGATGCCGGCGCCCACCGCGGCCTCGGTCATCGCCACGTCCGGCGCGTCGAGCACCAGGAACACCGTGGCGATCAGGAAGCTGTAGACCGCGCCCAGAATGACCACGGCGAACAGGTTGCGCAGCCGCACGATGCCGATGGCGACCACGGCGAGCAGCGTCAGCAGCACCATGTTGATCAGCGCTTCGATGACCGGCCTCCCTTCTTTCGCGCCCCTGGCTTGCCCTTGCCCTTCTGCTGCGCCGCCGGCTCCGGGCGCGCCGCCGTCTTGGCCCGCATCACCTCCTCGGTGATCTTGCGTCGCTGGCGCCCGCTCGCGTCGAAGAGCCGCGGCGTCACCCCGACCGAGAGCGCCGCCCGGGTCACCGCGTGGGTGGCCACCGGCGCGGTGAACAGGAAGATCAGGATCAAGAAGATCAGCTTGACCGCGACCAGCGTGAAGCCGGCCTGGAACACCAGCGCGAGCAGGATGAAGCCGGCGCCGGCGGTATCGCTGACCCCGGTCGCCTGCAAGCGGCTGAAAACGTCCGGCATGCGGTTGAGGCCGATCGCCCCGACCACCAGGAAGAAGCTGCCGGCGAGAATCAGGATCCAGCTTATGGCGTCGATGACGAGGTCCAGCATCAGTCCGTGGGCTCCTCGCCGCCGGTCACGCCGAGATCGCCATAGCGCAGGAACTTGAGCACCGCGAACACGGCGATGATGTTAAGCAGCCCGTAAAGTATCCCGATGTCGAGCCATTCCGGCCGGCCCGTCAGGAAGCCGAAGATCGCCACCAGAAGGATGACCGCGTTGCCGATCTTGTTGGCGGCCACCAGCCGGTCAAACACGGTCGGCCCGGCGAGCACCCGCACCACCGCGAGCGCCAGCGCAATCAGCACGGCGATGGCGGCGACGGCGAACATCATGAGGCCGCCTCGAAACGGGTCACGCGCTTGTCGAAATCGCCCCCTTCCAGCTCCTCGGCGAGTGGCTCGTTGAGGGCATGGACCAGAATCTCGCGAGAGGACCCGGTCGCCTCCACCGAGATCGTGCCCGGCGTCAGGGTGATCGAGTTGGCGTAAGTGGTGAAGCCGGCCGCTGTCTTCTGGCTGCCCTTGACCCGGACCATGGTCGGCGCGATGGGCAGCTTCGGATTGAGGATCAGGCGCGTTGCGTTGATCGCCGCCTTGATGATCTCCACCGCCAGCCATGGCCAGTAGGTGAAGGCGCCGCGCGTCAGGCCGAGCGGCAGCCCCTCGTCATCGATGAGCCGCATCCGCCAGGCCGTCCATGTGACCAGCAGGATCGACAACAGCCCGACGATCAGCAGCCAGGCCTTGAACTGCCCGGATAGCAGGATCCAGAAGACGCACAGCAAGACAAACAGGCTGGCGAGCCGCGCCATTCGCTTCCCCTAGAAGTTGCCCCCTCTCGCGCTCACCGTCGTGGGCGCGAGCGCGTCGCCATGAATTCAATATGCCAAGGTCGGGGGGAGGGATTAGCGAACGCCAATTGCCGCGTCAATGAAAACAGGAGCGGATGGGCACGCCGGCGTCGCCATCAGCAGCGCCCGGGGATGGGGCGGTGTCCCGGCTGGCCCGTCCAATTGGCTGTCTCACGACCCGGTTCGTCCAGTGGTTCGTCCCGTGTGTCGCACCGCGCGCCTTGTCGCCGACACCATCTGGCTTCGCGCCCGCGAACGCGCTAACTCTCCCTCCAGGCAAGCAAGGAGTGCATGGCATGACACAGGGCGAACGCACCCCCAAGGTCTTGAAATCAGACGCCGAATGGCGCCGCCAGCTGACCCCGGAGCAATATGAGGTCACCCGCCGGCATGGCACCGAGCGCGCCTTCACCGGCCCTTATGTCAATGACAAGCGCCCCGGCACCTATGCCTGCATCTGCTGCGGCCAGCCGCTGTTTTCCTCCGAAACCAAATATGATTCCGGCTCCGGCTGGCCCAGCTTCTGGGCGCCGCTTAGTGGCGAAGCGGTTGCCGAATATACCGATAACAGCCTGTTCATGACCCGCACCGAGGTGCGCTGCACCGACTGTGACGCCCATCTTGGCCATGTTTTCCCGGACGGTCCGCCGCCCACCGGCCTGCGCTACTGCATCAACGGCCACGCGCTGCAACTCAAAGCCGAAGCGGATCGGGCCGGCGGCGATGCGGCATAATCCCGCGCCCGGACCCCGTGCCGAGCCCCCCGCCCCGCCACGCGCCGAGCGCCGGCCCGCCACCACGACCCATCACGGCCGTTCGCGCACCGACGACTATGCCTGGCTCAGGGCCGACAACTGGCAGGAGGTGATGCGCGATCCGGCGAAGCTCGCCGCCGACATCCGCGCCTATCTGGAAGCAGAGAACGCCCACACCGCGGCAGTTCTCAAGCATACCGAAGCGCTCCAGGAGCGCCTCTTCGCGGAGATGAAGGGGCGTATCAAGGAGGACGATTCCAGCGTGCCCGCCCCCGACGGGCCCTATGCCTATGCCGTGCGCTATGTCATCGGGGCGGAGCATCCGCGCCTTGTCCGCACGCCGCGTTCCGGCGGCACGGAGGAGGTGCTTCTCGACGGCGACGCCCTCAGCAAGGGCAAGGCCTATTTCCGCCTCGGCGGCGCAGAGCACAGCCCCGATCACAGGCTACTGGCCTGGGCGAGCGACGAGACGGGCTCGGAGTATTTCACCTTACGCCTGCGCGACCTCGCGTCGGGCCGTGAGCTTGCCGATTCGATTGCTGAGACAACCGGCGGCGCGGTGTGGTCGGCGGATGGCCGGCACATCTTCTACACCTGGCTCGACGCCAATCACCGCCCTTGCAAAGTACTGCGCCACGAGATCGGCACCGAGGCGAGCGACGACGTCGTTGTCTATGAAGAGCCCGACCCCGGCTTCTTCGTCGGCGTCGGCAAGACCCAGTCCGGTCGTTTCATCGTCATCGATGCCCACGATCACGAGACCTCCGAGGCGCGGCTGGTCGAGGCCGCCGATCCGGCCAGCACGCCCCGGCTGGTGGCCGCCCGGCGCAAGGGCGTCGAATATCAGGTCGAGCATCACGGCGAGCGTCTCGTCATCCTGACCAATGACCGCGATGCCGAGGATTTCCGGATCGCCGCGGTGCCGCTCGACGCGCCGGCGCCCGCCAACTGGGTCGATCTCGTTGCGCACCGGCCAGGGCGCCTGATTCTCGATCACGTGTGCTATGCCGGCCATCTGGTGCGGCTGGAGCGCGAGGACGGCCTGCCGCGCATCGTCATCCGGCGCCTTGCCGACGATGCCGAGCACGAAATCGCCTTCGACGAGGAGGCTTACTCGCTCGGCCTGTCGCCGGGCTACGAGTTCGATACCGCGACGATCCGCTTCACCTACTCCTCGCCGACCACGCCGGCCCGTGTCTACGACTACGACATGGAAAGTCGCGCGCGCACCCTGCGCAAGGAACAGGAAGTGCCAAGCGGCCACGATCCGGCGCGCTACACGGCGCGCCGCCTTCAGGCACCGACCGAGGACGGCGAGACGGTGCCCGTGACTGTGCTCAGCCTGAAGGAGACGCCGTTCGACGGCTCGGCGCCCTGCCTGCTCTACGGCTATGGCGCCTACGGCATCGCCATGCCGGCAGCCTTCAATACCAACATCCTGTCGCTGGTCGACCGTGGCTTCGTTTTTGCCGTCGCCCATGTGCGGGGCGGCAAGGAGAAGGGCTATCGCTGGTACCGCGAGGGCAAGGCCGAGAAGAAGGTCAACACGTTCACGGATTTCATCAGCGCCGCCGAGCATCTGATCGACACGGGCGTGACCGCGCGCAGGCGCGTCCTTGCACAGGGCGGCTCGGCCGGCGGCATGCTGATGGGCGCGGTCGCCAACATGGCGCCCGAGCTGTTCCTGGGGATCGTCGCCGAGGTGCCCTTCGTCGACGTCCTGAACACCATGCTCGACGACAGCCTGCCACTGACGCCGCCGGAATGGCCCGAATGGGGCAATCCGCTGGACAGCGCCGAAGCCTTCGACGCCATCGCCGCCTATTCGCCCTACGACAACGTCCGGCCGCAGGCCTATCCGCACATTCTGGCGCTGGCCGGCCTGACCGATCCGCGCGTGACTTACTGGGAGCCGGCGAAATGGGTGGCCCGACTGCGCGCCACCCGGACGGACGACAATCTTTTACTGTTGCGCACCAATATGGATGCTGGCCATGCCGGCGCCTCGGGCCGCTTCGATCGGCTGAAGGAAGTCGCTTTGATCTACGCCTTCGTTCTGACGGTTGCCGAAAAGGCGCAGTGAAGCCGGGTGTCGGGATCACTCGCCAAAACCGCCAGGGTGGTCTAGACCTGCCCGCAAGGAGCCAGCGCGCCTAACTGGAGTGAACGCCATGTCGCTTGCCGAAAGCCCCAAATCGCCGACCGCGGTTGCCCGCTTCGCCTGGGAGGACCCATTCCTCCTCGAGGAGCAGCTCACCGAGGAGGAGCGCATGATCCGCGACTCCGCCCGCGACTATGCCCAGAGCAAGCTGATGCCGCGCATCCTCGAGGCCTATCGCGAGGAGAAGGTCGACCGCACCGTCTTCAACGAAATGGGCGAACTTGGATTATTCGGTGCGACCCTGCCCGAGGCGTATGGCGGCTCCGAGGTGGGATACGTGTCCTACGGGCTGATCGCCCGTGAGATCGAGCGCGTTGATTCCGGCTATCGCTCGATGATGAGCGTCCAGTCCTCGCTCGTCATGCATCCGATCCACGCCTATGGCGACGAGAACCAGCGCCGGAAATACCTACCGAAGCTTGCAACCGGCGAGTTCGTCGGCTGCTTCGGCCTGACCGAACCCGATCACGGCTCCGACCCCGGCGGCATGACGACGCGCGCACAAAAGATCGATGGCGGCTACCGGCTTACCGGCTCCAAGACCTGGATCTCCAACGCGCCGATCGCCGACGTCTTCGTGATCTGGGCCAAGTCGGCCGAACACAATGACGAAATCCGCGGCTTCGTGCTGGAGAAGGGCATGAAGGGGCTAACGGCGCCCAAGCTCGAGGGCAAGCTGTCCCTGCGGGCGTCCGTAACCGGACAGGTGGTCATGGACGGTGTCGAGGTGCCGGAGGACGCGCTGCTGCCAAATGTCTCAGGCCTCAAGGGGCCATTCGGCTGCCTCAACCGGGCTCGCTTCGGCATCTGCTGGGGCTCGATGGGCGCGGCGGAGTTCTGCTGGCACGCAGCGCGAGACTACACGCTCGAGCGCAAGCAGTTCGGTCGGCCGCTGGCCGCCAACCAGCTCATCCAGAAGAAGCTGGCCGACATGCAGACCGAGATCACCCTCGGCCTTCAGGGGGCCCTGCGGCTGGGCCGGCTGATCGACGAGGGCAAGCTCATGCCGGAAGCGATCAGCCTGTTGAAGCGCAACAATTGCGGCAAGGCGCTCGATATTGCCCGCGCCGCGCGCGATATGCATGGCGGCAACGGCATTGCCGACGAGTACCACGTGATGCGCCACCTTTCCAATCTGGAGACGGTCAACACCTATGAGGGCACACACGACATCCACGCCCTCATTCTCGGCCGTTCCCAGACCGGGCTCCAGGCATTCTTCTGAGCTGCCGCGAGCTCCATCCGTGACGGCACGCTTTCCAGCAACGCAACGATACGCCGGGCGCCAGCGCCTTCGGGCCGCAAGCCGGAAGTTCGTCATGTGCGGGTCCCCACTGGGCCGCGCGGCCGGTTGTCCATGACGAAGCCGCTTGCCGGACTCCGGGTCATCGAGCTGGCGCGCATTCTGGCCGGGCCGTGGGCGGGCCAGACCCTGGCCGATCTCGGCGCCGAGGTGATCAAGGTCGAGCGCGCCGGAACCGGCGACGATACCCGCGGATGGGGCCCGCCCTTCGTGACCGGGAGCGAAGGCGAGAACCTTGGCGCCGCCTATTTCCATTCCACCAATCGGGGCAAGTCGTCGATCACCGTCGATTTCGAGAGCGAGGACGACCGGGCGAAGTTGCGTGAGTTGGTCGCCTCGGCCGATGCGCTTATCGAGAATTTCAAGGTCGGCGGCCTGAAGCGTTTCGGGCTCGACTATGAGAGCCTGAAGGCGGTCAATCCTCGCCTCGTCTATTGCTCGATCACCGGCTTCGGCCAGGACGGCCCCTATGCCAACCGCGCGGGCTACGACTTCCTGATCCAGGGCATGGGCGGCATCATGGATCTGACCGGCGCTCCCGACGGCGAGCCGATGAAGATCGGCGTGGCATTCGCCGACATCTTCACCGGCCTCTACGCGGCGCTGGCCATCCTCGCCGCGCTGCGCCGGCGCGAGGAGACCGGCCAGGGCGCCCATATCGATATGGCCCTGCTGGATACCCAGGTCAGCGTGCTCGCCAACCAGGCGATGAACTATCTGGTCACCGGCACCGCGCCGCGCCGCCTCGGCAACGCCCACCCCAATATCGTGCCCTATCAGGTCTTTCCGGCCTCGGACGGCCATCTCATCATCGCGACCGGAAACGACGCCCAGTTCAAGCGTCTGTGCGAGGTCATCGGCAGCCCGGAGCTGGCGGCAGCGCCGGATTACCGAAGCAATGCCGACCGGGTGGCCAACCGGGAGCGGCTGTGCGCGCAGATCGCCGAGCGCACCGCCAGCTTCACGCGGGAATCGCTGATGGCTGCGCTGGAGAGGGCCGGGGTTCCGGCCGGGCCGATCAATTCGGTGGCCGAGGTTTTCGCCGACCCGCAGGTCGTCCACCGCGGAATGCAGCGCAAGCTCGACGCCGACGGCACCCCCGTTCCGACGGTCGCCAGCCCCATCGTCATCGATGGTGAGCGCATGGTCGCCGAGCGGCCCGCGCCCCGGCTGGGCGAGGAGTCAGATTGACGAGCTTGCCGCGAGGCTCTCAGTGCCCCCGCTCCGCCTGTTGGCGCGCGCCGCAATCGCCGTAACGCGAATCGCCTCCTCGATCGCGATTTCGAGACGCGACCAATCCGGGCGCCCGTCGGGGGCGCGCGGCGCCCTCACCTCCCCCGGCCACGGCAAATGGACGAAGCCGGTCAGCGCCCCCCGGGGCGCCAGCCCGAGCGAGAGATAGGTGGCGTAGTTGCACAGGTAGCCGCCGGCATCGGCGGACAGGCGCGCCGGGACGGCGCGGCGGCCAAAGGCCGCGACGATGCGCTGGACCGGCAGCGTCGCATGGCGGATCGCCGGGCCCCGGCGCTCGATTGCGGGCCAGCCGGGCCGCCGGCCC
>SKQW01000375.1 GCA_007118805.1 Rhodobiaceae bacterium | reverse complement strand
GGCCTCAACCTCATGCATCGACGCCCCATCAACGCCCTCAAATCACCACCCCACCCGCCACCAACCGACCGAAGGCAAATGCACCTCGATCTCGCCCCAATCTAAACCGGACAGTAGTGGGGCCTTCGCGGCCATCGCGGTCACCTTTCTGACCGCTCAGATCCTTTCGGTCGATCCGCTGACCGGCAACCTCTTTGAGCTCGATGCGATCGCCGCAGTGGTTATCGGCGGCGCGAGCCTTTACGGCGGGCGCGGTTCGATTGCCGGGACGCTGATCGGCGTGCTCATCATGGTGATGATTCGAAACGGCTTGAACCTGCTGGGTGTCTCACCGTTCTGGCAGGGCTCTGCCATCGGCGCGATCATCATCTTTGCCCTGCTCGTCGAGAGCATTCTGAGCCGGCGCAGTGCAAGCTGAACACTGAATAATCAGCAAACGGGGAGGCTAGCCTCATGAGTGCGAATCCATCTACCGCCATTCGCCTGTACGGAACCGAGGAATCCGTCGAGCCGCCCCGGCGCCTGCAGGCTGGCAAGCTGACCGCCGACCTCGAAGCGGGCAATCTGCGGTATATCCGATATGACGGAATCGAGCTTATTCGGGGCCTGTCCTACATCGTCCGCGACCGCAACTGGGCCACCTACAATCCGGAAATCTCCAACTTGAGGATCGACCAAGATGGGGACCGGTTCCGCGTGACCTATGACGCCACTGTGCGCGACGCGGACCAGGAGTTCCGCTACGCCGCAGAGATCGTCGGCGATGCGAGCGGGCAACTGACCTTCCAAGGGATCGGCGATGCCATAACCGACTTCGTCACCAATCGGACCGGATTCGTTGTCCTGCATGCCCTTGACGGCGTTGCGGGCCAGCCGGCCACAATCGAACATGTCGACGGCAGGGTTGTTGAAGGACAGTTCCCGGACCTCATAGATCCCTATCAGCCCATGATGGATCTTCGGGCGATAACCCATCAACCGGTTCGCGGACTCAAGGTGCGCTGCCTCATGGAAGGCGATTCCTTCGAGATGGAGGATCAGCGCAACTGGACCGATGCCTCTTACAAGACCTATGTCCGTCCACTCGCCTTGCCCTGGCCCTACACTCTTGAGAAGGGCACTCGGCTGGAGCAGCAGGTCACGATTTCGATCGAAGGCAGGCCGTCGGCGCTTGGCGGTACGCAAGGTAGCAAGATTGAACTCGCCCTAGGCGAGCGGATCGGAACCGTGCCTCCGCTCGGCCTTGGATTGGAACCGGAACTGGCGGACCGAACTGCCAAAGCGATCGACATGTTGCGCCAGGCGCGGCCGGCCCGGGTGGTGTGCTACTACGATCCGCGGCAAGGCCATGGCCCCGACGACCTCAAGAAGGCGGCCGATATTGCCCACGCGCTCAATGCCGAAGCCTGGCTCGAAGCCGTCGTGGTCGGCCTCGACGATTTCGAGGAGGAGATCGCAAAGCTGGGGCGTGCCGTCGCCGCCACTGGGGCGCCCTTCCCCGTGGTGCTGCTGTCTCCGGCGCCGGACCTCAAATGCACGCTGCCCGGCAGCCCCTGGCCGCCCTGCCCACCGCTGGAGGACGTCTATGCCGCCGGGCGCAAGGCCTTCCCCGAGTCCTACATAGGCGGCGGAATGTTCAGCTATTTCACCGAGCTCAATCGCAAACGCCCGCCGCTGGCGCCCCTCGATCTCGTAACCTTCACGACCTGTGGCCTGATGCACGCGGGCGACGATCGCTCGCTCATGGAGGGGCTCGAATCTCTCCCGTACATGGCCAAGAGCGTCGAGGCGATCGTCGAGGGCAAGCCGGTTCATGTCGGGCCCAGCGCCATGGGGATGCGGGCCAACCCCTATGGCGAAGCGCCGATGGACAATCCCCATAACATCCGGCAGGCGATGAACCGGATGGACCCACGCCCACGCGGTCAGTTGGGCGCGGCGTGGACGCTCGGCTATTTCGCGCATTTTGCCCGAGGAGGCGTCGACTGGATCACCCTCGGGGGCGGTGTCGGCGAATTCGGCCTGGTCCATGTGCCAATGGGTTATGGGCAGCCCTATTTCGACGAGGCAGGAGGCCTCTACCCCGTCTTCCACGTCTTCAAGGGGATGGCGCGCCTGGCCGACGCGCCGCTTTACGACATGACAGTCTCTTCGATCCGCGAAGTGCAGGTCCTGGCTGCCGATGGTCCCGGCGGGCGCGAGATCTGGGCCGCCAACCTGATGGACGTGGCGCGCGAGCTGGTGTTGCCGGCAGGATTCGAGGGCGCCACGGCGCTGCTTGATGCGGACAGCTTCACCGAGGCGGCGGCCGATCCGGATTTCATGTACAAGCCGACCGGAAACGTGCCGGGCGGCGGAACGATGCAATTCCCTCCCTTCGCCGTGGTCCGGATCGCCCGCGCTTGATCCTTTTTGGCGCGGATGCGCGTTCCGGTCGACTTCTTTGCGGGAAGCACAAGAATGGATGGAATGGCAGGGCGCGCCTGAATCTCGCTTCGTCCAGTCTATGGAGAGGCAAGGGCGTGTTCGGCCGGTGGTGCATCAGCTACTTTTTTCAGCCCCGGCACGTCGTTTCCCTACACGAGCCGAGCGTCAACGCGCTTTGAAAGCTCGTGCCGAATGTTCCCTTATATCCTTGTTCGGAAAAAGTAAATTGAGGTCCGCAAGACGAAGGAGAGGACACAAACTTGGAGTGCGCAGGTCTGACGGGGGATTTGCTCAAGCTTACGGAGGCCTCAGTCGCGCCATGGGCTCCCTCGGCGTGCCTCCTGAGCGCATCCTCGATCTTCTTCTTCACGTCGAAGACTTGGACCGACGGCTTCAGCGCGACGCTATTGGTGATGCCAGTGACGCCTTTCAGCTCATGGTCTATAGGCGATCATGGATGGCTGCACATCTTAATCTTTATATGAATACAAGTAGGCCGCCGCGACGACGCCGCCACCAAGAACGTTCCCTATGCTGGCCCATACGATGTTCCATAGCATCCATCCCGTAGTCAGCGTGGGGTAGTCTCCGGCCGCGACGGAGGCCGCTGTCCAGAAATCTGGCCCTGCCGCCTGTTTGACCAGCAGGCCAAAGGGGATAAGCGACATATTGGCGACCGAGTGCTCCAGCCCGGCCGCGACAAAGGCGCCAATGGGCGGCACCAGGGCGATAATCTTGCCCGGGATGGTCCGTGCCGCAAACGTCATCCAGACAGCAAGGCACACTAGCATATTGGCAAGGATGCCCGAGGCGAAGGCCTCGTGGAAGGCGAGCGCGGTCTTCTCGTCGGCAACCTCCAGTCCTGCTGCACCGACAAGACCATCGCCGGCCAGATGGCCCGTGGCAAATATGAACAAGGCGACAGCGGCCACGGAACCGATGAAGTTTCCCGCGTAGGCGATCGCCCAGGCACGCGCAATCGTTCCCGGCCCGACGGACCCGTCGAACCACAGCCCGGCCATCAGCGTGTTCCCCGTGAACAGCTCCGCCCCCGCAACGATTACGAGGATCAGCCCAAGCGAGAAGGCAAGTCCCGCGAGCAGCTGAAGTATTCCGAAGGGAACCGCGTCATCCGGGACCGCCAGAACCACAAGGGAGAAGATCGATCCAAATGCGATGTACACGCCGGCCATGAGCGCCAGCACAAAGAGCGGCAGCGGTGCCAGATTCGCCTTGTCGGTGAGAGTCTTGTTCGCCTTTTCGGGGATCGCCTTATACCAACCCGCGCTGATCAGAACTCATGGGCCCAATCCCGCAAGCCGATGGACATGATCAGCCAAGGCTGCTCGACAAGCCTGTTCCAGGCCTCGCAGCAATGGGCGAGGATGTCGT
>SKQW01000263.1 GCA_007118805.1 Rhodobiaceae bacterium | reverse complement strand
GCTCCCCGTGCCGCCGCCAAACACCACGATCCGACCAGCCTCAAGGTGCGACAGGGCCCGGTTCCGCGTATAGGTTTCGCAGATCGCCTCCATCGGGATGGCGGACATCACCCGCGCCATCCCCCCGGCCCGCTCGATGGCGTTGCCCAGGGCAAGCGCATTCATCACGGTGGCCAGCATGCCCATATAGTCGGCGCTGGCCCTGTCCATCCCGCGGGCAACGCCGGCGACGCCGCGAAAGATGTTACCCGCACCCACCACGAGGCCGATCTCGGCGCCGGTCTGCGCCGCGGCGACCGCCTCGCCCGCAATGCGGTCCACCGTCGGCATGTCGACCCCGAACTCCGCAGGGCCCATCAGGGCCTCCCCCGACACTTTGAGGAGGACGCGCTGATAAGCGGGCGTATCGGACATCGATCAGGGCCGGGTCTTGCCGAGGCGCGGTCAGCCGCCGGCCGCCGCCGCGACCTCGGCGGCAAAGTCGGATTCGTCCTTCTCGATCCCCTCGCCCAGCGCGTAGCGCTCAAAACCGGTCACCCGGATCGGCGTGCCGAGTTCCTTCGATGCCGCCTCGATCGCCTGCTCGACGGTCTGATCCCCATCGATGACGAAGGTCTGCTTGAGCAGGACAGCCTCCTCGTAATATTTGCGCAGACGCCCTTCGATCATCTTCTCGATGATCTCCTCCGGCTTGCCCGATTCACGGGCCTGTTCCCGCAGGATGCTGCGCTCGCGCTCGATCAGCGCCGGATCGAGATCGCTCACATCGACCGCCAGCGGCGTCGACGCGGCGACATGCATGGCGAGCTGACGACCGAATCCGTCGAGCTTTGCTTGATCGGCATCTGATTGGAGCGCGACGAGGACCCCAATTCGGCCCATGTCCGGCACCACGGCGCCGTGCACATAGCTCGAAACCACTCCCCTTTCGACCTTGAGGCCGGCGGCGCGGCGCAGCGCCAAATTTTCGCCGATCTGGGCAACCGTCTCGCGGATGTGGTCCTCCACGGTGTTGGAGGTACCGGGATACGTTGCCTTGCGCAGCGCCTGATCATTGCCATCGACCGACAGCGCGATCTTCGCCACCGAGGAGACCAACTCCTGAAACGTCTCGTTGCGGGCCACGAAGTCGGTCTCGGCATTGACCTCGACCACCGCGGCCTGTGCCGTGCCGCCACCGGCCACCGCCACCAGGCCCTCCGCGGCCACGCGTCCGGCCTTCTTGGCCGCCTTTGACAATCCCTTGGCGCGCAGCCAATCGACCGCCGCCTCCATGTCGCCGCCGGTCTCGGCCAGCGCCGACTTGCAATCCATCATGCCCGCGCCCGTCTTGTCGCGCAGCGCCTTAACCTGGGACGCTGTTATTTCAGCCATCTTGGCCTCCTGAAACCCTAAAGTGCCATCGGCCCAGCCCGGGCCGTCTCAATGTGATGCTGGACGGCAAGACGAGCCGCGCCCCGGTTGCGAGGCCTGCCGCCAGATACGTCCGCACAAACCCTGGGACATGCGTCACCGCGCCCCTCACCCAGGGCCTTATTCCTCTCCCTCAGCCAGCCGGGCCGCCTGTGCCACCCAGCCATCGCGTTCGATCCGCCCCTTGATCTTCAGCTCTTCCTCGATCTGCTGGATATCGGAGCCGTTTAGCTGGGCAAGCTGCCAGAAATGAAAGATGCCCAAATCGTTGAGCCGCTGCTCGATCATCGGGCCGAGGCCCGGGATCTTCTTCAGATCATCCGGGACGCCGCGCGGCGCGTCCAGCGTCTCGAAGGTCAGCCCCTTGACGGCGGCGGCCGGGACGTCCTCGACAGCCTCGCTCACCGCCCCGGCAGCTTCGACGCCCGGCGATGCCGCCGCCGCGACATCCGGCTCGGGCGCAGCGGACAGCGCGCTTTCCGCCACCGGTTCCTCGGCCTCGCCGACATCGAACCCGACATCCCCCTGCCCGCGCGAGATGCCCTCGATGACGGCACGGGCCACAAGATCGCAATAAAAGCTGATCGCCCGCCCCGCATCGTCATTGCCCGGAATGGGATAGGCGATTCCTTCCGGATCGGAATTGGAGTCAAGAACCGCCGCCACCGGAATATTCAGTCGCTGCGCCTCCTTGATGGCAATTGCCTCCTTGTTCGTATCGATCACGAATAGGAGGTCGGGCTGCCCGCCCATGTCCTTGATGCCGCCGAGGGCGCGCTCCAGTTTGTCGCGCTCACGGGTCAGCCGGAGGCGCTCCTTCTTGGTGAGGGCCTGCGCCTCGCCGGTTTCCCCGGAAAGGATCTCCTCCACGCGGCGCAGCCGCCGAATGGAATTGGAGATGGTCTTCCAGTTGGTCAGCGTTCCGCCGAGCCAGCGCGAATTGACGAAATACTGCGCCGAGCGCTTCGCCGCGTCGGACACCAGATCGGCCGCCTGGCGCTTGGTGCCCACGAACAGCACGCGCCCGCCCGAGGCGACAGTGTCGCTGATCGCCTGCAGCGCGCGATGGAGAAGCGGCACCGTCTGCGCAAGGTCGATGATGTGAATGTTGTTGCGCTCCCCGAAGATGTACTGCTTCATCTTGGGGTTCCAGCGATGGGTTTGATGACCGAAGTGAACGCCAGACTCCAGCAACTGGCGCATCGTAAAGCTGGGCAATGCCATGGCCCTGTGAACTCCTTATCCGGTTGATCCTCCGCGGGCCGAGCCACCGGTGAAATCACCGGCGACACCGGAAGCGCATGGCTACGGCCATGCGGGTGCGCCCGCGTGCGAGATGGCAGCGTTATAGGGCCGCGCGAGTCCAGTTGCAACCGCCCACGACCACAGTGCGTCATCTTCAAGGAAAAGCCGTGCGAGTGAGCAAGCGAGGCCGCCTCGGTCGGGCTAGTACTCCTGCACGTCGAGTACTCCCGGCACTTCCCTGATGGCAGCGGCCGCCTGGGGCGCAATCCGGTAGCGCCGGGGCAATCGGATCTCGATCTCGCTTTCGGGCTCGTCGACCTTGACCACCAGAGAGACCTCGCCTGCCCCCGCCTCGGCAAGGTGGCGCGTGAGCTGAGCTACCGGCGCCTGATCGCGCAAGAACACCCGGATATTTCCCGGGCGCTGCTCGGCAAGCTCGTCGAGCCGGCGGACCTTTTGAAGACGCACCCGCTGAAGGTCGCCAAACTGATCGACGCTGACCTGCATCTCTACGCAGGTTCCCGGCTCCAGCACCGACCGCGCTTCCCCAAGCAGCTCCGAGAAGGCGACGGTCTCGATCTGACCGGTGGGATCCGATACCACCACTACGCCCATCCGGGACCCGGTCCGGGTTCGATTTTCGCTCTTCGAGACCACGATTCCGGCCAACCGACCGGCTGTCGCGCCCGCGCCCATCGCCTCCTGAAACTCGGCAATCGACTGCACGCGCAGGCGCTGGAGAATGCCCTGATAGGCATCGAGGGGATGACCGGAGAGAAACGAGCCGATCGCGTTGAATTCATGGGTCAGCCGCTCTGCGGGAAGCCAGGGTTCGCCGGCCGGCAGATGGAGCGGCTCGGCGCGGTCCGCCTCGCCTCCGAACAGCTCATCCTGCCCGTTCAAACGTCCGTTCTCGCTGCGGGCAGCAACCGACAGGATGGTCTCGACGGCCCGGAAGACCTGGGCCCGGTCAGCCTCGAGCTCGTCAAAGGCGCCGGCGGCGGCCAGCCCCTCGAGCGCGCGCTTGTTCAGGAAGCGCGGACTGATCCGCGCGGCGAAGTCGGCCAGGCTCGCAAAGGGGCGGTCGCTGCGCACCTCGCAGATGTGTTCGACCGCCTGTCGGCCGACATTCCGGAGCGCCGCCAGCGAGTAATGGATGATTCCGTCCTCGACGGAAAACTCGACGCCCCCCTTGTTGATCGACGGCGGGGCCACTCGAATCCCCATCCGCTCCGCCTCGCGCCGGAACAGGCTGACCTTTTCCGCGCTCGCCATTTCGAGTGTCATCGACGCGGCCAGGAACTCCGTCGGGTAGTTCGCCTTGAGATAGGCCGTCTGATAGGCCACGAGCGCATAGGCTGCCGCATGCGACTTGTTGAAGCCGTAATCGGCGAACTTGGCGAGCAGCTCGAAGATGTATTCGGCCTGGGCGGTCCCGACCCCTCGCTCGACCGCGCCGGAAACAAACCGCTTGCGCTGCTTTTCCATTTCGGCGCGGATCTTCTTGCCCATGGCGCGGCGCAGCAGGTCGGCCTCGCCCAACGAGTAGCCGGCAAGCTCCTGGGCGATCTGCATCACCTGTTCCTGATAGATGATGACCCCGAAGGTCTCCTTCAGGATCGGCTCGATCTTTTCGTGGATGTAGTCCGGCGTCTCGCGGCCGTGCTTGCGGTCATTATAGGTGGGGATGTTGGCCATCGGGCCGGGCCGGTACAGCGCGACCAGGGCCACGATATCCTCGAAGCGGTCGGGACGCATGCCGAGGATGGCGCTGCGCATGCCGCCCGATTCCAGCTGAAACACGCCGACCGTCTCGCCGCGCGACAGCATCTCGAAGGTCGCGCGATCATCGAGCGGCAACGCCGCAAGATCGAGCTTCAGGCCTCGCTGCGCCAGCAGCCGGGCGGTAATGTCGAGCACGGTCAAGGTCTTCAGCCCGAGGAAGTCAAACTTCACGAGGCCGGCCGCCTCGGTCCACTTCATGTTGAACTGGGTGGCCGGCATCTCAGAGCGCGGGTCCTTGTAAAGCGGCACCAGTTCCTCGAGTGGCCGGTCGCCGATGACGACGCCGGCGGCGTGGGTCGAGGCGTGGCGGTAGAGCCCCTCGAGCCGCAGCGCAATGTCGAGGAGCTGCGCGATCGCCGGATCGTCGTCGCGCGCCGCCTGGAGCCGCGGCTCGCCGTCGATGGCCTCGGCAAGCCGCACCGGATTGGCCGGGTTGTGGGGGATCATCTTCGAGATCTGGTCGGCCCGGCCGTATGAGATTCCGAGCACGCGCGCGACATCGCGCACTACGGCGCGCGCCTGAAGCGTGCCGAAGGTAATGATCTGCGCGACATTGCTGACGCCGTATTTCTGCTGGACATAGCCGATCACGCGGTCACGCCCGTTGGGGCAGAAGTCGATGTCGAAGTCGGGCATGGACACGCGCTCCGGATTGAGGAAGCGCTCGAAGAGCAGCCCGAATCTGAGCGGGTCGAGGTCGGTGATGTCGAGCGCCCAGGCGACCAGCGAGCCGGCCCCCGATCCGCGGCCGGGCCCGACCGGTATATCGTGCGCCTTCGCCCACTTGATGAAATCGGCGACGATCAGGAAGTAGCCGGCATACTGCATCCGCTCGATGACGCCGAGCTCGTAATCGAGGCGCGCTAGATAGGTTTCCTCACTGGCACCGGGCGCCAGGCCATGAACATCGAGCCGGCGAGTCAGGCCTTCATGCGCCTGCCGGCGCATCTCGGCGGCTTCGTTGACCTCCTCCATCCCGTCCAGGTCGCGGGTATAACGCGGCAGGATCGGCTCGCGGGTGCGTGGCCGATATTGACAGAGCCGGGCGATCTCGACGGTATTCTCCAGCGCTTCGGGAAGGTCGGCGAAGACGGCCGTCATCTCCGAGCGCGACTTGAAGTAATGCTCAGGCGTCAGCTGCCGGCGATCCGCTGCGGCCACGGCAGCGCCTTCCGCAATGCAGATCAAGGCGTCGTGGGCCTCGTAATCATCCGGGGCGGGAAAGTAGGGCTGGTTGGTGGCAACCAACGGCAAGCCGAGATCATAGGCCAGCTCGACGAGTTGCGGCTCGACGGCCCGCTCGGCCTGCGTATCGTGTCGCTGGAGCTCGACATATAGCCGCTCCGGAAACGCCGCGGCTAGGGCTTCGAGCAGATCGCGCGCCGCCGCCGCATTGCGCCCGGCAAGCCGCCGGTCGATCGGCCCATCGGGCCCGCCGGTCAGGGCGATCAGACCCTCGGCGTGCGATTTCAGAAGTGCGAGCTCCACCGCCGGCTCGCTTGTCCCGTCACCATCCAGGAACGCCCGGCTTGAAAGCTGCATCAGATTTCGATAGCCGGCCTCGTTGCGAGCCAACAGAACGATGGATGGGGGGCTCTCGCGCCGGACGCTGCGACTTGCGCCAGCCGCCTCCCCGAGATCGAGGCCGAGGGTGCAGCCGATGATCGGCTGCACCCCCTTCTTGGCCGCGAGTTCTGCGAATTCGAGCGCACCAAAGAGGTTGTTGCGGTCGGCGATCCCCAGCGCCGGCTGGCCGTCCGCCCAAGCCAGCTGCAACAGCCGGTCGAGCGGCAGCGCCCCCTCGAGCAGCGAATAGGCTGAATGCGCTCTGAGATGAATGAAGCCCGGCATGCCCCTGCCCTGTTCAATGACCGATTCCAGGACGATCTGCCGACAAACATTTGCCGGATACACCCCGTCTCAGCCGCACTCGTGCCCCAACTCCGAAATCCGCTTCCGTTCGCAGCATTCGCGATACGCACTTCGGAATCGACAAGGACACTGGCAACCTTATGAACCAGTGTGGTCCTGGACTTGACGTTCGTTCCGGAGTCCGCTGCAAGCTGGGTGACGCCCGTCAAGTCCACCACCCCCAATCTACGCGCGGGCCGGCTGATTCGCCGAAACCCCATGCGATCCTGTGGACAAGGGCTACAGCGTCAGCGCCAGCCCCATCCAAGTCACCAACATCTGGCCGAACAGGGTCAGCGCCATCAGAGCACAGATATCACGCAATACGTCCATGCCGTCCTCCCAAAACGTTATTATGTTCTTGTTTTGTTCCAAAGTCAAGGAGAAGATGGCAGGGAGTGCCTCGCGTCAGCCCGCAACCGTCAACCAACGGGGCGCCACCTGGCTTTGCGACGGGCGCCCACCTGGAAAGCGGCCGCAATGGCGGCAAGACCCGGACTCGACTGTCGACCGGCCACCGGCCAATAATGCCTCGTCAATATCTCGGAAGACACATTAGAGCCCGGTTGAGAATTGGGATGGGGCCGCGTTGGGTGGCGAGGTGGCGGATGAGAGGGAAAAGGCGATGCCGATAGTGGGGCTATCGGCGAGGCTTTCGCGCTCGCGAAATCGTGCACGGGAAAGGTCGTATCCGGGGAGCCCAGGATGAGTCCCTCAGACATTCGATGGCAACGAGTTCGCAGCGTGGCGCCGACGCGCAGCGCCATTGCCGCCGTGGTGCTCGTTTCGAGCATGGCGTTGGCGGGACTGGCGCCGGGACATGCGCAGGATGACGTCACTTCCGGCGGCGCGCCCGCGGTGATCGTCGCGCCGGTCACCATGGACACTCGAACCAGAGGCAGAGATTTTGTTGGCCGCGTGGAAGCGCTCCAGGAGGTCGAGCTCAAGGCACGTGTCGAGGGCTTCCTCGAAGCCATCGACTTCGAAGAGGGCGGACTTATTGAGAGGGGCCAGGTGCTCTTCGAGGTCGAGCGGGGGCCCTACGAGGCCGAGCTAGCTGCCGCCAATGCCTCGCTCGCCGTGGCCGAGGCCGAGTTGTCGGCAGCCCAAGCCGCATTGACCCAAGCACAGCAGGAGGTGGACCGGCAGACGACGCTGGTGGACCGCGACGCCGCCCCCCAGGCGGTGCTGGACATGGCGATTGCCAGGCGCGACGAAGCCCAGGCACGGGTTCACTCAGCCGAGGCTCAGATCGCGCGCGCCAAGGCGAACGTCCAGACCGCCGAATTGCACCTGTCCTACACGCGGATCGTCTCGCCAATCGCCGGTCGGATCGGGCGCGCCGCCATCACTGGCGGGAATCTGGTGTCGCCACAGACAGGGGCACTCGCAACGATCGTTCAATCGGATCCGATCCGCGTGCGCTTCTCGATCTCCGAACGCGACCATCTGGCTGTCGCGGAAGCGCTACTTGGCGTGTCCGAAGAAGGAATGCGCGGTGCGGTCGTCCCGAAGCTGCGTCTGGCGGACGGACGGCAATACCCGCACGCCGGCGAAATCGCCTTCATCGACAATCGCGTCGATCCCGCCACGGGCACCATCGCGATTTGGGCCGAGTTCCCGAATCCCGATGGCCTACTGGTGTCCGGCCAGTTCGTCAACGTGGCCGTGGAGGAGGGTGAGGCGCATCCGGTCGTTGCGATACCTGCGGGCGCCGTCCTGCGGGACCGGGACGGCCCTTACGTGCTCGTCTTGGACGACGATGACCGGGCTCAAATCCGCCGTATCGAGACGGCCGAGCAGACCGCCGACGGCGTGGTGGTAACCAGCGGCCTTCAGGAAGGCGAGCTAATCGTCGTGGCCGGTCTGCAACGAGTTCGACCCGGGCAGATCGTGACGCCTCAGCAAGCCGACTCCGGAAGCTGAACGTGATCTCGGGCATCTTTATCGACCGGCCGCGTCTGGCCATTGTCGTCTCTATCGTCATCACGCTCATTGGCGTCATGGCGATCTCCGCCATTCCGGTCGCACAGTATCCCGATATCGCGCCGCCCGTTGTTCAGGTCCAGGCGAGTTATCCCGGCGCTGACGCCGAGACGGTATCGCAGACCGTGGCAGCGCCCATCGAGGAGGCCGTCAACGGGGTGGAGAACATGATCTACATGTCGTCGAGCTCGTCCGCCGACGGCAGTTACACCCTGACCGTCACCTTCGAAATTGGGACGGACCCCGACCTCGCCCAGATCAACGTTCAAAACCGTGTCGCGCGGGTCACCTCCCAGCTTCCAGACATGGTGTCCCGCCTCGGCGTAACGGTCTCAAAGCAAAACCCTGGCTTCCTCATGGTCGCCAATGTGTTTTCGCCGGAGGGCACGCACGCCCCGCTCTTCGTGTCCAACTTCACGTCGATCAATGTGCGCGACGCTCTGTCGCGCGTGGACGGGGTCGGCGAAGCGACCCTGATGGGTGCCCTAGACTACGCGATGCGGGTTTGGCTCGATTCGGACCGGATGACCGCGTTGGGTATCACGCCAGAGGATATTGCAGGCGCAATCCAGTCCCAGAACGCTCAGGCCGCGCTTGGTCAGATCGGCGCCCCGCCGACCTTCGACGATCAGGCGATGCAGTTTAGTATTACGGCCCGCGGCCGCCTCGCCACGCCCGAGGAGTTTGGCGCCATAATTGTGCGCATTAACGAGGATGGCGGCGTGGTGCGGGTGAGCGATGTCGCACGCGTCGAACTCGGAGCGCGTTACTATGCTTCGATCAGCAAGCTGAATGGCCAACCTGCGACGACAGTCGCCGTTTATCAGGCGCCCGGCGCAAACGCGCTTGACGTCGCCCGGAATGTCCGCGCAGAGCTTGAGCGGCTAAAAACCCGGTTTCCGGACGATCTCGAATACAAGGTGGTCTACGACGCAACGACGTTCGTCAGCGCCACCATCGACGAGATCGTCTTCACGCTGGCCCTGGCGGGCATCATCGTCCTTGTCGTCGTTTTCCTCTTCCTTCAGGATCTTCGGTCGACCCTGGTCCCGGCGCTGGCGATACCGGTCTCGCTGATTGGCACATTCGCCGTTCTGCTGGCCCTTGGCTTCACGGCGAACACCATCACCCTCTTCGCCATCATCCTGGCCATCGGCCTTGTGGTCGACGATGCCATCGTGGTGGTGGAAAACACCCAGCGCATTATGGAGGAGGATCCGGAGATCGGCGCCAAGGAGGCGTCACGCCAAGCGATGCATCAGGTCACTGGCCCGATCATCTCGACCACGCTCGTTCTGATCGCGGTGTTCGCACCGGTCGCCTTCCTGCCGGGGATTACCGGCCAGCTCTATCTGCAGTTTGCCGCCACGCTCTGCGTGGCGGTCACCCTGTCGGCCATTGTCGCATTGACGCTGAGCCCGGCCCTGTGCGGGATGGTGCTGCGGCGTCCGCGAGAGGTGCGCGGGCCGCTACGCTGGTTCAATCTTGCACTGTACCATACGCGTAGCGGGTACGGCCGCGTCGTCGGCATGCTCGCGCACCGATCGCTACTGGCCGGTCTTGCCGTTGTCGCCGCGGCGGGGGCAACTGCCTATCTGTTCGAGCGCACGCCGCAAGGCTTCGTACCGATGGAGGATCAGGGCGCGCTCTTCGTCACCATTCAACTTCCCGACGCCGCCTCCTTGGCGCGCACCGAGCAGGTCACGAGCCGCATCGAGGAGCTGCTCGCCGACACTCCCGGCGTTGCCGACGTCATCACGATTTCCGGCTACTCGCTCTTGAGCGGCGCCATCTCGTCGAATGCCGCGTTCGCCATCGCCGTGCTCGAGCCTTGGGACCAGCGCACCACCGCGGAGACCTCGCTGCGCGGCGTCCACCGAAGTCTCATGACACGGGCGGGCCGGATTGCCGAAGCCGACATCCTGGCATTCTCGCCGCCGGCCATTCCGGGCGTGAGCGTGACCGGCGGCTTCGACCTCCGGCTCGAAGCCCTTGGCGGCCAGTCGTCTCACGAGCTTGCGGCTACGATGCGTGCCCTGGTCTCGGTGATGAACGCGGAACCGTCCGTCGCCTCGGCGTATTCAAGCTTCTCGGCCGAGGTGCCGCGCCTTTATCTGGATGTCGATCCGACAAGGGCCGAGAGCCTCGGCATCCCCATGGCGACGCTGTACCAAACCCTCCAGGCTCAGCTCGGCTCGTTCTATGTCGACGACTTCATCATGCTCGGCCGCACCTATCAGATCAATCTGGAGGCCGATGCCCGATATCGCACGACGCCAGACGACATCCTGAACGTCCATGTGCGCAACAGCCGCGGCGAAATGGTGCCGGTGCGCACCCTGGCATCGGTGGAGTCCCAGCTCGGACCCAGCATGGTCGGCCGCTACAACCAGTTCCCGTCGGTCACAATCAACGGTGACGTGGCGGCCGGGTTTTCCTCTGGTCAGGCAATGGCCGCCATCGAGCAGGCGGCCAACGATTCCTTGCCCGACGGGTACGCCGTTGAATGGTCCGGCATGAGTTATCAGGAGGCGACCGCGTCGGGTCAGTTGAGCTTCATCTTCGCCCTGGCGCTCATTTTCGGCTATCTGTTCCTGGTCGCCCAGTACGAGAGCTGGACGATCCCCTTCGCGGTGATCACTTCGGTGGCCGTCGCTGCCCTCGGCGCGATCGGCACGATCTTCCTGCTCGGCATGGTCAACAATGTCTACGCTCAGATCGGCATGGTGCTGCTGATCGGCCTTGCCGCGAAGAACGCGATCCTCATCGTCGAATTTGCCAAGGAACGCCACGAGGCGGGCGTCGACCTGGTGCAGGCGGCAATCGAAGGCGCGCATATGCGCTTCCGCGCGGTGCTGATGACGGCGTTCGCGTTCATCCTTGGCGTGGTTCCTCTCGCCGTCGCCACCGGCCCGGGCGCGGCGAGCCGGGTGTCCATGGGCATCACCGTATTGGGCGGCATGGCGATGGCCACGATCGTCGGCATCATCCTGATCCCCGCGCTTTACGTCATGTGGGAACGGGCCGGCGCAATATTGACCGGCCACCGGGACCGCATTGCGGCGCATCCTGCCGATCCCGATGGCGCCGAACGGGGCGGCGCATCCTGACCGGCTCCAACGGTCAATGTAACGCCCGCCCGCCACCGGTCACGGCGATCCCGATAGCCAACATGCCGGGCCTCGTTGCCGGCCGCCAAGGAGCAACCCATGCCACGCATCGTCGATCTCAGCGTTCCGATCGAGCCGCATTTCCGGTGGCCCATGGAGCGTAGCCTGAAATCCGACTTCGCCAGGGGTGATGCCTTCCAGGTGACCTGGCTCGGCCTTGCCGTGCACGGCTATACCCACATCGACGCCCCCCGCCATATCCTGCCCGACGGGCCGACCTCCTCGGCCACGCCCCTCGATCAGACCTGTGGCGCGGCGGCCATCGTCGAGCTGTCGCACCTGCCTGCCAACAGCGAGATCACCGCCGATGATCTGGCCGTCTGCGGCAGCCACCTGCGCCATGGCGACATTGCCCTGTTGCGGACGCGCTGGGACGAGAAGCGCTCGCTACACAGCCGCGAGTTCTGGACCCAATCGCCATATCTGTCGCGCAGCGCCTGCCAATGGCTGCTCGACCGAAAGATCAAGGCGCTGGTGCCGGATTTCCCCCAGGACTATCCGATCCGGCTGCTGCTTGACGGCGAGTGCCGCCCGCTGGAAGAGTTCGTCAGCCACGATGTGTTGTTACGCAACGGCGTGATCCTCATCGAATATGCCTGCAATTTCGGAGCGCTGGCGGGGCCGCGGACCACCATCTATGCCCTCCCCTTGAGCTTGCCAGATGCCGATGGGGCGCCGGCGCGGGTGATCGCGGTGGAGCCGGATTAGCTCTCGGTTCAAATCTGCGCTATGCGCTCCTGCCAAGCGGTGGCGCCGAAGGGCGGCGACATCGAGGGGGCTGGAAGTGCCACCATGCAAGGCCGATTGACCAAGAGGAGCTGAAACCATGCCCGGAGAAATCGTGCGGGAGGATCTCGGCGGCGGGATCGTGCGTTTGACCATCGACCACGAGGCGCGCCGCAATGCGCTCAACAACGCGATGTGGGACCAGCTGGGCGCGTTGATGCGCGACCTCGACGCCGAGGAATCCCTGCGCTGCGTGATCCTGACGGGCAAGGGCGACACCGCGTTCAGCGCCGGCGCCGACATATCCGAGTTCGAGGAGAACCGCTCGACGGTCGAGAAGGCGCGCGCCTATGGCGCCCGCAATCACGCCACGCTCTCGGCGCTGCGCGACTGCCGCCATCCCACGATCGCGGCGATCAACGGGCTGTGTGTCGGCGGCGGGCTGGAGATCGCCTGCTGCACCGACCTGCGCATCGCGGTTCACAAGGCACGCTTCGGCATCCCGGCCAAGAAGCTCGGCCTTGTCGTGGCCTATGAGGAGATGCGCGGGCTGGTCGAGCTGGTCGGCCGCTCGAATACGCTGCGCATCCTGCTGGAGGGCGACATCTTCGACAGCGAGGAGGCCCTGCGCATGGGGTTGGTCAACCGCGTGGTGGCGGACGGCACGCTCGACGAGGCGGTGATGAAGAGCGCCGGGCTGATCGCGGAAGGAGCGCCCCTGGTGGCGCGCTGGCACAAGAAGTTCGCCACCCGGCTGATGGATCCCCGGCCACTAACGCCGGCGGAGACCGAGGAGAACTTCACCTGCTTCTCGACCAAGGATTTCGCCGAGGGCTATCGCGCCTTCCTCGAAAAGCGCAAGCCTGAGTTTTCCGGGCAATAGCCGCGGCCGCTGACGGATCGATTTCGATCGCCATTGTACGGAGACGGGCGGCGCCCGCTCGCCGCCCCTTCTGCTTCGCGCTCGCACGCAACCGGGGTTAGCGGCCCGGAGACCAACCGGGCCACGCCCCCGGCGCGAGCGCCCTGCGCCGCCGCACCAAGGCTGCTATAGTGGGCTGGCATAGTGCGGCATGTCGAGTTGAGCTGGAGCGCCCCATCGTGACGAGCGCATCGGTGACCGTGTTCCCCAGATCCGGCCGCGCGGCGCCGACGCCGGCCCGGCTCAAGCCGGAGCGCGTCGCCCATATGATCCGCGAGATGATCATCCAGGACGAGCTGTCGCCGGGAACGCCGATCCGCGAGCGCGCCCTGTCGGAGCGCCTCGACGTCTCCCGCACGCCCCTGCGCGAGG
>SKQW01000185.1 GCA_007118805.1 Rhodobiaceae bacterium | reverse complement strand
GCATCGACCTCCGCGTCGCCCTCGCCCGGTCGCGCCGAACGTACCAGCTGCAGGATCGCTTCGGCGACCGACTCACCCACTGGCATGCGGCGGACAAGCCGCTGCGCGGTCATGACTTCGTCCGGCGTCATGACGCTCCGCACGGTGGTCTCATCGCTGCCCGTGGTCTCGAACAGCATGCGCCGCTCCGCCGCCAGATCGGGATAGTTGACGTCGATCTGCATCAGGAACCGGTCGAGCTGCGCCTCGGGCAGCGGATAGGTGCCCTCCTGTTCGAGCGGGTTCTGGGTGGCAAGCACATGGAACGGCCGCGGCAGATCGTGGCGATTGCCGGCCACGGTCACATGGTGCTCCTGCATCGCCTGAAGCAGGGCCGACTGCGTGCGCGGGCTCGCCCGATTGATTTCGTCGGCCATGAGAAGCTGACAGAAGATGGGCCCCCTAATGAAACGGAAACTGCGTCCCCCGTCGGCCTGCTGCTCCAGAACTTCCGCGCCGAGGATGTCGGAGGGCATCAGGTCCGGGGTGAATTGAACCCGTCCCGCCTCCATACCAAGCACCGTGCCCATAGTTTCCACAAGGCGGGTCTTGGCGAGTCCCGGCACGCCGACTAGCAGGGCATGGCCGCCGGAAAGCACGGTTACAAGGGCATTTTCGACGACGCTCTCCTGGCCGAAAATGACCTCTCCGATGGCGTCGCGCACCCGTTGCAAGCGCTGGGCGGTGGCGTCGGCGGCTTCGACGATATCGTCCGTGGTTTGATTGATCGCTGTCATGGCCTCGTCTATATGGCTAGCGAACGGCCTATATGGCTCAGTTGCAGGGCTTCGGCCAGTGGTCGGCCCTGTTACGGATTCGTTATTCGGCGCGTTGGTTCGGCCGAATCAGGTGCACACGGCGGCGCCGGCACGGCTACCTTATCACGATGTGTGGGAAGCGATCAGCCGTGGGAAGGGATGAGGCTGCGCGAGATGGGCAGAACTATGGCCGACGAAATCGGCTCCCCCGCCCATCGCGGCGATAGCGCCAGCGGCGGGATCGCGGCGCTGGAAGCTGCCGCCCGTTCGGCAACCGCCAGGGGGCTCCCCCCGGTGGAGAGGTGGAATCCGCCCTATTGCGGTGATCTCGACATCCGCATCGCCGCGGATGCCACCTGGTTCTACATGGGCACGCCGATTGGCCGGAAGCCGCTGGTCAAGCTGTTCTCTTCCGTGTTGCGCCGCGATGCAGACGGTCGGCACTACCTTGTGACGCCAGTCGAAAAGATCGGTATCACGGTCGATGACGCGCCGTTTCTTGCCGTGGAGATGGCCGTCGAAGGCGAAGGCCGGAGCCAGCGTATCGCGTTCCGGACAAATGCCGACGATGTGGTGTCCGTCGATGCCGAGCATCCGCTGCGCTTTTTGCAGGAAGAGGGCACCGACGGCCTCAAGCCCTATGTGCGGGTCCGTGGCGGGCTGGACGCCCTCGTTGCGCGTAGCGTGACCTACGACCTCGTCGCGCTCGCCGTCGAGGAGGCGATGGCTGAGGGGCCGGCACTGGGGGTGTGGAGCGCCGGACAATTCTTTGTGATCGCGCCGGGCGAGGGGACGGAGGCCTGTTCTTGACCAGTTCGTTGGACAGCGGGCCGCCGGTCGATACGGCCGCCGCCGGCCACTTCGATCCCCAGCGCTTGCGACGGTTGGCGCGAACCAGGCTCAATTCCGAACCGCCGCTCGGGGAGGACGATCCCGGCGCCATCGGGGATCATGACCTCAATCGCGATCAGCCGATCGAGCATTTCATCAGTGAGGCGCCGCGGCCGGCCGCCGTGCTCGTGCCGATCGTGGCCAGGCCCGACGGCGCCACTGTGATCCTGACCCGCCGGTGCGACGATCTGCCGACCCATGCCGGCCAGGTCTCGTTTCCTGGCGGAAAGATCGATCCCCAGGACGGCGGACCGCTGGCCGCTGCGCTACGCGAGGCGCAGGAGGAGATCGGACTGATCGCGCGCTATGTCGAGCCGCTCGGTTATCTCGACCTCTATCGCACGGGCACCGGCTATGCGATTGTCCCGGCGGTCGCGCTGGTCGATCCAGGAGCCCCGCTCAAGCCCGATCCCAGCGAGGTGGCGGCGGTGTTCGAAGTGCCGCTCGGCTTCCTGATGGAACCGGGCAACCATCAACGCCACAGTGGCGTATGGCGCGGGCTCAGGCGCAAATATTATGCAATGCCCTATGGCGAGCACTATATCTGGGGCGCCACCGCCGGCATCCTGCGCAATCTCTATAACAGGGTCTATCGCTGATGCTTCGTGTCGTCGGCTTCTATCTCTTCATGTTCCTGCTGCCGTTCATCGTCTACGGCTTCTACCTCTATTTCTCGCGCATGGACCCGCTGAAGCGGGAGGGCTGGGAAGGCTCGCCGGTCTACTGGCTGGCGGTCGGCGGACTCGTCCTGACCATCGGCAGTTTCTTCATCATCGCCATGTTCACTGGCGCCGGGCCGGGGGGGACCTATGTGCCGGCCCGCTTCGAGGATGGCGTGCTCGTCCCCGGTGGCTTTGAGTGAGGTGAGCCGTGCCCGAGCGACTCGCCGATGCGGGCTGGCTCCGGGCCGAGCCGCTTGCCAGCGTCTTGGCCGCGCTCAACGGTAACGGGGTCGAGACCCGTGTTGTCGGCGGAGCGGTACGCAACGCGCTGATGGGCGCGGACCAGCCGCACGACATCGATCTGGCCACCACGGCCGCGCCCCAGGAAGTTGTTGCACGAGCCGAAACGGCCGGCATGAAGGCCGTGCCCACGGGCCTCGATCACGGCACGGTGACCGTCGTCGCCGACGGCCGCCCCTTCGAGGTGACCACGCTGCGCCACGATGTGGAGACGCATGGCCGCCACGCCACGGTCGCCTTCGGCGCCGACTGGGAGGCAGATGCGCGCCGGCGCGACTTCACGATGAACGCCCTTTACGCCGACGCCGCGGGGCTGGTCTACGATCCGGTAGGCGGCCGGGACGACGTCGCGGCACGACGCGTGCGCTTCATCGGAGAGGCGACCGAGCGCATCCGGGAGGACTATCTGCGCATCCTGCGCTTCTTTCGGTTCCACGCGCAGTACGGGCACGGGGCGCCGGACGCCGACGGCCTGAGCGCCGTGATCGCCGAGCGCAACGGCCTGCGGCACTTGTCCGGCGAGCGCCTGCGCCAGGAACTGTTGCGGCTGCTGGTGGCCGATGGCGCCGCGCGGACCGTGGAGGTCATGGCCGATTCCGGCATCCTGCCGATTCTGCTTGCCGGGGTCGCCTACTGGCCGTCGCTGGCGCGGCTTGCCAAGCTCGACCGGTCGCTCGATACAGCGCCCGATCCCGTGCTGCGGCTGGCGGCGCTGGCGGTGGTCATCCCTGAGGATGGCGCGCGGCTGGGTGCGCGGCTGCGCCTGTCCAATACCGAATGCGACAGTCTGGTCGCGGTCGGCCGGCGGTGGCGCGACTTATCGCCGCGCCTGAACGAGCCGGACCGCAAGCGCATTCTGTATCAGATCGGGCCGGATGCCTGGCGGGACGCGGCCCGGCTTGCCTGGGCGCGCGCCGGCGCCCCGGCGGATGACGCTGGGTGGCGTGGGCTTGTCGCCCTGCCCGAGCATTGGCAGCCGCCGGCGTTTCCCCTGCGCGGCGCTGACCTTCTCAAGCTCGGCATGGCGAAGGGACCGGCGGTCGGCCGGCTGCTTGGCGAACTGGAGGCACAGTGGATCGCCGGCGATTTCACCCTGTCTCGCGATGCCCTGCTCAACGAGGCGCGGGACAGGCTCGGCAACGCTTGATCGGGGCAGGGCGCCGATCACGGCCATTTCACCACGGGCGGCATCGACGACAGGATCGAATTGACGTTCCCGCCCGTCTTGAGCCCGAAGATCGTGCCGCGGTCGTAGAGCAGGTTGAATTCGACGTAGCGGCCGCGCCGCACCAGCTGCTCTTCGCGCTCGGGCTCATTCCAGGGCGTCGTGAAGTTGCGCCGGACAAGGTCGGGGTAGATGCCGAGAAAAGCTTCGCCCACCGCCCGCGTGAAGGCAAGGTCAGCCTCCCAGTCGCCGCCGTCGAGATAGTCGTAGAAGATGCCCCCAATGCCGCGCGGCTCATTGCGGTGCTTGAGCCAGAAGTAGCGGTCGCACCACTGCTTGTATTCCTTCCAGTCGCGGCCATGGGCCTCGCAGGCGGCGCGCATGGCGGCGTGGAAATCCTTCGTATCGGGGTCGTCCTGGGTGCGACGGGCGTCGAGCACCGGGGTCAGGTCGGCGCCGCCGCCGAACCATGCCTTGGTGGTCACCACGAAGCGCGTATTCATGTGGACCGCCGGCACATGGGGATTGTGCATGTGCGCGATCAGCGAGATGCCCGAAGCCCAGAAGCGCGGATCGTCCGACGCGCCGGGGATCTGGTCGCGGAACTCGGGCGAGAACGCGCCATGCACGGTCGACACATGGACGCCGACCTTCTCGAAGACGCGGCCATACATCATCGACATCACACCGCCGCCGCCGGGCTCTCCGGTATGATCGGTGCGCTGCCACGGCGTGCGACCAAAGCGGCCGGCGGGACGATCTCCAAAGTGGGCTGTCTCAGGGAGTTCGTCCTCGATTGTCTCAAAGGCGGTGCAGATCCGATCGCGCAGCGATTCGAACCAGATCCGCGCCGTATCCTTGCGCCTTTCGAGCTCGTGCCCGTCCCTCATCGGCCAGTCCCTTCAACCAAGCGCGTCCAGATGTCCCGTCTGACGCAGAGCTTCACCAAGCACCATGGCCGCCGCGACCGCGACATTCAGCGCGCGCAACCCGGCCCGCATGGGAATTCTCACCCTGGCATCTGCCGCAGCGTGCACTTCATCGGCGACCCCGAGCGACTCGCGCCCTAGCATGAGCACGTCGCCGGCGTGAAAGGAAAAGGCCGGATACGGCGTTTCGCCCCGGGTGGTCATGAGGACGAGGCGCCGCCCGGCGGCGGCCCGCTCTGCCTCAAAGGCGGCGAAACTGTCGTGGCGACGAATCGAGACATGCTGGACATAGTCCATCCCGGCGCGCCGAAAGCGCGCCTCCGACCAGGGAAAGCCGGCCGGCTCGATGATGTCGACGGGGATGTCCATGCAGGCGGCTAGGCGCAGCATGGTGCCGGTATTCTGAGGGATGTCTGGCTGGTAGAGGGCGAGACGCATGGCGAATCTATCGACACGGGACGGGCTTGCGACATATAGCCCTTTTGGGCTCTGGCGTGCTGGACAACGCCCGTCAAGAGTGCAAAAAGAGGCCCGCGCCCGGCCGGCGGGCAGCCGCCCACCGTGGCGGACCAGGCAAGGCGTTTCGTGGGACGAGACTCGGGGATAGGAACGTGGCCCAGACTCAGGCCGAGCACAGCCAGGAACCGACGCGTCGGGACTTTCTGTATATCGCTACCGGAGCCGTCGGCGCCGTCGGCGTCGCCGTCTCCCTGTGGCCGTTCATCGACCAGATGAATCCGGATGCTAGCGTCGAGGCGCTGGCCCAGGTGGAGGTCGATATCGGCGGGGTTGCCGCGGGGCAGAGCATCACCGTGATGTGGCGCGGCGTTCCGGTTTTCATCCGACATCGCACCGAAGCCGAAGTGGAGGCGGCGCGAGAGACTCCGCTTGACGACCTGCCGGACCGGCTCGCCAGGAATGCGAACCTTCCCGAGGACGCCACGGCCGATGACGAGAATCGCGGTGTGCCGGGGCGCGAGGAATGGCTCATACAGATCGGCGTATGCACCCATCTCGGCTGCGTCCCGCTCGGCGAGCAGGGCGACTTCGGCGGCTGGTTCTGCCCCTGCCACGGTTCGCATTACGATATGGCGGGGCGTATCCGTCGGGGACCGGCTCCGGAGAATCTGCACATTCCGGAATATGAGTTCCTGGACGAGAACCTGGTGCAGATCGGCTAACGGAACGGGGCGTTCGGCGGGGGCCACATGCGATGAGCGGTCACGGTACCTATCACTTCAAGAATCCGGTGGTGCGCTGGTTTGACACGCGCCTGCCGGTGTTCAGCCTCATGAAGTCCTCGGTGACGGACTTCCCGACGCCGAAGAACCTCAATTACTTCTGGACGTTCGGCGGCATTCTCACCTTCCTGCTGGCGGTCCAGATCCTCAGCGGCATCGTGCTGGCCATGCATTACACGCCGCATGTCGACCATGCTTTCGAATCGGTCGAGCACATCATGCGCGACGTGAATTACGGGTGGTTCCTGCGCTACCTGCACTTCAACGGCGCGTCGATGTTCTTCCTGGCCGTCTACATCCATATGTTCCGCGGGCTCTATTACGGCTCCTACAAGGCGCCGCGCGAGCTGCTGTGGATGATCGGCGTGGTCATCCTGCTAATCATGATGGCCACCGCCTTCATGGGCTATGTGCTGGTCTGGGGCCAGATGAGCTTCTGGGCGGCCACCGTCATCACCAACCTGTTCAGCGTCATCCCCTTCATCGGCCCGACCATTGTGGAGTGGCTGTGGGGCGGCTTCGCGGTCGACAATCCGACCCTGCAGCGCTTCTTCTCGCTGCACTACCTGCTGCCCTTCGTGCTCGTCGGACTGGTCGTCCTGCATATCTGGGCGCTGCACGTGCCGGGCAATGGCAACCCCACCGGAGTCGAGGTGAAGTCGGACAAGGACACGATCCCCTTCCATCCGTACTACACCGTGAAGGACCTGTTCGCGATCATCGTCTTCCTGATCGTGTTCATGGGGTTTGTCTTCTACGCGCCGAACTTCCTCGGGCACGAGGACAACTACATCCCGGCCGATCCGCTCGTGACGCCGCCCCATATCGTGCCGGAGTGGTATTTCCTGCCCTTCTACGCGATCCTCCGGGCGATCCCGAATGCCTTTTTGGGCGTGGTCCTCATGTTCGCCTCGATCTTCATCCTTTTCCTGCTGCCCTGGCTTGATACCTCGCGGGTGCGCTCGGGAACCTATCGGCCGATGTTCCAGGTGTTCTTCTGGATCCTCGTCGCCGTGTGCATCGGGCTTGGCTATCTCGGCGCGCAACCGGCCGAAGGAGGCTATGTCGTGGCGGCGCAGATCCTGACCGCCTACTATTTCGCGCATTTCCTGATCATCCTGCCGCTTCTGGGCATCTTCGAAAGACCGCGCCCGGTGCCGACCTCGATATCGGAATCGGTGCTCGGAAAGGGCGAAAGCGGGGCGCGCGCCCAGGCCGATGCGACCGCCGCACCGGAACATCGGGGCTGAGGGGGACCGTGAAGAGAATGCTAAAGGGGCTCATCACCTTCCGTCGTCGGTCGCGCCTCCTGCTGGGTGCGCTTGCCCTCGCCGTGGCCGGCTTGGCCGGAGCGCCCGCCGCTCAGGCGGCCGATCCTCTGGCCTATCCCGAGAGCCAGTCCTGGAGCTGGACCGGGCCGTTCGGACTGTTCGACCGGGGGCAGGTTCAGCGGGGCTTCAAGGTCTACCGGGAAGCCTGTCAGGCCTGTCACGGGCTCGATCTGCTTGCTTTCCGCAATCTCGGCCAACCCGGTGGGCCGGAGTTCTCAGAGGATGAGGTGCGCGCCATCGCGGCCGATCATCAGATCGAGGACGGGCCCGACAGGCAGGGCGACATGTTCATGCGTCCGGGCAGCGCGGCGGATCGCTTCCCCTCGCCCTACCCGAACGAGGAGGCGGCCCGCGCCGTCAATATGGGTTCTTATCCGCCCGATCTGTCGGTGATTGCCAAGGCGCGCCACGGCGGCGCTGATTATCTCTATTCGCTGCTCACCGGCTATCGGGATCCGCCGCCCGATTTCGTGCTCCAGGACGGTTTGCATTTCAACCCGTATTTTCCCGGCGGGCAGATCGCCATGGCGCCGCCCCTCGGCGACGGTTTCATCGAATACACCGATGGCACGCCGGAGACGCTCGAGAACTACGCCCGCGACGTGAGCGCCTTTCTGATGTGGGCGGCGGAGCCGAAGATGGAGGAGCGCAAGCGCCTCGGCTTCCAGGTGATGATCTTTCTGTTTGCCTTCGCAGGCTTGCTGTATCTGTCCAAGCGCAAGCTGTGGCGGGACGTCGAGCATTGACGCTCGCCAGGTGCGGCGTTTGAAGGGCCCCGGTTCGGGGCCTTTCTGCTTTCTTGGGAGGGAAATCGATGACCAAGGCGGTGCTTGGTGTAATCGGTGGGTCCGGCCTGTACGAGCTGCCCGGTCTTGAGAACGTCACGCGTGAGCGCGTCGCAACGCCATGGGGCATGCCATCGGGCGATATCGTCAGCGGTACGATCGGCGAGACCCGGGTACACTTTCTTCCGCGCCATGACGTGGGCCACCGCCTGCCCCCGACCGACATCAACTATCGCGCCAATATCGATGCGCTCAAGCGCCTAGGCGTGACGGACCTCATTTCGGTGTCGGCCTGCGGCTCGTTCCGCGAGGAATTGCCGCCGGGCACCTTTGTCCTGGTCGATCAGTTCATCGACCGCACATTCGCCCGGCCGAAGAGCTTCTTCGGGCCGGGCTGCGTCGCCCATGTCGCCTTTGCCTATCCGGTGAGCCCGCGGCTCGTCGACCGCGTCGAGGCGGCAGCCAGGGAGCTGGACATCAGCTTTGTGCGCGGCGGCACATATCTCGCCATGGAAGGGCCGCAGTTTTCGACGCGCGCAGAGTCCCTTCTCTACAGAAGCTGGGGGTGCGACGTAATCGGGATGACCAACATGCCGGAAGCCAAGCTCGCCCGCGAGGCGGAGATTTGTTACGCCTCGGTTGCCATGGTCACCGACTTCGATTGCTGGCACCCCGACCATGGCGATGTGGACGTTCCCGAGATCATACGGGTCATGACGGAGAACGCCGAGCGCGGCCGCCGCTTGGTGGCCCGGCTGGCGGCCGACTTCCCCGCCAAGCACGAGCCATGTCCCAATGGCAGCGACCGGGCTCTCGATACTGCGATCCTGACTCCCCCTGAGCGGCGCGATCCGGAACTCGTCAAGAAGCTCGATGCGGTGGCCGGGCGGGTGTTGGGAATATAGCCCGCATCTCTCACATTCGCAGGCCGGAAATGTGAACGATGCAGGCTGGCCCGCCCTCTCGCAGGGGTCCGAGTTGGGGTTTCGCGTTTATGGCGAAAGCGCCTGCCGGACCATGAATGCCGCCGCGAGATCACCTTGAAGGAGAAAGCGCCGCTGCCTCTGCCGGCAACGTCATCCGCCGTCCGTTCCCTGAACATGGCCAGAACAAAATGGCGATATTCGGCGTTTATGATAGACTTGCATATCCGGGGGCATGTTGACGATAAGGAGACAATCATGCGGTTACCGATTACGCTGATTGCAGCGGCCGCCCTCGGAATGGGCGTGTTCGCAGCCGGAAATTCGCCCGCCAAGGCGGCTCAACTTGCGCCGGCAAACCCTGCGGTGAGCCACAACGCATCGCCAGCAAACCCGATGGTCGAGGAGGTGCAGTATCGTCGCCGGGGCGTGCGCCGTCATCGCGGCTTCCATGGACATCGCGGCTTTCGCGGGCCGCGGCGCCACGCCTATCGCCATTATCATCCCCGGCGTCACTATCGCCGCGGACGTAGCGGTGCCGCGGCGGCGGCCGGAATCTTCGGCTTCGCGCTCGGCGCGATGGCCGGACAGGCCCTTGCCCAGCCGCGCACCTACTACCGGGGCGGCCGCCATGACGCCCATGTGCGTTGGTGCCTGAACAGGTATCGGTCTTACGATGTCCGGTCCGACACCTTTCTGAGCTACGACGGCAACAGGTACTACTGCAACAGCCCCTATCGATGAGAGCTGAGCGCACGCTGCGAGAGACAGAATGGGCCCGCCACCGGGGCGGGCCCTTGCCGCATCCCGGCCCCCAACTCCGGTAGCCAAGGCTTCGTAGCGCGCTGCCGGCTCGTAACCCGCGTCGGTACCCCGCCGGCGACGTCTTGACCCGCGCCCGCATTGTGCCTATCTCGCCGGCGCCCGGCCGGTAACAAGCTTTGCCGGCGGGTTTCACCAGCAGGTTCAACGAATGCCCAACGGGGAGGTAGTGATGGAATTGCGTCCTCTGCACGACCGCGTCGTGGTCCGGCGCGTGGAGTCCGAGGAGACGACCGCCGGCGGAATCATTATTCCCGACACCGCCAAGGAGAAGCCCCAGGAAGGCGAGGTGGTCGCCGTTGGCCCCGGCGCACGGGGCGAGAACGGGAAAACGCTCACACCCGACGTCAAGGCCGGCGATCGCGTGTTGTTCGGCAGATGGTCGGGCACCGAGATCAAGCTCGACGGCAAAGAGCTTCTGGTAATGCGGGAGTCCGACATCATGGGCGTGGTGACCGGTTAGACGGTAACAGTGTGGTGGATTTGACGGTCGTGACAAAGCTGGCAGTAGGCTCCAAAACGAACGTCAAATCCAAAACCACACAAGATTCATAAGGTTGCAAGTGTTTTTCTCGAATCCGATATTGGTTTGAAGACCGCGGCAAGTGGTGACGAAATTCGGATTCGAGGCACAAGCATCGCGCTTGGGTAGGCATCCGGCTTCGCCCCGGTTGCAGTGAACCCCGCCCCATACAGCCCCTATGAGGGCACGCGGAGGCGCTCGGATTAATGCGGTCCGAGCGTCGTCGTGCCTGAATCTGCCGGCCGCCGGTCGCCGTCGCGGGCAGGAGCGACAGTGGCAGTGTCGCGGGTCACGCGCTCGGGCGCACCGGCGGAACACGCGAAATACCGGCGCATTGACGGGCGGCGCGGGCGGCTATAGTCCGTGCGAACCGACAAGGAGCCTGCCATGCGTCTGACCAGCCGTTTCCGCCAGCTTATCGCGGCGCCCGAGATCCTGGCCATGCCCGGGGTGCATGATGGGCTGTCGGCGCGGATTGCCGCCGAGGCCGGCTTCTCCGCCCTTACCATGGGCGGCTTCGCCGCCACCGGCTCGCTGCTTGGTCAGCCCGACACTTCGCAGCTCGGCCTCACCGAACTGGCCGACCATTACGCGCGGGTGGTCGACGCCAGCGGGCTGCCGGTCCTGGCCGACGCCGATACCGGTTTTGGCAACGTTACCAATGTGCGCCGGGCGGTCCAGGCCTATGAACGGGCCGGGGTGGCCGGGCTGTTCATTGAGGACCAAGTGTTCCCGAAGCGCTGTGGCCACACGCCGGGCAAGGCCATTGTGCCGGTCGAGGAGATGCTGGCCAAGCTAAAGGCCGCGCTCGATGCCCGGACCGATCCCGATCTCGTCATCATGGCGCGCACGGATGCGCGGGCCGTCGTCGATCTCGACGCGGCGATCGAGCGGGCCTGCCTGTTCAAGGAGGCGGGCGCCGATCTTCTCTTCGTCGAAGCGCCGCAGACCGTCGAGGAGATGCGCCGAGTGTGCCGGCAGGTCGGCGGCCATCAGCTTGCGAACATGGTGGAGTTCGGCCATTCGCCGGAAGTGACCGCAGACGAACTTCAGGAGATCGGCTTTGCCGTCGTGGTATGGCCGGTGACCAGCATGCTCGCCATGGCCCACATGCTCCGGGAGCTCTATGCGGAGATCGCGCGCACCGGCACCTCGCAGGGTTTCAAGGAGCGGATGGTCAGCTTCGACGACTATATGGCGCTCGTCGGCCTGCCGGCGCTGCGCGAGCGGGAGCAATCCTATCTCGAGGCCGCCGAAAGTCTGAGCGGCCAGGCCGGCACACAAGGCAGGAAGTCGGCCTGAGAGCGCCGATTCCCACGACGCGCCAGGGTCAAGCGTCGATACGTCGCCTTCATCTTGGGGTATCAGACCACGGCGCCGATCTGCCAGGGCACGAACTCGTAATCGCCGAAACCTTGTGCCTCAGACTTGGTGTGCGCACCCGAGGCGACGGCGACGATCTGCCGGAAGATCTCTTCGCCCATCTCCTCGACCGAGGCCGCACCGTCGAGGATGGTCCCGCAATTGACGTCCATGTCCTCGGAAATGCGCTCATACATCGCCGAGTTGGTGGCGATCTTGATGCAGGGCACCGGCTTGTAGCCGGACACCGAGCCGCGTCCGGTGGTGAAGCACACCACGTTGGAGCCGCCGGCGATCTGGCCGGTAACCGATGCCGGGTCATAGCCTGGCGTGTCCATGAAGACGAAGCCGCGCGCCTGGACCTGCTCGGCGTAACGGTAGACCTCCACGAGATCCGTCGTCCCGCCCTTGGCAGCGGCGCCGAGCGATTTCTCGAGGATCGTCGTCAGCCCGCCGGCCTTGTTGCCGGGCGAGGGGTTGTTGTCGAGCGTGCCGCCATTGCGGCGCGTGTAGTCCTCCCACCAGTGGATGCGCGAGATCAGCTTCTGGGCGACGTCCTCGCTGACCGCACGACGCGTCAACAGGTGCTCGGCCCCGTAAATCTCCGGCGTTTCCGCGAGCACCGCCGCGCCGCCATGGCGCACGATGAGGTCCGCCGCGGCGCCGAGGGCTGGATTGGCCGTAATCCCCGAATAGGCGTCCGAACCCCCACACTGGAGGGCGACGACGAGCTCGCTGACCGGGCAGGGCTCGCGCCGCGCCGCGGCGGCATGGGGCAGCATCTCGCGGATGTAGCCGCAGCCCGCCTCGACCGTCTTGCGGGTGCCACCGACGTCCTGGATGTTCATGACCTGAAACCGCGGCCCGCGCTCAATCCCGTAGGCGTCGAGCAGGAAATCCACGTGGTTGACCTCGCAGCCCAGCCCCACCAGCAAGATGCCGGCGAAGTTGGGATGGCGGGCATAGCCCCAAACCGTACGCTGGAGATTGGCGAAGCCGTCGCCGCTATCGGCCATGCCGCAGCCCGTCCCGTGGGTCAGCGCCACCACCCCGTCGACATTGGGATAGGCGTCGAGTTCGCCTGACAGCGTCATTTGGGTGGCGATCTGACGGGCGACGGTCGCCGAGCAGTTCACCGTGGTCAAAACGCCGATATAGTTGCGCGTGCCGGCCCGGCCGCTGGCCCGGCGATAGCCCTGGAAGGTGGCGCGCTCGGCCTCCGGGACATGGTCGGTGGGCTGCCTGTGCTGCCCGATGGCATAGTCGCGGCCAAAATCCTGCATCGCCAGATTGTGGGTATGGACGTGCTCGCCGGGGGCGATATCCGCCGCCGCGAAGCCGATGATCTGGCCATATTTCAGGACGGGTTCACCCCGGCCGATCCTGCGGGTCGCCACTTTGTGGCCGACCGGAATGTGCTCCCGCGTCTCGATGCCGTCGGTATCGAGGTCGACCCCGGCGAGGATCTCGGTGCGCACCACCACTACATTGTCCTCGGGGTTCAGGCGCACCGTCAGCGGCGCGGAGGGCTTCGCCGTCATTCTCGCTTTCCTCTCAGTCTGGTCCCGGCCATCGGGACAGGAGTCCACGATCAAAACGTATATTCTGCACTGTGCATGCACAAGGCAATTGCGCGGAGAGATGCGTCAGGCGACCTAATACCAATTTGCGCTGAGGGCGACTCTTCGGGGATTCCCAAGGCTGGCGAATTCTGTCTCCCTGGGTATGGGAGCAGTGGAGATTCGCCATGGGGGCAGCGATCGCACTTTGCGACGATTATGACGGGCCAGCTTTGCGGGAGCTGGCCAAGGCGACGAAGCAGGCGGGCCAGGCGCGTCGGCTGCTGGCGCTG
>SKQW01000132.1 GCA_007118805.1 Rhodobiaceae bacterium | reverse complement strand
TCGCGTGGGCCGAAAATCGTCAGGCTGCGCATGACGTTGCCATCTCCTCCAATACATCGAGCGCACGGGTCAGCATGTCGCCGCTTGCGGTGAGCGCCAGCCGGAAATGGCCGGTGTGGTGAAAGACCGGCGCGGGCAGCACAAGGACGCCGCGCGCCGCGAGCGCGGCGGCAAACTCCCAGTCATCCCAGCCGGCCGGGGTCTCGACATAGACAAACAGCGTCGCCTCTGCCGCGACCACGCCATAGCCGGCCCGCCGCAGGCGCGTGGTGACCCGGCCTCGCCAATCGTCAAGCCAGTTGTGATCGTGGGACAGCGCCAGCAGGCGCGGAAGCGCGCGCTGCATCAGGGCGGTGGGCGTGGCGATGCCGGTTATCCGCGTCCAGCGTTCCAGTTCGCGCGCAAGGTCCTTGCGCTCGGGATGGGCCGGCGATACGGCGAGGTAGCCGATCCGCTGACCTTGCAGGAAATGGTACTTCCCGAAGGAATAGACGATCAGCGTGCGCGGGAAATGCCGCGCCAGGCTGTGAAAGCTGCCCGGCCTCGTGAAATCGCGATGGGTCTCGTCGGCGACCACGGTAAGCTCGATGCCGAGCGCCGCCTCCCGCTCGGCAAGCGCCTCGGCGAGGGCCGCGAGGGTCTGGCTGTCGTAATTCTCGCCGGTCGGGTTGGCGGGATGGGACAGCAGCACGACGCGCGTCTTGTCGCTGATCGCCGCGGCAATGCCGGCAACATTCAGCCGCCCGGTCTCCTTGCAGGGTGGGACGGACACCGGCACAGCACCGACATGATGTGCATAGACAGGGTAATCGAGCCAGCACGGAACCGGGATCACCACCTCCTCGGAGGCAGATACAGTCGCCGACAGCGCAAGCTGAAGGGCGGACATCGCCCCTGGCGTCAGGATCACGTCGCGAAAGCAGAAGGCCAATCCGTGGCTTGCCCGCAGCGCGTCGGCGACGTGGCGGCGGGCAAGCGTCTGCCCGCCGAACGGCGTGTATTGCAGATCGAGCAGGCGGGGCTCGTCGAGCACCTGGCGCAGCGCGGCGATCGCCTCCTGCTGGGCGCCGCCATAGGGATTGGCATAGGAAAGGTCGCACACCCCACTGCCCAGCCGCGCCGCCCTGCGGCGGAGTGCCTCGAACTCTTCAAGTGGCCGTAGAAGCTCGCCGATCGCCTCGGGGATCATGGGCTTTACTCCGCCGGAACGGCCATTGCGCGGGGGTCGTGCTTGCCGCTCGCTGTGCGGGCAAGCGAAGCCTGCTTCTCGAAGCGCACGGGCTGCATGTGCCGGGGCAGTTCACGTGCCGCAAAGCGCTTGAGCCGGTCGAGGTCGCCGCCCTTGTCGAGCACCACATGGGCGATGATGGCGCTGCCCCGGATCGCATCCGGCTCGGTGGAGATGATCGCTTCCACGATCTCGCCCGAGGCGTAGAGCGCCTCGCAGACCTCATCGGCGCTGACGCGGTGCCCGAGCGACTTGATGAGGCTGTCGCGGCGGCCGACGAAAAAGTGGTCGCCTGCCGCGTCGCGATAAACCAGATCCCCGGAAAAGACGACCCGCTCGACATCGGGCATGCCCGCCGGATGGAGCGGGTTGGGGCGGAACCGCTCCGCAGTCGCCGCCGGGTCGTTCCAGTAGCCGAGCGTCACGGTCGGGCCGCGATGGACCAGTTCGCCGACCTCGCCGGCGGCGCAGGGCGTTCCGTCCTCGCGAAGCACCAGAACCTCCGCCCCCGGTATGGCCCGCCCGATGGAGCCGGGCTTGGCGTCGACCAGCCGAGGCGAGAGATAGGCGCTGCGGAACGCCTCCGTCAGTCCGTACATGAGGATGAGGTCGGCCTCCGGCTGGGCGTGGCGAAGGCGGCAAACCGCCTCCTTCGGCAGATGCCCGCCGGTATTGGTCATCGCGCGCAGGCGGCCCAGCCGCTCCGCGCCGAAGCGCTCGCTGGTCAGAAGCTGGAGCCACAGCGGCGGCACCGCCGGCAACACCGAAACCTCGAACGCGAACAGGCTTTCAACGATGCGCTGCGGCACCGGCGAGCGCTCGACGACGAGCGTTGCGCCGGTCGCCACGCTGCACAGAAGCTGGTTGAGGCCGTAATCGAAGCTGAACGGCAACAGGCTGGCGATGCGATCGGCCTTGTTGATGGCCAGATAGTCGACGACGGCCGAGGTGCCGGCCCATACGTTGCCGTGCGAGACGGCCACGCCCTTCGGCATTCCGGTCGAGCCGGAGGTGTAGATTAGGTGCGCCAGGTCGCCGCCGGTGCGCGCAACGGGGCCCGTTGGCGCATGGTCGGCCTTGTCGTTGAGTAATTCCTCCACGTCCAATGCCGGGATATCTTTGGGCAGAAGCTCGCGCAGCCGGCCGGCGCTGAGCACGCACCGCGCCCCGGCATGGCGCAGGATGTAATCGATCTGCCGGGGCTTCAGCGCTTCGCTGACCGGCACGGCCGCCGCCCCGGCAGCGAGCACGCCGAAATAGGCCGCGGCGCTCGCGGCCCCACGCGGCAGCAGGATGGCGACGCGCTCGCCGGGTGCCACACCGTGCCGGCGGAGCTGTGCCAGAATGGCAAGGGTGTCCGATCTGAGACAGTCATAGCTGGTCTCGGACCCGGCGGATGCATCGATCACCGCGGGGCGATCGGACACGCGCGAAGCCGTATTGAACAGCATTTCCGCTGCGTTTCCAAGCATGTGAGAGCATTTGAACGACATTGCGAGGCGCTCCCTGCAGGCTTCTCCGGCCCACACTCCGCAAGTTTGGTGCCACCGCGCCGCCGCGTGCCGACGCCGCAACCCCGCCCCAGGTGAACGCCGGCTAAAGGGCGGCTTCAGTCCGGGTTCAACGCGCACCCTCTAGAACGGCCATCATTCGCAGTTGGCGAATGGGAACGCGCCACGCAGAGGAGACTGAGATGACCCGGACATTGTTTATCGCCACCGCCGTTGCCGCGCTCATCGGCTTGAGCCCTGTTCCGACCATGGCCAATCAGATCAACATCGAACAGTTCGGCTGGAGCAACTCCGCCGGCGGCGCCCAGACGGGCAATCGCAACCGGATCGGCATCTATCAGGATGGCCGCGGCAATACCTCGGTGTCCCAGCAGCGGGGCCGTGGCAATCTCGGCGTGACCGGACAGAACGGCCGGCGCAACCACGCCGACACCTATCAGCGCGGCAGAAACAACGCCGCCGGAATCGCGCAGTTCGGCGCCAACCACAACGCCATCATGACCCAGGACGGCAACCGCAACGTTGCGGCCAGCGTCCAGACCGGCCGGGGCTGCGATGCGCAGGTCAGCCAGTCGGGCCGCGGCAATGTGGCGGCCACGGTCCAGGACTGCCGCTGATCCTCGGCGCGGCGCCCGCGCCCGACGGGCCGAGGGGGCTTCACGCTCCCCTCGGGCCGCCAGAGAGACACCAGGGAGATCGATGATGTACAATTTGGTGAGGCGCGCCAGGGCAGGATTGGTTCCGCTGGCGCTTGCAATCGGGGCAACCGGCATGGCGTTGGCCGCTGGCGCGGGCGACCCGCCCCCCGAAGCGCTGAGCTGCGAGGTGCAGGTCACCCATCAGGGCGGGATGATCGCCCTTGAGGGCGTCGTTCACGCCCCGCAGGCGGTGCAAGGCTCCTATCGGCTGCGGGTATCCAGCACCGGCCGCTCGGGCAACGCCGATATCAGCCAGGGTGGCGACTTTACCGCCGAGGCGAGCGGCACGGTCAGCCTCGGCAGGGTGACGCTGGCCGGCGATGGCGCCACCCACGAGGCCAGCCTTCAGGTTACCGCCAATGGCGTGACCGTCGAATGCCGCGAGCGCGTGGGTCATCGGGCGTGAGCGGCGGTCCGGCGGCCTGATAAACCCGGCTGAACG
>SKQW01000335.1 GCA_007118805.1 Rhodobiaceae bacterium | reverse complement strand
TGTCTCGCTACGATATGTCCGCCTTCCTTGCCGAATGCGATCTGCTGCTCGGCTGGTTTGTGCCGCATGTTCTGGGGAGCCGTCTTTCCCCCGACGCCGAGGACCGATTTCGCGAGATCTGGCGCACCCTGCTCGCGCCCCGCATCGTGTCATCGGCTGGGAGCTGGGTGCTCCGCGATTACCATTCGCCGAACCTTTTGTGGCTGGCCGGGCGGGAAGGAACCGCCCGTGTTGGGCTGCTCGATTTTCAGGACACGGTGATCGGGCCGCGCGCTTATGATGTGGCTTCGCTCATCATGGACGCCCGGGTCGACATCCCCGCCCGGCTTCAGGCCGAGCTGGCAAGCTATTACATTGCGAGCCGCCAGCTCGATGACCCGACCTTCAACGCCGAGGCCTTCTCGGCGGAGTTCGCCCTGATGGCGGCCCAGCGCAACACCAAGATCCTCGGCATCTTCGCCCGGCTCGCACGCCGCGACGGCAAGCCCCACTATCTGGCGCACCTGCCGCGAATCTCGGACTATCTGGAAAGCGCCATCGCCCATCCGGCGCTGGCGCCTCTGAAGGCCTGGTACGATACCTACCTTCCGGCCAAGCTGCGCATCAGCCAAGGCGAGGCAACGCAACGACGATGACCGGGACCGGCCAGCCCACTCCGCAAGCGGCCATGGTGCTCGCCGCCGGCCTCGGCACCCGCATGCGCCCCCTGACGAATGATCGTCCGAAGCCCCTGGTCAAGGTCGCCGGCCACGCCCTCATCGACCGGGTGCTCGACCGGCTCGCCGATGCCGGCGTGAAACGGGCGGTGGTCAATACCCATTATCTGGCTGGGATGCTGACGGAGCATCTTGCCAGCCGGACCTGCCCCAAGGTGGTCATCTCCGACGAAACCGAGCAACTGCTCGATACCGGCGGGGGCATCGCCAAGGCGTTGCCGCTCCTTGGCGCCGCTCCATTCTATCTGTCCAACGCCGATACGATCTGGATCGAGGGTGCCGCTCCCCTTCTCGACCGGCTCGCCGGAAGCTGGGACCCAACACGGATGGACGCCCTGCTGGCCCTCGCCCCGACGCCCGAGAGCGTCGGCTATTTCGGCTATGGCGACTTCGACATGGATGGCGAAGGCCGCATCACGCGACGCCAGGAAGGCCAGGTCGCGCCATTCGTCTATACGGGAACCGGCATCGTGGCCCCCGACCTGTTCTGCAGCGCCCCGCACGGGGCGTTCTCGCTCAATCTTCTGTTTGACCGCGCCATCGAGCACGGGCGGCTGTTCGGCCTGCGGCTGGAAGGGCTGTGGATGCATGTCGGCACGCCGGCGGGAGTGGAGGCGGCTGAGAAGGCCATCGCAACGAGCGCACCGTGAACGGACCGGCCATGCCATCGGCGAGCCCCTCACCACGCCTGTGGACCATTCCGCCCTCGGCGGCCTTCCTCGACACCCTGGCCGACTGCCTGTTGGACGGGCGGCTTGTGCCGGGCACGCATGATCTGGCCGACTATCGGGTCCTGTTGCCGACGCGCCGGGCCTGCCGCGCCCTCACCGGGCTTCTGGCCGCGCGCGCCGGCAAGGATGCGATCCTGCTACCGCGCATCCGGGCGATCGGCGATGTCGACGAGGCCGAGCTTGCATTCCGGGCTGCCGAAGGGCTTGGCACGAGCGAGGATGCGCTCGCCCTCAGCCCAGCCCTCGATCCGCTTCGCCGCCAGCTCCTGCTGACCGATCTGGTCCTGACCTGGGGGCGAACGGTCGCCCGCACGCTTATGGTGCCCGGCCGCAACGAGCCCGTGGCGATACCGGTGCGCCCGGCCGACGCCGCCCTGCTCGCCCGCGACCTTGCTCGTCTGATGGACGATTTCGAGACCGAGGCCCAGCCGTTTTCCGCCCTGGCCGACCTCGTGCCCGAGGAACATGCCGAGTATTGGCGGCTGACGCTGGCCTTCCTGCGGATCGCCACCGAACAATGGCCGATGATCCTTGAGCACGAATCGGCGATCGACCCCGCAGCAAGGCGCGACGCACTCCTGCGGGCCGAGGCCGCGAGGCTCACGCGGGACGCCCCCGGGCATCCGGTCGTCGCCGCCGGATCAACCGGCACCATCCCGGCAACAGGCGAACTGCTTGCCGCGATCAGCCGCCTTCCCTACGGCGCCGTCATCCTGCCGGGCCTGGACAACGGGCTCGACGATGCGTCCTGGTCGGCAATCGACGCAAGCAGCAAGCCGCATCCCGCTCACCCGCAATATGGCCTGAAGAAGCTGCTCGGCCGGATCGACGCCTCACGCGAGATGGTCAAGCCGCTGGCGGCGCCGATCAGACCGTCGCGCGAGCGGCTCGTTTCCGAGGCCATGCGCCCGCCCGAGACGACCGATGCCTGGGCCGGGCTTGCCGAGCGCCTCGACGACGACAAACGACGCTCCGCGCTCACCGGCATGGCCATCATCGAAGCCGACAACGAGCTCGAAGAGGCGCTCAGCATCGCGCTCATGCTGCGCGAAACGGCCGAGGCGCCGGATCGCACGGCAGCCCTGATCACGCCGGACCGCGGGCTCGCCCGGCGGGTCTCCTCGGAACTGGCGCGGTGGGGCCTGAACCTCGACGACAGCGCCGGCACGCCATTGGCGGATACGCCTGCCGGGGTTGTCCTGCGCCTGATCGCCGACGCGGCGGCGGGGCGCCTTGCGCCCGCAAGTCTGGTCGCCCTGCTCCAGCATCCCCTGGCGACCTTCGGGCAGCCCCCGGGAGAGGCCCGCCAGGCGGCGCGGACCCTCGAATTGCTGGCCCTGCGCGGTCCCCGCCCCGCTCCCGGCACGGATGGCCTGCTGCGCGTTGTCCGCCAGGCCGCTGAAGACCTCGATGACGGGCGTCAGCACCCGGTGCTGGCCCGCCTCACATCCACCCAACGCAACGCGGCCCTGGCGCTCGCCGAGCAGATCGCCGAGACTTTCGGTCCCTTCGAGGCCCGGCCCCATGGCGCTGAGTGGGCCCTGAGCGACCTCCTCGCGGCGCATGACGCTGCCATTCGACGCATCGCGCGCCGGCCGGACGGCAGCTGCGGCGCCTTCGAGGGCCTCGCGGGCGAAGCGCTGGAAGCGTTTCTCGAGGATGCCTCCACCGCCGCCGGCGGCGGGTTGAGCCTCGTCCTCGACGATTATCCGGCTCTTCTCGGTGTGCTGATGACCGGCCAAACCGTGCGGGCCCAGGGACACGACCATCCCCGCCTGTCGATCCTAGGCCCACTCGAGGCGCGCCTCCTGTCGGCCGACCGCGTGATACTGGCAAGCCTGAACGAAGCGAGCTGGCCGGCCGAGGTCAGGACCGATGCCTTTCTGAACCGCGCCATGCGCGCATCTGTCGGGCTCGAAGCGCCGGAGCGCTTCATCGGGCTCGCCGCCCACGACGTGGCCCAGTTCATGGCCGCGCCGGAGGTGATGCTGACCCGCGCCGCGCGCGCCGGTGGCGAGCCGACGGTGGCCTCGCGCTGGCTCCAGCGCCTCAGCGCGGTGGCCGGGCGCGAGCAAACCAATGCCATGTCCGAGCGCGGACGCCGCTATCTCGACTGGGCGCGGCAGCTCGATCACGCCACCGACCGGGATCTGCCGAGCGAGCCGTTCCCCCGCCCTGCCGTGGAACACAGGCCGGCCAGGCTCTCCGTCACCGAGATCGAGACGCTGATCCGCGACCCCTACGCCGTCTATGCGCGGCGCGTGCTGGAGCTGGAGCCGCTCGACGAGCTCGACGCGGCGCCCGACGCCGCCACACGAGGCAGCCTGATCCACGAGGCGATGCGCGATTTCGACGCCGCGCTCGCCGCCGGCCCGCTCGACGACCCGGTCGCCCGGCTGATCGACATCGGCAAGGCGCATTTCGCCGCTGTCGCGGCGTTTCCGGAGCTGCATGCGGTATGGTGGCCGCGCTTCTGCCGGATCGCCACCTGGTTTGCCCCCATCGATGCCACCGAGCGGGCGCTGCTCGCGGACCGCAAGACGGAAGTGCGGAGCAGGCTCGATCTCGACATCGCCGGCCGCCCGTTCCAGCTTGTCGGGCGTGCCGACCGCATCGACATCCGCGCCGACCGCGCCTTGCGGATCGTCGACTACAAGACGGGCTCGGCGCCCACAGGCCCGCAGGTGGAAAGCGGGCTGTCACCGCAGCTTCCATTGGAGGCCGCAATGGCGCGGGAAGGCGCATTCGAGGGCATCGACCCAGGCAGCCCCATAGCAGGACTGACCTATATCATCCTGAGGGGCGGCAGCCCGCCCGGCGCGATCTGCGACATCGCCCCCAAAACGCTCGGCCAGAATGAACTCGCGGACGAAACGCTCGCCAATGTGAAGCGGCTGCTCACGCGCTTTGCCGATCCCTCAACAGCCTATCGCGCCAAGACACACGTCCAGCATCAGCGCTTCGCGACCGCGTATGATCACCTGTCGCGCTATGCCGAATGGAGTGTGGCGAACGGCACGGAGGGCTGATCTAGTGTCGGGTCGCTCGGACATACCGGAGAAGGTCAAGGCCGACCAGCGGCGGGCCTCAGCACCGGCCGGATCGGCCTGGTTGCGCGCCAATGCCGGCTCGGGAAAGACCTACGTTCTCGCCCAGCGCGTCCTGCGCCTGCTGCTGGACGGTACCGATCCCGCCCGCATTCTCTGCATCACCTATACCAAGGCGGCCGCTGCGGAGATGTCGAACCGCGTGTTCGCGTGGCTGGCCGGCTGGGCGACCATGGCGGAAGCTGATCTTGCAGACGAGCTGCACGGGCTGCAAGGCCGCCCCGCCACCGAGGGAGAGCGGTTGCGCGCCCGCCGCCTGTTCGCCACGGCCATCGAAACGCCCGGGCGGTTGCGGGTCCAGACGATCCACGCCTTCTGCGAACGCCTGCTTCAGCAATTCGCCTTCGAGGCCAGCGTGACGGCCGGTTTCGAGGTCGTCGACGAGCGGGCCGCCGCAGAGCTCCTGTCCGAGGCCCGCGCCGACCTGTTGCAGGCGATGGCGGGGCCGGAGGCCCATCTTCTGCCCGATCTTGAGCGACTGGCCGCCGAAGCCGGCGACGAGGCGCTGGCCTCCGTGCTCGGCAGCGTGGTCTCGCGCAAGGGCGAACTCAGACGCTGGATCCAGCTTGCCGGGAACCTCGACGCCGCCCTTGTCGAGCTCGCAAGCGGGCTCGGTCTCGCACCAGGCGAGGACGAGGCTGGGATTCTCGACGCCATTCTGGATGGCGACGTCCTGCGGAGATCGGAATGGGAGACGGTCGCCGCGGCGCTCGACGAGGGCGGGACCAGCGACAAGAGGTCCGCCGGGCGCCTGCGCCGGGCATTCGAAGCCGGCGTGCCGGACGGGCTCGACGACTATCTCGCCGTCTTCTTCACAGACGCCGGCAAGCCACGCAAGTCGGTCGCGACCCAGGCCGTGTGCCGCGCCGAGCCGCAGCTTGCCGAACGCCTGACCGAGGAACAGGCGCGCCTTGAGCCCTTGCGTGACAAGCTGGCGGCGGCGCGCATTGCCGCCTCGACCGGTTCGCTCCTCAGGGTCGGCGACGCCGTGATCCAACGTTATGAGCGGCTTAAAGGCGCCCGCGGCCTGCTCGACTATGACGACCTTATCGACCGGGCCGCGACGCTGCTGACCCGCGCGGATGCGGCCTGGGTGCTCTACAAGCTCGATGGCGGGCTCGATCATGTGCTGGTCGACGAGGCGCAGGACACGAGCCCCGGCCAGTGGACGGTGATCACGTCGGTCGTCGAGGAGTTCTTTGCCGGGCGGGGCGCCCGCGAGGGGCCCCGCACCCTGTTCGCGGTGGGCGACGAGAAGCAGTCGATCTATTCGTTTCAGGGCGCCGAGCCCCGCCGGTTCGCGGAGATACGCCGCAGCTTCGAGCGCACCGTGCGCGCATCGGGCCAGCCCTTCGAGACCGTGGACCTGCAACTGTCGTTCCGGTCGACGCCGACCGTGCTGGAAGCCGTTGACGCCACATTCGCCGCCGCGCCGGCACGCATTGGCCTAGGCTACGACGCATCCGAGCCCATCGTGCACGAGGCCGTGCGCCGACGCGAGCCGGGCCTGGTCGAGCTGTGGCCCGTCATGCGCCCCGAGGCGAGCGAACCGCCGGAGCCGTGGGATGCGCCCTTCGATGTGGAGCGCCCGGCGAGCCCGCCGGCCCGGCTCGCGGAGCGCATTGCCGCGACCATCGAGGGGTGGCTGAAGACCGGCGAGCGGCTCGACGCGACCGGCGAACCACTCTCGGCCGGCGACATCATGATCCTGGTGCGCAACCGCCACCCCTTCGTCGAGCCGATGATCCGGGCCCTGAAGGCAAGGCGCATTCCGGTCGCCGGCGCCGATCGCCTGGTGCTGACCGACCATATCGCGGTCATGGACCTGATGGCGCTAGCCCGCTTCTGCCTCATGCCCGAGGACGACCTCAACCTCGCCGCGCTGCTCAAGAGCCCGTTGATCGGCCTCGGCGAGGACGAGCTGATGGCGCTGGCCATCGGCCGCCAGGGGGCGCTCTGGGAGGCCCTGCGCAAGCGCCCTGAGGTCGCGGAAGCGGCCGAGCGGCTGACCGCGTGGCGCAGCCGGGCAGGCTTCGAACGCCCCTACGAGTTCTTTTCCCGGATACTGGGCGCGGACGGGATGCGCCAGGCCTTCCATTGTCGACTCGGCCGCGAGGCTTTCGAGGCGCTCGACGAATTCCTGTCGCTGGCGCTTGCCTATGAACGCCTCGACACGCCCACCCTGGCGGGATTCCTCCACTGGCTGGACGCCGCGCCCAGCGAGGTCAAGCGGGACATGGAGAAGGGCCGCGACGAGGTCCGCGTCATGACGGTGCATGGGGCAAAGGGCCTCGAGGCGCCGGTCGTCATCCTGCCCGACACGGTGAGACGAATCGATGCCCGGCGGGCCGGACCGGTCTTCCGGCTCGGCGAGGCTCCGGGCAGCGGCCTCGTCTGGGCACCGCGCAAGAGCGATGACTGCGCCGTGACCGGGGATCTGCGCGAAGCGGCGCTCGAACGCCAGCGGGAAGAGGAGCACCGCCTGCTCTATGTCGCGATGACCAGGGCCTGCGATCGCCTCTATGTCGCCGGCTACCAGACCTCCGATACGCGGCCGGAGGGCTGTTGGTACGATCTGATCGCTGGCGCCTTGAGAGATCGGATGAACGAAGCGACGGACGCGCAGGGCGAATCTGTCTTGCGCCTTGTCAGTGACTTGCCGGCAACCGAGCCCCGTGCCGCCGGCAATCCGCTGCCGCCGACCTTGTCGTTGCCAAGTTGGGCCGCAAGCGCGGCGCCCGCGGAGGCGGTGGCGCGCGGCGCGGCGCCATCGCATCTCGTCGATCACACCCCCGGTCCGGGGCGGACGCCGGCGCAGGATCTGCCGCAGCGGCGCGAGGCCCGGCGACGGGGCGAGCTTATCCATCGGCTGCTTGAGCGTCTGCCCGACATTCCATCACCGCGCCGGCACGCGGCAGGCCTTGGCGCGCTCGAGGCGCTCGCGCCGGATTGGGATGAGGCGGCCCGGCTGGCCGCGCTCGATGAGGTTCTCGCCGTCCTGAACGACCCGACCTTCGGCGCGGTCTTCGAACCTAGCGCGCGGGCCGAAGCGGCGATCGCCGGGGCGCTGGACGGGATCGAGGCACCGGTAGTCGGCCAGATCGACAGGCTGCATATCGGCGCGGCAACGGTGCTGGTCGTGGACTACAAGACCGATCGCGCCATGCCCGAATCACCGGACGAGGTGAGTGCGGCGTATCTTGCGCAACTCGCCGCCTATGCGGTGCTCGCCGGCCGTCTCCACCCGGATAAGCCGCTGCGCGCCGCGATCCTGTGGACCGCGCTTCCCCGGCTCATGGAGCTGCCGCCAGGGTTGCTCGCCATGCATGGCGGCCCTGCCTGTTCTTGACGCCCTTACCGGGCACACCTACCTTGCCGCGCAATCCCCGGCGCCGCGACGCGGCTGCCCCGCGCTCGACAGAAAGGACCAACCAGGATGGCCCCGTCGCACGTTTCGGATGCCAGCTTCGATGAGGACGTATTGAACTCCGCTGAGCCGGTTCTGGTCGATTTCTGGGCCGAATGGTGCGCCCCTTGCAAACAGATCGCGCCCGTGCTCGAGGAGATCGGCGAGGAGATGTCCGGCAAGCTCAAGATCGCCAAGGTCAATGTCGACGAGAATCCCCAGGTCCCGTCGAATTACGGCGTGCGGGCAATTCCCACCCTGATTCTGTTCAAGGGCGGCGAGGCGGTCGGCACGCAGGTCGGGGTGCAGCCGAAAAGCCGTCTGGTCTCCTGGATCAACGAGTCGATTTAGCCCGTATTTCTCGCCTTCGCGACAAGCGCGTGCGGCGGGACTTTGGCCCGCCGCCTCCACCTTGCATCACGCTTCGGCGCTCGGCCCATGCGGGCGCACGACCACCGGCGTACCCGTCGCAGTGCGCCCGTAGAGATCGATGATGTCCTGGTTGAACAGGCGGATACAGCCCGACGACATGGCCTGCCCGATGCTCCATGGCTCGTTCGTGCCGTGCAACCGGTAGAGCGTGTCGCGGCCATTTTCGTATAGATAGAGCGCGCGGGCGCCGAGCGGGTTCATTGGCCCCGGGTCCATGCCGTCAGCGTATCGCGCAAGCTGCGGTTCACGCTCGATCATCGAGCTCGGCGGTGTCCAGGTCGGCCAGCGCGCCTTGCGCCCCACGGTGGCCTCGCCGCTCCACCCGAAGCCTTCGCGCCCGACGCCCACCCCGTAGCGCATGGCTTCGCCGTTCTCCATGACGTAGAACAGGAATCGCGAGTTCGGGTCCACGACGATGGTTCCCGCTGACTCGGGGCCATCATATGGCACGCTCTGGCGCAGAAAGCGCGTTTCAACCCCGCTCACATCAACGGCCGGTATCGGATACGGCTCGTCGTGGATGGCGCGGTACATATGGGCGAATTCGGCATTGCGCTGCTGCGCCCGCGCGGCTTCCGGCGGCGGGCCGGCATAGGTGACGGTCCGCGGGCCGGACCCGGCCCCCATGCAGCCGGCCGTCAGGGTGGCCGCCGCGCCGACGAGTAGGGCGCGGCGACCAAGCAATTTCCGGGTTTGCGTAGTGACGCGTGACATGACTGGAACTCCCGTTGCTTGCCCTATCAACGCGCAACGGGGGGTTCTGGTTGCTTCCCGCACTCAAATGGCGGTGCGCGGCCTCAGCCGTTCATGGCGCCCGCGAGCAGCATCCGGCGTAGATGTCGCTGTCCGGCGTCACCAGGATCAGATCATAGGGGTAGAGGTTATCGGACATGTGATCGGTGCAGTAGGTGCGGGGCTGCGAAATGGCGGCCCAGCCGGTGCCCGCAGGGCTCTGGCGCTCGAGCCGCACCGCGAAACGATAACCGGGCAGGAGGCCCGCAGCGTTCATCCAGGCCGAAGCGTCCCAGCCCTCCGGCCCCTCGCCCATGAGCTCGAACTCCGCCTCGCCCGGCGACAGCGCCAGCGACCAGAAGGGCTCGGTCCCGCCGCACCGCAGCGGAAAATCCGCCTCTGGCTCGACGTCCTCAGCGGCGATAAAGGCGGAATGAACCCAGCCGCTGTCGCCGTCCGGATGCGACTGTGCCACCTCCCACCACATTGCCGTGCCGACCCGCCGGCGGAGGCCTGTCACCATCACACCGTCGGCATCATGCGCCAAGGTCGCAACGACCTCGCCTTGGGTTCCAGGCTGGGCGCGGACATTGAGCGTGTCGTCTGAACTCACATTGACCACGCGATAGCTGATGGCCGGCACCGGCCCCTCAGAGGGCGGGTCCGCGGCCAGCGACGGTGCTGGCGAAAGGGCGACAAGGACGAGCCCGGAGGCCAGCGACAGGCCCCAGCTCACTCTCCATGCGGTCCTGAGTAGACGAAGCATCTTTCCCTCCCTTCGAGAGTGGTGCCGCAAATTACCCAGCCCCATGCTCGCACCCAGCGACGCCCTATCGCCCCGGCCTGATGGGGCCATGCCGCGGGTGCAGACTACAAGCTAGAACGATTCAACCGAAGCCAATAACAGATCGAAAAACAGATCGACTCAATTTGAAAATTGATCGCTTGGCTAAACACTCCCCAGCCAACTATACCCCTTCGGATCTCGCCGCGCCTGCCTCCGTCCAATCAATATCGATCATCGCGTCTCGATGGTCGATCTTTTCGCTATCGTGTTTTTTTCTGATTGCGCGCCGCAGCTTCTTGATCCCACCGTTCTGGAAGCGCGTTTGGGTGATGCGCTGCCCCCGCGCCCCCGCATAATAGCCGACACCCACGAAGGGCGCATAGGCAATGCGTCCGACAAGAGACATCCTGAGTATGAAGTCCCAGTCAACGAGGCGCTTCAGACTTTCGTCGAACTTCACCTGCGCGCCCGACGCTGGCATGGCCATATGGGCGAAGCAGTTCATATCGATGAAATTCTCCCTGTAACACGCCCGCCAATCAAATTTATCGCCCCGGAAATCGGTCACCGCCCCATTGTCATCCAGCAACTCCAATCCCGAATAGGCGGACACAAGCTTCTCGGACTTCATGAAGACAATCATGGTCCGAAGGAAGTTCGATTTCCACCAGTTGTCGCTATCGATATAAAAGACTATCTCGCCCCTAGCGCGCTCCAGGCCCCTGTTTCTCGCTGACGACACGCCATTGTGAGGCGTTTCCACGTAGCTGATGCGCGGATCCGCGAGATAGGGCTGGACGACCTCGGCCGTAGCGTCCTTGCTGCCGTCGTCGATGATCAGCAACTCCCAGTCGGCATGGGACTGGGCAATCACCGAGTCGATGGCGGTCCCGATAACGTCGGCGCGATTGTAGGTGGGAAGAACTATGGACGCCTTCGTCCGGTCATAGCGTCTCGGTGAGCTGCTGTAGGCTTTGTCGATCCACGCCAGAAACGCGCGTTCCGTCTCATGGTCCCAGTCTGCATAGCGTTTTCGAACCATACGGGGAGGGGCGTTCTCGCGCCCCACATCGCGCTGGAGATTTCCCTCCTGTCGACACGGTTCCACGTCCGGGCGTGGCGCCGGCCGGCGCACCGCCAGTCGCTTCAGCATCCGGCTGAATCGCCGCCAAGTGCGAACCAGTTCGCGAAGCGGCGCCGAAACCCGCCAGCTGGACGACGATTTGAGCTTGCGAACGACATGCTCGGCAGCTTCGGCCCTTTGGCGCTGAACGGCAAGGCGCCGCTTGAGCGTCTTGCCTCGTGCAACCAGCCGGGCGATCCTTATCGATCGCTTCCCCTCAAGCTCGTCATGCAGCGCGCTTTGCCGCACGGCGCGCTGGCGCTCGCAGACCAACGCCTGGCGCGCCGCTTCAAGTTCAGCCTTGAGATATGCAAGCTCGCGTACACGGGGATCTGAGTCAGCTCCCGGCGTTGCCCGATCAGAATCGAGGACCGCCCCTGCGTCATGGTTGACCTGAAGCAGGCCTTCTTCCTTACGGTTTGCCAATTCCTCGGAGCCCATCTCGATCCCGCAAACCTAAGAAGGTCTGAACGGGCTCCCGGTATCTCAGCCCGCAGGCCACGAATCCTGAGCCCGTCAGTCCCGTGCCCCTTGTCCGCCCCTGACTAGGGCCCGCCTGACACGCCGGTCAGGGAGCACAGGCCGGACCCGACGATCCGCCCAGCCGATGTGGCGCAAGTTGCAGTGCCCCGCGAGCGGTCAGACTATCCACCCGACATCGCTAGTTCTTGCTGATACTAGTTACTAGTTGTTGCGAGCGGAAGGAGCAACCTCCGGCAGGATGAGGGCCATGGGTTTGGAGGCGTGCCTGAAGGTTGCGGCATGGCCAAAACCGGACGCTCGATCGGGCGATCATTCCGCCAGTGCGGATCAAGATGCTGAGGTCAGTTGACCTATTGGCCGAAGTGGCGCGCGGTCATTGCGCCGCTTCGGCATCCTCCGAAGCGGGCAGAAAGCCCCCGGACTGGCGTCGCCACAACCGCGCATAATGGCCGTTTCGGGCCAGTAATTCGTCGTGGGTGCCTTCCTCGACGATGCGGCCGGCCTCCAGCACGATCAGGCGGTCCATGCGGGCGATGGTGGAGAGGCGGTGAGCGATCGCGATGACGGTGCGGTCCCGCATCAGCATGTCGAGGCTCGACTGGATTGCCGCCTCGACCTCCGAATCGAGCGCCGATGTCGCCTCATCAAGCACCAGGATCGGCGCATCCTTCAGGATGACCCGCGCAATGGCGACCCGCTGGCGCTGACCGCCCGAAAGCTTGACCCCGCGCTCGCCGACAAAGGCATCGAGACCCTGGCGGCCGCGCCAGTCAACCAGCCCGTCGATGAACGGCTCGGCTTCGGCCAGGCGGACCGCATGACGGATCTCCTCCTCCGTTGCATCCGGGCGCCCGTAGCGGATGTTGTCGCGCAGGGAGCGGTGGAGCAGCGAGGTGTCCTGGGTGACCACGGAAACCGCCTGGCGCAGGGACTCCTGGGTCACCTGGGAGACGTCCTGCCCGTCGATGAGAATTCGTCCTGCCTCGACATCGAAGAAGCGCAGCATGAGGCTGACAAGCGTGGACTTGCCGGCGCCCGACCGACCCACGAGGCCGACCTTCTCGCCGGGGCGAACCGTCAGGTTCAGATCGCGGACAACCTGGCTTTCCCGACCATAGCCGAAGCTGACATTCTCAAAGCGGATCTCGCCATCGGTGACCATCAGTGGCGCGGCATTCGGCGGGTCGGTCAACTCCAGCGGCTGGGCGATCGTCATCATGCCTTCCTGCACCGAGCCGAGGGCCTCGAAGATCGAGGTGACCTGAAAGGCGATCCAGCGGCTCATATTCGTAAGCTGCCAGGTGAGCGGCAGGACCATGGCGATGACGCCCACTTGGACATGGCCAAAGCGCCACAGCACAAGGGCAAGAGCAGCCGATCCTGCGATCAGCCCTGCATTGAGCAGGGCAAGAAGCGTGGCGAAGAAGGTTATCAACCGCTGCTGCGCCATGAACCGCTCGGTGTGCCGGTCCACCGCATCGCGCACATAGGCATCCTCGTCGCGGGGCCGGGCGAAGAGCTTAACGGTGAGGATGTTGGAATAGCTGTCGACGACCCGGCCGGACAAGGCAGAGCGCGCTTCAGAGCTTGCCCGCGAGCGATCGCGCATGCGCGGCACGAATGCCCGCAGGATCAGCCCGTAGCAGACGATCCAGGTAATAATGGGCAGAGCCAGCCAGGCGTTGGCCGAGGCAGTAAGCACAATCGCCGAGACACCATAAACGCAGATATACCAGACGGCGGTAACCGTCGCGACCATGCTCTCGCGCAGCGCCGGACCGGTGTGCATCACCCGGCTGGCAATGCGGCCGGCGAAATCGTTCTGGAAGAATGCCCAGCTCTGGCGCACCACGTGCCAGTGCGCCTGCCAGCGGATGAGATTGGTGAATGGGCCGGAGATCGCCTGATTAGCGACGAGAGACTGGGCAAGCGTGGCCAGGGGCCGCAGCACCAGGACAACGAAGGCCATGGCGGCGAGCCAGGGCCAGGCTTCGGCAAAGAAGCGCCCTTCCGGTATCGTCGTGACCAGCGTCACGATGCGGCCGATGAACCGTAACCATTCGGCCAAGGCCGCGGGACTTCAGGCTTTGGGCTCGTTGGCCATGATCTTGGCGATCAGGTCCGGCTCACATTGCTGGTCGACGAGGAATTGGCGGAGGCCACCGTT
>SKQW01000106.1 GCA_007118805.1 Rhodobiaceae bacterium | reverse complement strand
TCGTCTCGGGCACATCGGCTGGAGCACCATCGGCCGTGGAGCTTGCCCTGCGCCATCCCGACCGGGTGCGCGCCCTCATCCTGATCGTTCCCCGAGGCTACTGGCCGGATCAGCCGGAGGAGACCCGCCCACCGAACGAGCAAGTGATGCGCCTGGTCATGTCAGGCGCCGATCTTGCCTGGGTGGCTGGCGATGCGGCTTGTCCGCAGCAAGGTAGTGCAGTTCCTGGGCATGCCGCCCGAGGTCGAGGCCCGGGCCTCCCCGGCGGAGCGGGAGCGGGTGAACGAGATCATGAAGAGCATACAGCCGCTCAGCATGCGCATCGAAGGCATCCGCAACGAGGCGGCCATCACGTTGGGGCCCCTGCCGCTTGAACGGATCACCACGCCGACCCTGGTCATCAGCGCCAGGGACGACCTCTACATTACGCTTCCCGCGGCCGAGCATCTGGCCGAGCACATCCCGGGCGCGAAGCTCGTTGTGCTTGACAGCGGCGGGCACTTGATGGTCGGGCATGGGCGCGAGGTCGAGGGCGCCATCGCCGACTTCCTTGAGGGCGTGGAGACAGGAGGGGGCAACGTGAGCCCGCTCCGTCGCTCCGGATGAAGCAAGTGGTGCGGGCGGATCGTGGGGCTTCGCAGGACGATCGACCGCAAATGCCCAGCATCTCGGGGAGCATCGGGCGTCGTGGCGCAGTGCTTGCGGCCCTTATCCTGTTCTCGGCCTCGACTTTGACCACCTGGCTCCTCGAAGGCCGCATCGAGACGCTGCTGCGACCGGAGGCGACGGCGGACCGGGCGATCTATGCGGTTGTCGCCAACATCCTGATCGGCACAGCGCTCGCGCTGGTCCTGCTGCGCTTGTTGGTGCGGAGCGGAACAGTGACCCGAGAGCTCGCAGGATTCGGCGGACGCGTGCCGTCGCCGCTGCGGCTCGTGATCGCGCTAGCGTTGGGCTTCGGCCTCTACCTGCTGCAGGGGGCGCCAACGCTTGATCCTGTCGTGCTGGCCAACGCCTTCGCGCAGGTCCTGGTCGTCTCGGTCGCCGAGGTCATCGTGTGCTGGGCCCTCGTTGGGGCTGCGGTCGAATCCTGGCTGCGGCCGCACACGCGGTTTGCCTGGCTGCCAGCCGCCATCGCCGCGAGCGTCCTCTTCGGCCTCTATCACTTTGCCCACAGCCCGTCCTTCGACACCATTCTCATGGTCGCGCTGCTGACCGGCGTGGGCTTCATGACGAGCGCATTCTTCTTCCTGTCGCGCGACGTCTACGCCACCATCGTCTTTCACAACTTCCTCGGCGTGTTCGGCGTGGTGCAGGCGCTCGCTGCATCCGGTCGGCTCGTCACGCTGGTGGCGCCGCAGCCGGCGCTCTTTGCGATGGCTGCAGTCACGGTTGCAGTGCTCGGCCTACTGGACTGGCGGTTCATTCGCTCTCAGCAGGATCGGGCCAAAGCTGCCTAGCTAGTGCGGGACACGGAATTTCCCACACGTGCCGATTAGAGTGCGAGCCTCATGCGTCCAAATCCTCTAGCCGCGATGCTCCTCGCTCCCAATGGCACGCGTCACCTGTAGCAGCTACCGCACGCCCTCCCACAGCGCGCGCTCCTCGGCGAGCGGATCGTTCACGACCGCTGAGGTCTCGTCGAAGCGCATGGTCGCCCTGCGCCTGAGGTCGTATGGCGGCCAGCCAGGATCTCCGGTCGCCGCAAAGGCGACCCATCGTCGATGCATCTCATCGGCAAGAGACTGCGGAGGATTGGGCCCGAGCATCGGCTCGGTTCCGAAGCCGAGCGTGTCAAAGACGAAGGGGATCTCCACCGAGTGGGCGGCTCCAAGTCGCCCGCCCATCTGCGGCGAGGGCCAGGCGAACTCATACATGTAGGTGGATGCCCGGGCGGTGTTCGCATGGGCATCGGCCATACGGAGCGCCGGGATGCGCCAGTACCAGTCGGTCTGGATGGCCGAGAACACATCGCCTGGAGTGTTGTCGGGACGGGCGGCGCGGTAGGCCGACAAGCCCTCCGCCGTCAAGCCGTAGGCCGCAGCCATGGCGGGCAATGCTTCATCGGTGACGCGGTCGAGCGTGCCATCAGGAAGCAGGAAGAGCCGCGTTTCCTCAGTGTTCGACCCGACAAGGAGGTCGATCTCCGCGGCCGCTCCCGTTCGGATTGCTTCGATTGGGGGTTCGGGAAGCGTCTCGCCGTCAATGGTCGGCGCCCAGGGGATGTAGTGCTGCATCACTTCGCCCCACAGTGCCGGATCGGGACGCTGCAGAAGCTCTTCACGCAGCTCCGTCTGGGCGTCGAGCAGCCGCTCAAGGGGCGCCGTGGCGATGGCGTCGCGCGTTGGCACCACGCCCATGGCTTCGGCAAGATGATGGCCGATCCGTTTCGCCGTTTCGGCCGAGTTGACGTTCGGCGTGTTGCCGCTCTGCACGATGGCGCGATGGAACAGTCCCTTGGCTCGCGGCATCGCGAGCAGCGTGGCGACGCTCATCGCGCCCGCCGACTCGCCGAAGATGGTGACGTTGCCGGGATCGCCGCCAAACGCGGCGATGTTGTCACGCACCCATTCAAGGGCGGCGATCTGGTCGAGCAGGCCGAGATTGGCAATGCCATCACCGAGATAGAGGAAACCCTCGGCGCCGACCCGATAGTTGATGGTCACGCATACCACGCCGTCGCGCGCAAAGCGGCTGCCGTCATAATAGGCCGTGGCACCGGTTGCGTGGAACTCGAACATGCCCCCCGGAATCCAGACCATCACCGGGAGGTCCGCTTGTCCGAGCTCCGGCGTCCAGATGTTGAGCGTTAGGCAGTCTTCGCCGGGGCCGACGAGTTCCGGTATGAACTCGGCGATGCCCGGCGGGTAGGCCGCCTGCGGCGGCTTCGGGCCGAAGGCCAGAGCGTCGCGCACGCCCTCCCAGGGTTCGGGCGGATTCGGCGGCTGCAGCCTGTTCGCGCCGACTGGCGGCGCCGAAAAGGGAATGCCCTTGAAGACGTGTATGCCCTCGGCAACGCTCCCGCGCACATCGCCCAAACGCGTCGTGATGATCGGAGTGCTATCGCCCGCACCGCCCGCCGACGAACTCCACGCCCGCCCACCGCCATACACGGCGGAAAGCACGAGTGGTGAGATTGAACCGATTAGAAAGTGACGTCGCAGCATGGAATGCTCCTTGACGGCATCCGTCGCTCCGCCCCACCTCGCCGGTCGGCAAGCTCGCACATCTTCGGACAACGGGGCTTGATTCAAATCAACCCCACTCCACACCTCTGGGCGGGCCTGCCTCATGGGAAGGCTCCAGTCAGCTTCCGGCCCCAAAGCGTCAGTGGGAAAACATTTCCCAGCCTCAGCAAGCGGGGCAGACGCCTACGACTGGGATTGGGTCGCTAGCGGACATGCAAACTTTGCCTGATGAGCCGGGCTCAGAACGGCACCTTACCACGGAGCGTTGCCCAGAACCGGACCGTCGGGACACGGCCCCGAACACGTCATTCAGCGATCGGGTTGGCGACGATCGCTTCTCTGCAGGCTTCCGGACACCGGCCCCAGAACCTTGCCGCACATCCTATAAGGGCCGGCATCCGAAACCCCAACAAGCTCCGAAGCCGACCGCTACGGCCGAGACTGCGCCTAGCAGAAATTATTTCCGCCGCCAGCTCATGGCACGACTGACCTCCGTAAGCTTGAGCAAATCCTCGGGGTCGTAGGATGTGGTTCATTTCCCGAATGGCCGAGACGGTATAGGCCATCGGTTCGGCATCAAGAGGCGGGTGGCGGCTTTCGGGCCCACGTTCGTCGTCGGCCGGATCACGCCTTGCTTCTGTTGCGATGAAAGTCCGACCAGCGGCTGCGCTGAAGCCAGGGCTTGAGCACCGTCAGCTCGCTCCG
>SKQW01000101.1 GCA_007118805.1 Rhodobiaceae bacterium | reverse complement strand
CGCGGCTTCAATGTCATGCACCCCATGGGGTGGGACGCCTTCGGCCTGCCGGCGGAGAACGCGGCGATGGAGCAGAAGGTCCACCCGCGCGAATGGACCTACGAGAACATCGCGGCGATGAAGGCGCAGCTCAAGCTGCTCGGCCTGTCCCTCGACTGGACCCGCGAGTTTGCCACCTGCGATCCCGACTATTATCACCAACAGCAGAAGCTGTTTCTCGATTTCCTTCAGGCCGGCCTCGTCGAGCGCAAGACGGCGATGGTCAACTGGGACCCGGTCGACCATACCGTGCTCGCCAACGAGCAGGTCATAGACGGGCGCGGCTGGCGCTCTGGCGCCCTCGTGGAGAAGCGTGAGCTCTCCCAGTGGTTCCTGAAGATCACCGCCTATGCCGAGGAGCTGCTCCGGGCAATCGACGGGCTCGACAAATGGCCCGAGAAGGTGCGGCTGATGCAGCGCAACTGGATCGGCCGCTCCGAAGGTCTGCGCTTTTCCTTCGAGCTGGAAAACGAGGCCGGCACTGCTGTCGACGAGCCGCTGATGGTCTATACCACGCGCCACGATACCATCTTCGGGGCGACCTTCTGCGCGATCTCGCCGGACCATCCGCTGGCGCTCCGTCTGGCAAAGGACGATCCGGCCCTGGCCGAATTCCGCCGCGAATGCGCCGCGCTCGGCACCAGCGAGGAGGCCATCGAGCGGGCCGAGAAGAAGGGCTACAAACTTGCCTTCTATGCCCGCCACCCCTTCCGCGCGGGGGTTCGGCTGCCGGTCTATGTCGCCAATTTCGTGCTGATGAGCTACGGCGAAGGGGCGATCTTCGGCTGTCCGGGCCACGACCAGCGGGACCTCGACTTCGCCCGCGCCTACGGCCTCGACGTCATCCCGGTGGTTGCCCCGCGCGATGCCGATCCGGCCGGCTTCGAGGTCGGCACCGACGCCTTCCTCGACACCGAGGGGGCCGATGTCGCGATGATCAACTCCGATTTTCTCGACGGCCTGTCGGTTGAGGAAGCGAAGAGCGAGATCGCCCGGCGCATGGAAGCCGCCGGCACCGGCGAGCGCACGGTGAATTACCGCCTGCGCGACTGGGGTATTTCGCGCCAGCGCTATTGGGGCTGTCCCATCCCGATGATCCATTGCGAAGTCTGCGGGACCGTGCCGGTGCCGAAATCCGATCTGCCGGTCCTGCTGCCCGACGATGCGACATTCGACCGGCCGGGCAATCCCCTCGACCACCATCCGACCTGGAAGCATGTCAACTGTCCCGAATGCGGCCGGCCCGCCACCCGGGAAACCGACACCATGGACACCTTCGTCGATTCATCCTGGTATTTCGCCCGCTTCTGCTCGCCGCGGGCGGCCGACGTGGTCGACCGCGACGCGGTCGAGGCCTGGCTCCCGGTCGACCAGTATATCGGCGGGGTCGAGCACGCCGTGCTCCACCTGCTCTATTCGCGCTTTTTCTCGCGTGCCATGAAGCAAGTCGGTTACGGCGACATCGAGGAGCCCTTCGCCGGGCTCTTCACGCAAGGCATGATCACTCACGAAACCTACCGTGCCGGCGATGGGCGGTGGCTGTTCCCCGACGAGGTCGACCGGCAAGCGGACGGCTCGGTGACCGAGCGCGCCACCGGCGAGGCGGTCGATGTCGGGTCGGCCGAGAAGATGTCGAAGTCGCGCAAGAACGTCGTCTCCCCGGAGGGCATTCTGGAGACCTATGGCGTCGATGCGGCGCGCTGGTTCATGCTGTCCGATACCCCGCCCGAGCGCGACAGCGAATGGACCGAGGCCGGCGTGGAGGGCGCCTGGCGGCTGATCCAGCGGCTGTGGCGGCTCGTCCATCAGGTGGCGGCCCTGGCGCCGCCGGCCGGGACCGCGAAGCCCGACAGCTTCGGCACTGAGGCTGACACCTTGCGCCGGGCGGTCCATCGCGCGCTCAATTCGGTCACCCAGGATATCGAGCGGCTGCGTTTCAACGTTGCCGTTGCCCATATCTACGAGGCGGTGAACAGCCTGTCGGCGGCGGTGCCCGACGGCAATGGGGGGATCGCCGCCGATCTCGCCTGGGCGCTGCGCGAGGCTGGCGAGATCATCGTGCGCATCTCGGCGCCGATGGTACCGCATCTAGCCGAATCGTGCTGGCGGGCGCTCGGCCACGACACGCTGCTGGCCCGTCAGGACTGGCCCCAGGCCGAGCCGGAGCTGCTGATCGAGTCGACCATTACCATCCCGGTTCAGGTCAACGGCAAGCGTCGCGACGAGGTGACGATCGCCCGCGACGCTGCGCCCTCGGATGTCGAGGCCGCGGTGCTCGAGCTCGAGGCCGTGCGCCGCGCCATCGGCGACAAGCCGGTGCGCAAGGTCATCGTGGTGCCGCAGCGGATCGTCAATGTGGTGGCGTGACGGTCATCGGCGCGGCGGCGCGCGCCGCAGCCGCCGGTTCGCCCTTGCGGGGCGCGCGCGGGCGGAAGGCGGGACAACGCGATGATCTCGCCGGCTGAAACGGTCCCGGCCTGATGGTCGCCCTCAAGGGCCGTGATATCGACGCCTTCCTGCGCCGGCCCGACCGAAGCGTGGTGCTCGTCTACGGGCCGGATACCGGCCTTGTGCGCGAGCGCAGCGCGGCCCTCCTAAAGCAGGCCGAGACCGGCGATGACCCGCTCGCCCAGGTCACCCTCGACGGCGATAGCCTCGCGGGCGAGCCGCAGCGCCTCGTCGAGGAAGCCTGGTCGCCGCCGCTGTTCGGCGGCCAGCGGGCGATCCGCGTAACCGCGACCAGCCGCAATCTGGTGGCCGCCATCGAGCCGCTGCTGTCCGATCCGCCGACCGAGGCGCTCGTGGTGGTCGAGGCCGGCGACCTCAAGCCGGGCGCGCCCATGCGCAAGGCCTTCGAGGCGGCCAAGGCGGCGGTCGCCCTGCCCTGTTATGGCGATGACGGCCGCACGCTCGACCGGCTGATCGATGAGGAGGAGGCACGCTCCGGTCTCAAGTTCTCAGCCGATGCGCGCGCGGCGATCCAGCGCCTGGTGGGGGCCGACCGGCTCGCCTCGCGCGGCGAGATCGCCAAGATCGCCCTTTATTGCCACGGCGCCGGCGAGGTAACGGTGGAGGATGTGGCCGCGGTGGCCGGCGATGCCTCGGCGGTCGCCCTCGATGATCTGGCCGACGCGGTCGGCCTCGGTGATCTTGCCGGCGCCGACCGGGTGCTAAGCCGGCTGTTCGCCGAGGGCGTGGCCCCGGCCTCGGTGATCACGGCGCTGGGGCGCCACTTCCGCCAGCTTGCCGAGTTCCGGCACCGGATCGATGCGGGGGCAACCGCCGAAGCCGCCCTCAAGGCAGCGCGGCCCCGCATCTTCTTCAAGCGGGAGCAGGCGGTCCGGCGTCAGGTGACGATCTGGTCGGCCGATGGGCTGGCCCGCGCCGGCGACATGCTGCTGGCGCGCGAACTGGACACGCGGCAGATGCCGGATCTCGCCGAAGCGATCGTCGGCCGCTGCGTCCTCACCCTGGCGCGAAGCGCCGCGGCGCGCCCCTGACAGGGCGCGGCGGCTCAGGCCGCGAGGTCGGCGACCACCGCGTTGAGAACCGCAAAGCCCGACAGTGTCGCGCGAAGGTGTCCATCGGGCAGTTCCTCCACCAGTTCGTCCCGCGCCAAGTCCTTGATTCTGGCGCGCGATAGCGGGCGTCCGCGCAGCGCTTCGAAGCGGCGCGGGTCGATCCCCTCACGCAGCCTCAAACCCATGACGAGGAACTCGTCAGCGGCCTCGACCGGGTCCAGTCCCTCGCAGTCAATCACGCCGTCGCCGGTGCGCTCGACCCGGCCGAGCCAGTCTTCGGGCAGGCGCACCGTCGACAGGGCCGTGCGCTTGCCGTCAAGGACGAGCCGCGAATGCGCGCCGGGGCCGACGCCAGCCCACTCGCCGCAGCGCCAGTAGATCAGGTTGTGACGGCTCTCCGCGCCGGGCTTTGCATGGTTGGAGATTTCGTAGGCCGGCAGCCCGTGGGCGTCGGTCACCTCCAGCGTGGTGTCGTAGAGGGCGCGCGCCAGATCCTCGTCCGGTGTGGCCAGCTTGCCCCGCGCATGGAGCATGGCGAAGGCCGTGTCGGGCTCGATGGTGAGCTGGTAGAGCGACAGGTGATCGGCGGCCAGCGCGCAGGCGCGGGCGAGCTCCTGCGCCCACTCTTTCGGTGTCTGGCCGGGGCGCGCATAGATCAGGTCGAAGCTGACCCGCTGAAAGCTGGTCCGCGCCAATTCGAGGGCGGACAACGCCTCGTTCATGTCGTGCAGCCGGCCGAGAAAGCGCAGCGTCTCGTCATCGAGGGCCTGGATGCCGAGCGAGACGCGATTGATTCCGGCGGCCCGATAGCCGTGAAAGCGTTCGGCCTCGACGCTCGTCGGATTGGCTTCGAGGGTGATCTCGACATCTTCGGCGAGCCGCCAGTGCCGCGCGATCGCCTCGATCACCGCCGCCACGGTTGCCTCGCTCATGAGCGAGGGCGTGCCGCCGCCGAAGAACACCGAGTCCACGGTGCGGCCGGGCGCCCGCGCGGCCATTGCCGCCAGCTCCGCCGTCAGGGCGCGGGCGTAGCGCGCCTCGTTGATCTCGCGGCGCACATGGGCGTTGAAATCGCAATAGGGGCACCGCGCGGCACAGAACGGCCAGTGGACATAGATCCCGAAGCCGGCGTCCCGGTCGACTGGCGCGGCAGGCTCAACCAAGGCAAGCCTCCTTGAGCGCGGCAATGGCGCGCGCCCGGTGCGACAAGGGCGCATCCCGCCCGTGCTTCTCCGCTCCCGTCATCTCCGCGAATGTCCGCTCATGGCCCTGCGGGCGGAACATGGGATCGTAGCCGAACCCGGCGTCACCGCGCGGCGGCCAGACCAGCGTGCCGGCCACCTCGCCGCGCACAGTCTCCACATGGCCGTCCGGCCAGGCAAGGGCAAGCACGGCCACGAACCGGGCGCCCCGCTGGTGTGGCTCCGTGGCGCCCGTTGACTGAAGCGCGTCCTCGAGCTTTCTCATCGCTGCGGCAAAATCCTTGTCCGGCCCTGCCCAGCGCGCCGAATGAACCCCCGGCGCACCCGCAAGGGCGTCGACCGCAAGCCCGGAGTCGTCGGCAAGCGCCGGCAGACCGGTTGCCCGGGATGCCCGTGTCGCCTTCAGCCGTGCATTGCCCTCGAATGTTGCTTCTGTCTCTTCCGGCTCGTTGAGGCCGAGCTCGCCTGCGCCAACGACGTCGATACCATAGGGCGTCAGCAGTTCCGCGAATTCGCGCAGCTTGCCCGCATTGTGGCTCGCAATCACCAGCCGCCCTGCCGCGAGTCGCCGCCGCGACGACATCTCATGCCACCGCCATGCGCTGCAGGTCGACGAGGCGGGCCACACCCTTGCGGGCGAGCGTGAGCATCGCGACGAGTTCGTCTTCCGAGAATGGCGCGCCTTCGGCGCTGGCCTGCACCTCCACCAGGGCGCCCAAGCCGGTGACCACGAAATTGGCGTCAGTCTCGGCCTCGGAATCCTCGGCATAATCGATGTCGAGGACCGGTATGCCATTGCAGATGCCGCAGGATACCGCGGCCACATTGTCGCGCAGGATCTCGGTCGCGACCATCTCCCGCCGACGCATCCAGGCAATGCAGTCGGCAAGCGCGACCCAGCCGCCGGTGATGGCCGCGGTGCGGGTGCCGCCATCGGCCTGAATCACGTCGCAATCTATGGTGATCTGGCGTTCGCCGAGCGCGGGCAGGTCGGTCACCGCGCGCAGGGCGCGGCCGATCAGTCGCTGTATCTCCATGGTCCGGCCGGACTGCCGGCCGGCGGACGCCTCTCGCCGCATGCGCTCGGTGGTCGAGCGGGGCAGCATGCCGTATTCGGCGGTAACCCAGCCTCGCCCCCCGCCGCGCAGCCAGGGCGGCACGCGATCGTCGAGGCTGGCGGTGCACAGAACATGGGTGTCGCCAAAGCGCACGAGGCAGGAGCCTTCCGCGTGGCGGGATACCCCGCGCTCGATCAGGACCGGACGCAATTCGTCCGGCGCGCGTTTCGACGGTCGCATTGAGTTCTCCTCTTTACGCCCTTAATGGAGCCGATATCGCAGGCCTTCTAGCCGCTTCGCTTGCGCCACGCCAGCGCTGCGAGCGCTTGACGGTTGACAAAGGCGACCGCACATATGAGCGAGCCATGAACGAAACCCCTCAGGACATGTCGCGCGAGCAAGGCGGTGAACCGGAGCGGCCCGCTGTCGCGGACCTGAACGCCCGCTCGCGGGACATCTTCCGGCAGATCGTCGAGACCTATCTGGACACCGGGGAACCGGTGGGCTCGCGCAATGTTTCGCGCGCGCTGCCGCTATCGCTGTCGCCGGCCTCGGTGCGCAATGTCATGAGCGACCTCGAGGCGCTCGGCCTTATCTATGCGCCCCATACGAGCGCCGGCCGGCTGCCGACCGAGCTTGGCCTGCGCTTCTTCGTCGACGCGATGCTCGAGATCGGCGATCTGACGGAGGCGGAGCGTCACCAGATCGATGCCCGTGTGCGCACCCAGCTCGGCGCCAATTCGCTGGAATCGGTGCTTACCCAGGCCAGCGAGATGCTGTCCGGCCTGTCGCGCGGCGCCGGTCTTGTGCTCTCCGGCAAATACGACCTCAGGATCAGGCACATCGAGTTCGTACGGCTCGAACCACGACGGGTCCTGGTGGTCCTTGTCGGGGAGGACGGGCAGGTGGAGAACCGCGTTTTCGAGCTTAACGAGGACATCCCGGCCTCGGCCCTGACGGAGGCGGCGAACTATCTCAACGCGCGGGTGCCGGGCAAGACGCTCAACGAAGTGCGCGGCGACATCGAGCGCACCCGAACCGCGTTGCAGGCCGAGCTCGACGAACTCAGCCAGAAGCTCATCGAGGAGGGACTGGCAAGCTGGGCCGGGCTCGAAGGCGAACGCCCGCAGACGCTGATCGTGCGCGGCCAGGCCAACCTGCTCGAGGACCTCAAGGCGATGGAGGATCTGGAGCGCATCCGGATCCTGTTCGACGATCTGGAAAAGAAGAAGGACATCGTGGAACTCCTGGGGCTCGCCGAGCGGGCCGACGGGGTGCGGATCTTCATCGGCTCGGAGAACAAGCTGTTCTCGCTGTCGGGCTCCTCGGTGGTGGTCACGCCCTACCGCGATTCCAGCCAGAAGATCGTCGGCGTGCTGGGCGTGATCGGCCCGACGCGGCTCAACTATGCCCGCATCGTGCCGATGGTCGATTACACCGCGCAGGTTGTCGGCCGGCTGCTCGAGTGACGGGCGGTCGCGGTTGATTTTTCGCGGCGCAACGCAGATATCGGGGCAGGTTCATGTGCGCTCCGAGCAGTGAAGGGCACGACGAAACAGAGGCGATCAATGCAGGACAGGAAATTGCGCCCGGACGAACAGGCGCCGGCCGAGGCCGCGCCGGAGGCGACAGACGATGACGCGCAGGCCGCGGCGGACGACGCCCAGTCGCATGCTGAGGATGATCCGATGGAGGCCCTGCGGGCCGAGAATGCGGAATTGCGGGACCGTCTGCTGCGTGCCGTCGCAGAGATGGAAAATCTCCGCAAGCGCACCGAACGCGAGGTGCGGGATGCCGGGCAGTATGCCATCTCGAGCTTTGCGCGCGACATTCTCGGTGTTGGCGACAATCTTCGCCGCGCCTTCGAGTCGGTCAGCGATGAAGCGCGTCAGCACGGCGATGCGGTCCTCAAGAGCCTGATGGATGGGATCGACATGACCGAGCGCGAGCTTCTCAACACCCTCGAGCGGCACGGTGTCGCCAAGGTCGACCCCCAAGGCGAGCGCTTCGATCCCCATCTCCACCAAGCGATGATGGAGATCGAGGATGCCAGCGTGCCGAGCGGGACTGTCGTTCAGGTCCTACAGATCGGTTACACGATCAACGGACGCGTCCTGCGTCCGGCCATGGTCGCGGTCTCTAAAGGCGGGCCAAAGCCCGGCCCCGCGCCAGCGGCGGGGGAAGCACAGCCATCGTCGACGGCCGGGGAGACCGAACCCGGTTCGTCCGTGAACCGGACCGCGTGATCAGGCTGGAACCCATTGCTCCTCAACGCGTTATGCTTGGACGTTGAACCTGTTGGCCAAAGAGCCGAGACAGGGCGAGGTCAAGAACGGCCAGGCTGAGGACGCTGCTCTGGCCGCATCTTGCCGCCGCGCAAGAGAACGAGACAATGGGTTATCTGCCGTACTTGGTGCTCAATGCGTTCATTCTGGCGCTGCTGCTTTACATCGTGGTGCGCGGACGCATCGATCACCGCGAGCACATGCGCCGACTGGCTAATTGGGAGCTGCGCGACGCGGGCGAGGGGTTCACCCCGGTTCAGCGCAGGGTCGTGACGTCACACCGGCGTGACGTGGGGACGGCTCACCCGTCGCATGGTCAGATTGATGCGACCGCCTTCGGGAAGCCAGTCGCGCAGGAGGCAGGAACTGTTGGCGATGAGCCGGTCAACGCCATGATAGGCAAGTCGCGCCGGTCCGCCGAAAACGACAACGTCTCCGGAGGCCAGCCGGACCGAACGGGTGGGGTCCTTGCGTCGGGTGCCGCCGACACGGAAGACGCAGGTGTCGCCGAGGGAGACCGATAGCACCGGCGCATCGAAGTCCTCCTCGTCGCGATCCTGATGCAGGCCCATGCGGGCGCCGGGGCGATAGTAGTTGACGAGGCAGGCCTCCGGCGGATGGGGATAGCCGGCAAGCCCCTGCCACAGCTCCAGTACCAAGGCCGGCATGGCCGGCCAGGGCCGGCCAGTCTCGGGATGGGTCGGCTGGTAGCGGTAGCCCTTGACATCGGAGACCCAGCCGAGCGGGCCGCAATTGGTCATGGCGACGGAGAACGGCTTGGCCGTGCGCGGCATACGCGGGGTGAAGAAGGGGGCGGCCGCGGCCACCTCCTTGAGCGCGGCGACCAGTGCCTCCTGGTCTGTCCGGTCGAGGACGCTGTGAAGAAGCAACATCCCGTCTGCCAACTGTTCGGCTGGCGGCGTCTCGTTGTCACCCGTCTTCATAATCGTACTGTCCTTACGACATTGCCCGGTTCATGGGAATTGGCCGGCCGCCTTGCGGCCTCCGCGGCCCGTTCTTATATAGCGCGCGACGCTGTCTGAGACTTGAAGGGCAGCCAGACGATACAGGGGGCCGTGCACACGCCCCGACTTTCAGTTGGTTCCATGTGTGAGGCCGGGTGCTTCGCGTGAAGGTCCGGACGGCCTGCCGGAATGAGAGAGGCATGAACAATGGGTAGAGTTATCGGAATCGACCTGGGGACGACGAATTCGTGCGTCGCCGTCATGGACGGATCGAATCCCAAGGTGATCGAGAATGCCGAGGGTGCGCGGACGACCCCCTCGATGGTCGCCTTCACCGACGAGGGCGAGCGGCTTGTCGGCCAGCCAGCCAAGCGCCAGGCGGTGACCAATCCGGAGAACACCTTCTTCGCGATCAAGCGCCTGATCGGCCGTCCCTATGACGATCCCACCACTCAGAAAGACAAGGAGATGGTGCCCTACCAGATCGTCAAGGCCGACAATGGCGACGCCTGGGTGCGGGCCGGCGACAAGGACTATTCACCCTCGCAGATCTCCGCCTTCATCCTCCAGAAGATGAAGGAGACGGCCGAGGCCCATCTCGGCCAGACGGTGGATCAGGCGGTCATCACGGTTCCGGCCTACTTCAACGACGCCCAGCGCCAGGCCACCAAGGACGCCGGCAAGATTGCCGGGCTGGAGGTCCTGCGCATCATCAACGAGCCGACGGCGGCTGCGCTGGCCTATGGTCTCGACAAGTCCGAGGCCAAGACCATCGCGGTCTACGATCTCGGCGGCGGCACCTTCGACATCTCCATTCTCGAGATCGGGGATGGCGTTTTCGAAGTGAAGTCGACCAACGGCGATACCTTCCTGGGCGGCGAGGATTTCGACATGCGCCTGGTGGATTATCTCGCCGACGAGTTCAAGAAGGAGCAGGGGATCGACCTGCGCAAGGACAAGCTCGCCCTCCAGCGGCTCAAGGAGGCCGCGGAGAAGGCGAAGATCGAGCTGTCCTCGGCCACGCAGACCGAGATCAATCTGCCCTTCATCACCGCCGACCAGAGCGGGCCGAAGCATCTGACCATGAAGCTCACCCGGGCGAAGTTCGAGGCCCTGGTGGATGATTTCGTCCAGAAGACGATCGCGCCCTGCAAGGCCGCGCTCAAGGATGCCGGCCTGTCGGCAGGCGAAATCCACGAGGTGGTGCTGGTCGGCGGCATGACCCGCATGCCGAAGATTCAGGAAGCGGTGAAGAATTTCTTCGGCAAGGAGGCCCATAAGGGCGTCAATCCGGACGAGGTGGTCGCCATTGGTGCCGCGATCCAGGCCGGCGTGCTGCAGGGCGACGTCAAGGACGTGCTGCTGCTAGATGTGACGCCGCTGTCGCTCGGCATCGAGACGCTGGGCGGCGTGTTCACGCGCCTCATCGACCGCAACACGACGATCCCGACGAAGAAGAGCCAGGTCTTCTCCACCGCCGAGGACGGCCAGACGGCGGTGACCATCCGGGTCTTCCAGGGCGAGCGCGAGATGGCCGCCGACAACAAGATGCTCGGCCAGTTCGATCTGGTGGGCATCCCCTCGGCGCCGCGCGGGGTGCCGCAGATCGAGGTGACTTTCGACATCGACGCCAACGGCATCGTCAACGTGTCGGCTAAGGACAAGGCCACGGGCAAGGAGCAGGCCATCCGCATCCAGGCCTCGGGCGGCCTCAGCGACGAAGATATCGAGCAGATGGTCAAGGACGCTGAGGCGCATGCCGAGGACGACAAGAAGCGCCGCCAGCTGGTCGAGGCGAGGAACCAGGGCGAGGCGCTGGTCCACTCCACCGAGAAGCAGCTCTCCGAGCACGGCGACAAGATCGCGGCCGCCGACAAGGAGGCCATCGAGCAGGCGGTGACCGAATTGAAGACCGCCATGGAGGGCGAGGATCCCGACGCCATCACGGCCAAGTCCGCCGCCCTCGCCCAGGCGGCGATGAAGCTCGGCGAGGCCATGTATTCGGCCGAGTCGGACACCTCCGGCGACGGCGGTGGCGACGGCACGGCCGGCGGGGAAGACGCCTCGGCCCAAGGCGAGGATGTCGTCGATGCCGACTTCGAGGAAGTCGACGACGACGACGATCAGGACCGGAAGAAGTCGGCCTGATCGTCTGCACGAATTCCGAATGGCTCTCCACGTCCGGGCCCCGTTAGGGCTTGTGAGGAGGAGGGCCGTTCGGCATATGACGGGCTGCACCGGTCTAAACCGGGTGGCCGATGAACCTGCCAATGAAAGCTGAAACACGCTGAACCATGGCCAAGCGCTGTTATTATGAAACACTCGGGGTCGGGCGTCAGGCCAGCGATACCGAGATCAAGGGCGCCTTTCGCAAGCTCGCCATGCAATACCATCCGGATCGCAATCCGGGGGACGGCGAGTCAGAAGTCCGCTTCAAGGAGATCAACGAGGCCTATGAGGCATTGAAGGATCCGCAGAAGCGGGCGGCCTATGACCAGTTCGGCCATGCCGCATTCGACGGGTCCGGCGCCGGGGCCCATCACGGCTTCGGCAACGACTTCGCCTCCTCCATGTCGGATATCTTCGACGATCTGTTCGGCGAGTTCATGGGGGGACGGCGCGGGCGCTCGAGCCGCACGCGGGGCGCCGATCTGCGCTACAACATGGAGATCACGCTGGAGGAGGCCTATCACGGCAAGGCCGCCGAGTTGCGCCTGCCGACCGGCGTGACTTGCGAGACCTGCTCGGGAAGCGGGGCCAAGCCGGGCACCAGCCCGGTGACCTGCCAGATGTGCTCAGGCCATGGCAAGGTGCGCACCAGCCAGGGCTTTTTCTCGATCGAGCGCAGCTGCCCGCAATGCCAGGGCCGTGGCGAGGTCATCGAGACGCCATGCGACGACTGTGGCGGCTCGGGGCGCGTCACCCATGAGCGCACGCTGTCGATCAACATCCCGCCCGGCGTCGAGGACGGCACGCGGATCCGCCTGTCCGGCGAGGGCGAGGCGGGCTTGCGGGCCGGTCCGCCGGGCGATCTCTACATCTTCCTGTCGGTCAAACCGCACGAGATCTTCCAGCGCGACGGCGCGGACCTGTTCTGCCGGGTGCCAATCTCGATCACCAGGGCCGCGCTTGGCGGCCAGTTCGAGGTGCCGACCATGGATGGCGGACGCAGCCGGGTGAAGGTCCCGCCGGGAACCCAGACCGGAAAGCAGTTCCGGCTGAAGAGCAAGGGGATGCCGATCCTGCGCTCCAACCAGCTCGGCGATCTCTATATCCAGACGGTGATCGAGACCCCGGTCAACCTGACGCGGCGCCAGAAGGAGCTGCTGGAGGAGTTCGAGAAGGCGGCCGAGGAAGCCAACAATCCGGAGTCCTCTGGCTTCTTCGCCCGCGTGAAAGAGTTCCTGGGCGGACCTGGTGGCTGATCGCACAGGCCCGAAACAGCCCTCGTCCCGCGGCGCCAATGCCGGCGCGTTCCTGCGCGGCATGCTCAGCGCGCCGCGCACCACCGGTGCAATCAGCCCCAGCGGCCGGCGCTTGGCTACGGTGATGGCAGCGCAGGTCGACCCGTCCAGTCCCGGACCGGTGGTCGAGCTCGGGCCGGGAACCGGCGCCTTCACCCAGGCCCTGATCGAGCGCGGCATCGCGCCCGAACGCCTGCTCCTAATCGAGTTCAATAGCGAGTTCTGCGACCTGCTTGCCAACCGCTACCCGGGCGTGCGGATTGTCGAAGGCGACGCCTATGATGTCGCCGGGCTTGTCGGTGAAGCGGGGATCGCCGCGCCTTCGGCCATCGTCAGCGGATTGCCGCTCCTCAACCGGCCGATGGAGGCGCGTCGCGCACTGATCAAGTCGGCGCTCGAACTCGGATCGCCGGGCATGCCCTATATCCAGTTCACCTATGGCTTCGGCCCACCGGTTCCCGCCGGAAACGCCTATCGGCTCGTCGGCCCCAAGCGGGTTTGGCTCAACGTTCCGCCCGCCACTGTCTGGGTGTATCGGCGCGGCGAAGCCCGGTAGCAGGCTGCGGTTCGCCCTGGTTACCGAAAGCGCGCGGAGTTTGCCATGACGAAGCCCAGAATACTGATCCTGGCCGGAAGTCTGCGGACCGGCTCGTATAACGACAAGCTCGCGAAACTGGCTGAACGGGCAATCTCGAAAGCGGGCGGGGAGGTCACCCGGATCGTCCTGTCGGACTATCCGCTGCCGATCTATGACGCGGATCTGGAGGCGGAGAAGGGGCTGCCGGATGCGGCGATCCGGCTGAAGGAGCTGTTCCTCTCGCACCCCGGCATCTTTCTGGCGAGCCCCGAATACAATGCCGGCGTCACGCCATTGTTGAAGAACACGATCGACTGGGTGAGCCGGCGCCATGCCGAGGGCGAACCGCCGCTTGCCGCCTTGCGCAACAGGGCGTTTGCGATTTCCGCGGCCTCCCCCGGTGGCTTTGGCGGGATGCGCGGGCTTCTCATGCTCCGCCAGATCCTCGCGGTAGGCACTGGCGCCGTCGTCATTCCCGAGCAGGTCACCATCTCCAACGCTGCCAAAGCCTTCGACGAGGACGGCGAGCTGGTGGAGGATATGCGCCGCCGGCAGCTTGACAATCTCGCGGACTCCCTTG
>SKQW01000021.1 GCA_007118805.1 Rhodobiaceae bacterium | reverse complement strand
GCCGACAGCTCCGCAAGAACCCTGCTCAAGGGCATCGCACGCCTGGCCTGCGACCTCGGCATGCGCGTCGTCGTCGAGGGCGTCGAAAACAAGCAGCAGCTCAAAGCACTCTCCAAAATCAACGGTATCGACGAGTTCCAGGGTTACCACTTCGCTAAGCCGATCAATCAAGACGAGGTGCGCGACCTGCTGACCCGGGACGCACAGTCCCGGATCGTGCAGATACGGGCCTCCGCCTGACCGGCTGTTCTCACCTTCGCGACGGCCTGGGTTGCATTGTAACGCGTTGGGTTTGGCGGCCTTCGACCTTGTCGAGCGTCTGGTCGATGCGCGCGCGCCTTGACCAGACCATCGCTGCGTCCCGACATGAAGACCCGCCCCGATGCCCCATCATCTGCACATTGACCGGCGTGTTGGCTTCTTCGAGCGGTCCAGAAAGCCCTGTTTCTCGACGCCCATCTCACCCCCTGCCCAATCGCTCAACCGAAGCGCCCGAGATAGTCCTCGGCAAGGTCGACCGAGACCCGCGTGAAGTCCGGGCCCTGCTCCTTGGCAAGATCGGTCTGGGAATGCGAGCCGATCCAGGCCAGCAGATGCATGCGCCGCATCATCACGAAGGTCGGGATTTCGGCCTCTTCCGCCGTCGACAGCGCCCGGTGCTGGCGATAGCCCGAGATCCACGCCTCGGTCAGCTCGGCGCGCTTGGGATGATCCTCGATGAAGGAGAGCGCGGTGCCGAAATCATAGAGAAACCAGCCCAACCCGCAGTCATCGAAATCGATCACGCGGGTGTCGCCGTCCTTGATCAGCAGATTGGCAAGCCGGATGTCGCCATGGATCAAGCCCCAGCGATCTTCCGGCTTGCCGAACGCCTCGAGCCGCCGGCCAATCGTCTCCGCCATCCGCTCAAGCACGGCCTCGGCTTGGGGCTCCATCGCCGGCGCGGCGCGCCAGTCTCCCCAATAGGCCTTGGGTCCGCCGAGAATGTTCTCGGCACTCCAGACCAGCCGCTCGAAGCCGGCCGGCCGCCGCCAGCGCTGGGCATGGTCGTGCATCTTCGCCGACACCGCGCCGAGTTGCACGAACGGGGCTTCGAGGTCGCCCGTCTCCTCCGGTTCTTCGCCCTCGATAAACTTGAACATCACCAGGTGGCGTGGATTGGCGAGCCCGCCGATCCGGCTGGTCTGGATGATGGCGCCATCGGCCCCCGGAATCGCCTCCGGCATGTGAAGGCCGGCCTCCTCACGTAGCGCCTCCATCCAGGCGAGCTCGCATTCGATGGCGTTCCTGGTGTGATACTGCTCGCGATGAACCCGCAGCACTGTCCGCTCGCGATCGGGATGCTCGACCAGAAAGGTCGCGTTCTCCGACAGGTTGATCAATCGCGCCGACGCGTTCTCGGACGCATTCCACAGATGAAGCGAGGCGTTGGCCAGCCGGTGGAGCCTGTCGACCAGCTCCGCGTGGCTGTCAGCTTCGCTCATGGTCTGATCCAGCATCCACCCCTCACATCTTATCGATGGCTTCGAGCGACTCGGGCAGGATCCGGCCATCGTCCATCACAATGGTCTGCCCCGTGGCGCCTAGCGAGTCCAGACCGGGAACCGGTCACGGGCCTGGTGATCGAGGATGTGGCGACCACACGGCCGCGGCTCTGTTTCCTGAACCCGGACATGGCCGCGCTCAGGAAAAAACGGAGGTGTTCCTGGCGGCGAGCAAGATGTGCGTCACCGGCTCCTGGTCTAGGCGAATCGTCCTTGCTCGTTTCCCCGTAAGCCTCAGAACCGTGGGCCGGTTTCAGGTTGGCAGCCAAGCGCCATCCATGAAACGCCGAACCACGCCCAGGGCGCAACCGCCAGCGGCCATGTCGGCACCGTGAGCCGCACCTTGGTTCAATTCTTCTTGAGCGCGGAACGCCGCATCTAAGCGCGCGATTGCATACGTCCTTGCGCGCATGCGCTCCAACTGGAAGAGGCTCGAATGCGTTACGCTGCTTCTATACTGGCATCCGCTGCCATCGCGCTTGGCGCCGGCGCCGTCACCCCGACGCCAGCTACGGCCGCCCCGCTCGTTCCTCAACCGCTCGTCCATGACGCCGAGTCCGGGCCGCCCAACCTGATCGACGTGCAGTATCGACGACATGGCTATCACGGTGGTCGCGTTTACCGTAGCGGGCGTTACCCATATCGATACCACTATCCGCGGCGCTATCGTGACCGGGCGGGCGTGGCGCTTGGCGCCGGGCTCCTCGGCTTTGCACTGGGCAGCGCGCTCACGGCGCCGCGCTACCCGGTGGCGCCGGGGTATTACGACTATCGGTATTACGCAGGTCCGCCGCCCCACGGCTATCCATGGCGCGGCAACATCGAGGATCCTGCAAGCGGCGTGGATCGCACTTTCCCGTAAAGTCGCCAGCGCGCCGGCCGAAGCGTGCGTCATCAACAGCAGGAGGCGCCATCCTGTCGCACAGGACGACGCCTCCCGGCCGGCTCCGACCCTGCACGGCCTCGCGCCGGAGCACGCCGCCGCATCACCCGGCCCGCTATGCACTCCCGAACGAATCCCCTCATGTCCCCAATCCGAGATTCGCTACCGATTCCAGCGGCCACCGACCGGCTCTGGGAGTCGCCAAGGACACTGGCAACCTTATGAATCCAGCGTGGTCGCCGGTGACGCCCCGTGACCTGATCCGCGGCAACATATGCTGAGCGGCCATACGGCAATCCTACAGCGCATCGGCCCCAGCGCCACCGGCGCCGGGCAACCGCTTGTTGATGGCGGGGAAATCGGGGAATACAGCGCCTGCGCCCACGCTTCCGGGCTTCAGCCGCATTGTGGTATCAATGCCATTGATGACCTTCCGGGCAAGACATGAGCCGGCTACATGGCTGTCATGCACCGGTTTTCCTTGCCACCTGCCCAGCGCGGCGGCATATCTGCCTTAGCTGCACTCAGCTGAAGGTGACCTCTCCTCCTCCCTGAGGTCGTCTTTTAGATGCGGTCAGCTGTTCCCCTCTGGAAGGCATTTGCCCGTCGTCCCCCTACGCGGGCAAATCAACTCCTAGCCGGGCCGTCACTGTACGGCCCGGCTTTTTCGTTCCTGCATAGCCCAGCCGTCGCCGCCTGCCGGTCCGGTCACGACGGCGCTGAAACGGACTCTTGCCGACCGGGACTCCTATTCCGTGCTGATGCGCCCGGGCGTCGACGCCGTGAACCGGGCCGCTTGCCCTGCAACGCTGGGCTCGCTGGTGAACCGATCGATCGGCCGGCCGCGGAAGGTGACCGACGTAACCGGGCCGGCCGGCGGTTCGCTCGGCGAAACGGCGGGGGCCTCGCGCATCCGCCTGGCAATATTGTTGAGCACGCCCGCCGCGCGCGGCGACAGGCTGCGATGTCCCGTGCGTTCGCCTTCGGCCCCCTCGCCGAGCTGGACCATCTCGACCTCGACCGGGATTCCGCCGACGCCCGGAATCGGCTTCAGCGCTATTCCCTCATGGGCGAAGCTCATGAACTGCTGCCACGCCATGGCCGGAAGACGCCCGCCTACCAGCCGATTGGTCGGGGTGAAGTCGTCATTGCCCATCCAGACCGCCGACACATAGTTGCCGGTGTAGCCCACATACCAGGCGTCGCGGTGGGCCTGGCTGGTGCCGGTCTTGCCGGCCGTGGGAATGCCCTCGATCCGGGCCCGTCCACCCGTGCCGTTCTCGTTCACCGTATGCAGCATGCGGTTCATCTGCTCGGCCGTCTCGGCGGGGATGGCCCGCTCGCGAGGCGGCGCATCGCGGTCGTGCCGATACACGATGTCGCCCGAAAGGTTGCGAATCTCGGTGATGGCAAAGGGGTCCATCCGGTAGCCGCCATTGGCAAAGGCGCCATAGCCGGCTGCCTGGTCCATGACCGTCATTTCCGAGACCCCGAGCGGCAGCGGACGCGAGACGCGCAGCGGCGTGCGCACACCGAGCTTCTCGGCCATTTCTATGATGTTCTCCCGGCCGACGGACTGGGCCAGGCGAACCGGGATGGTGTTGATCGACCGGGCAAGCGCCGTGGTTAGCGTCACCGGGCCGGCGAAGCTGCGCCCGTAATTTCGCGGCGACCAGCCGCCGATATTGATCGGCGCATCGGGCACCACTGAGTCTGGCGTATAGTCATTCAACAAGGCCGTGACATAGACATAGCCCTTGAACGACGAGCCCGGCTGCCGCAACGCCTTGGTTGCGCGATTGAACTGGCTTTCGCCATAATCGCGCCCGCCGACCAGCGCCCGCACGGCACCGTCCATTTCAAGGGTCACCATCCCGGCCTGCTGGACACGGAACTCGCTGCCATACTGCCGCAGGTGGGATTCGATCGAATTCTCGGCCGCGGCCTGGAGGCTCGGATCGAGGGTGGTCTTGGCGACGACGAAGAACTCGCGCCCATCGAGAGTCCGGCGGACCTCCTCGAAGGCGTGATCCAGAAAATAATCGGGCGCCGGGGTGCTCGACCGGTCGATGGCGGTGGCCGGGTTGCGGCGGGCGATCTGGATCTGCCCCTGGGTCATGAACCCGGCCTCGACCATGTTGACGAGCACTTGGTTGGCCCGGCCGCGGGCCGCCGGCAGGTCGATATGCGGTGCGAAGCGACCCGGCGCCTTGAATAGCCCCGACAGCATCGCCGCCTCGGCCAGCGAGATGTCGCGCACGGACTTGCCGAAATAGAATTCCGAGGCCGCGTCCACCCCGAAGGTGCCGCCGCCGAGATAGGACCGGTCGAGATACAGCTTGAGGATCTCGTTCTTCGTCAGATTGGCTTCCAGCCAGAGGGCCAGGAACGCCTCCTTGATCTTGCGTTCGATGGTCCGCTCATTCGACAGGAAAACGTTCTTTGCCAGCTGCTGGGAGATCGACGATCCGCCCTGCACCACCGAATTGGCCCGCAGGTTCTCCGATAAGGCGCGCAAAGTGCCGAGGAAGTCGATACCGAAATGCTCGTAGAAGCGCCGGTCCTCGGTCGCTAGCGTCGCCTTGACGAGATAGTCGGGGATCTCCTCCAGCGGCACCGAATCATTGTGCAGAATGCCGCGCCGCCCGATTTCGTTGCCGTGACGGTCGAGAAAGGTCACCGCATATTGATGCGGCGACATCCAGTCCTGCCGCGTTTCCTCAAAGGCCGGCACCGCCAGTGCCAGCATGAGGACCGCGCCCAGAGTGCCGAATGTCAGGGAGTCCGAGGCAAGCTCGGGCACGATCCGCTTTGGGCCGCGCAGGTTGAAGCGTTCGAGCCAGACGGAATAGCCTTCGAGCGCTCGGCCGATACCCTGCATCAGGCCGTAGAAGAAGGTATCAAGCCAGGAATCGAAGGCCAGCAAACGCCGGCGCAGTCCGCTCCAGTATTGGCCCGGTCTGTGCTGTTCAAACGGGTCTTGCAACAGCCTGCGCCCTAAGTCTCAAATGCGCCGCACCACGGCTTCCGATCGTATAAGTGGGATGTTAGCAGAAATCCGCAAGCACGGCGCGCTCAACGACAATACCGTAAACGCTAGCATTTCACGACTGCCACGACGACCCATGATGACCGACCCCTTCTGGCGCCGCAAGCCACTTCACGAACTCGACCGCGACGAGTGGGAGTCGCTGTGCGACGGCTGCGCCCGCTGCTGCCTCATCAAGCTGGAGAACGAGGAGGACGGGGAGGTGTTCCACACCGATGTGGCCTGCCGCCTTCTCGATTGCGGCGCGTGCCGGTGCACGGACTACGTCGCGCGGTCGCAACAGGTGCCAGGCTGCGTCGAGCTGACGGCCGACAATGTCCCGCGTCTGGCATGGCTTCCCCCCACCTGCGCCTATCGCCTGGTTGCGGAAGGGCGCGATCTTTATTGGTGGCACCCGCTGGTCTCGGGCGATCCCGACACCGTGCATTGGGCCGGCGTCTCGGTTCGCGGGCGTGTCCTGGTCGAGGACGAGGTCGCCGAGGCGGATCTTGAGGACCGCATCGTGACCTGGCCCGGGGAGGAGCCCTGAGTGGTCAGTACTTCGTGACCGGTTGAGGTGAGTCGGCGCCTGCCGGCGGCCCCCAGCTGGCGATGCGCTGCGCGGACATCGATCCGTCGCAAGCGAGCGCCGCCACCGCCACCTCGAGCTCGGCCACCTCTGCCGCCAGCCCGTCGAGGGCAACGGCAACCGCCTGTTCGCGCTTCGATGGAATGGCGATCCGGGCGCGCTGCAGGGCATAGGCATAGGATTCCACGCGCCAGTTCAGGGCCGCGAGCGCCCAGTCGATCACCCGGCGGTTCTCGTAGATCCGGCCATGGACATCGGCGGCCTCGCCCGGCGTCACATCCACCGTCTCGCCCAGCGCCGCCATCCGCCGGGCGTCGGCCAGGCAAACCTTCCTGACCGTCGTGTAATAGGCGGGAATCAGCAGGGCATCGGCGCCGATCTCCGAGGCCATCGCATTATAGGGCGCTTGGCTGGAGGCAAAGCCTTTGCCTTCCAGCTTCCGGTAGTAGAGCGTCGGGTCCACCGAGTACATCTCATCGGGCCAGACCCGCGTGCGCACCAGTTCGCTCTTGCTGCGTGTCAGGAGGCCCAGTCGATGGATGGGCATGACGAACCGGTAGGTGCGGGCGCGCAGCTCCTGCTCCCGGTCGGTCAGCATGAAATAGGACACCGGCTCGCCGCGGCCGCGCGCCATCTCGCGCCCGATCAGCGGCAGCACGGTCTCGTTGAGGTAGGTCGGCTTGGGACGACCGAAATCTCCCGTCGGCGCGGCACAGGCCGACAGGGCAAGGGCGACGGCCAGCAGCGCAGCGCGCATCGCGGGTCGTCTCGACCGGCGGGAACGGGTCTCAGTCAGCCTCGCCGCGCTCCCCGCCGACCGGCCCCGCGCCCGCCCGGACCGGCCCGCCGGGACGGCCCGGCGCGTGGCGTTCTTGGCGCACGCCTGGAAAGATGATGATCTCGCCTCCCTTACTGCCGGCCTGTGGGGCGCGTTGGCCCGCCAAGCGCGCGCGGGGGGCTGCGGCGTCGGGTCGAAACTGGAGCACGGCCGCCATCCTGGGTCTCCTTCGGCCTTGCATGTGCATCGGCGGTTAAGGACCGGCGGCAACCCGCCGGCCCGCCCGCTAGACAGATTAGGAAGCCGTCAGGGTTAACAGTCCGCTAACGTGACCGGGATAGCTTTGGGCGGAACACGGCCGGAGCACCCTGCATGACCGACGCTTTCGAACACCGTCTGGGCCAAACCCTCACCAAGCTCAGCCACAATCACACGCTCGACGGCGAGACGGTTCGCGCGACGGCGGTCCGCACGCTGGTCGAGCTTCATCTCGAATCGGTCGGCCGCGCCGGCGTTTCCCGTCCGGCCAACTTCGCTGAGCTCATGGCCGCCTTGTTGCCGCGCCTGTCCCTTCCGGTGCGCGCCGAAGCCGCCCGGCGCCTGGCGCACGATCCGTATCTGCCGGAAGAGACCGCGCGTCTCCTGGCCGACGATGATTACGACGTCGCCGGGCCGGTGCTGCGCCAGAGCCCCGTCTTGAAAGAAACCACGCTCCTGGAGGCGGCCGCCGGTGCCTGCCCGTTGAAAGCCCGCGCCGTCGCCGCACGCGGTCGCCTGTCGCCGTCGGTGGTCACGGCGCTGCTCGACCGCGAGGACCCCGCGATTACAGTGGCCTTGGCCACCAGCCAGCATCACCTCGACGGCGCCGAGGCAAGCCGGGTCGCCCTGGGCGCCCCCCTGCCGAGGGCCGCGGTCAGGCGCCTCTCGCAAACCCCCGGCATCTCGTCCCGCGCGCTCGCAGCCCTGTTCTGGAAGGCTGACCCCGCCGGGCGTCGCGCCATCATCGACCGCCTCGACGAACGCCACGCCGCCATGACGCCGGAGGAAGCGGCCACTGGCCCCGCAGGAACAATTGATCCAACGATCCTGTCGTTGGCCGCCCAGCGCCGCCATGACGCGATGATCGCGCTGGTGGCCAGTGGCCTCGCCCTGCCCGAAACCCTTGCCCGCGACATCGTCACCGATCGCACCGGCGAGCCGCTTGCCCTTGCCGCCCGCGCCGGTGGGCTGCCCATCGACCATATCACCGGTGTGGTGCTGCTCACCGCGCCGGACGCGAGCACCTCCTACGCCGCGCTGCGCGACCTCGTCAGCCTAGCCGAGCGCACCTCCCCCGAGCTGGCCCGCCGCATCGTCGGCCATTGGCTTCCCGAACCGGCGAGCCTCCCCGCCGCAAAGCCCATGGCCCGGCACGAGCGGGCCATCGCCCCGCCCGCGGCGAGCCGGCCGCGGGCCGCAATGCCGGACCAGGGGCGCCAGCATCCTCGAGTTAAGCCGCAGGCCCCCGCCCACGGCGAGACCCAACGGCGGGGCTGAGAGCCCTCTCTGAGCTGCCCCTCGCCCGGCGGACGCCCCATCGCCTTGCTTCTCTGAGCTGCCCCTCGCCCGGCGGACGTCCCATCGCCTTGCTCCGGCAGCGGCGCACCGATGACCCAAAAAGAAAACCCCCGGCAGCTCGCGCCGCCGGGGGTCAATTCGTAAGGCCTGGTTCCGCGGGGAACCGTCAGCTCATCCGATCAGAACGAGCGGGTCGCCTGGAAGGTGACGGCGAAGGCGTCTTCCTTCGAGCTCGTCAGAGGCGCGCCAAAGGCTCCGACCTCCACGGCATTGATGAGCGGCTGATATCCACCATAGCCGTTATAGTCGATCCGGCCCCAATGACCTTCGAGCACGAAGGTGGTGTTGGCCACCGGCGTCCAGGCAACATTGGCGAAGACCTGGAGCTGATCAACCTGCTGGGCCGGCATGTTGACGCCCAAGAACGGATGGAACCAGCCGGTCAGCGGCGACGTTCCGCCGAAATCGGTCTCGGCATAGCCGGCGCCGATCGACGTGCTCACCGCCGGGGTCCAGAAGTGCTGGTACCACGCCAGGATCGACCACTGCTCGACCTCGTCAATGATCGAGTCGTTGACGGCGATCGGGTTACGGTTACCCCAGACCGTGTTCAGATTGCCAGCATACAGGTCCTGCATGTACTGGCTGGCGCCATCGAGATAGGTCGCCTTGAAACCGAAGTTCGATCCTTCGGTGGTCGGCACGTTCAGGTTCAGGCCGAACATGGCCGCCCAGCCAAGCGACGAATCGGTCGACGAGAAGATGCTCGGCCAGCCGACGGCGGTCCGGGCCTCGTTCTTGTGCAGGGCACCCGAAACCTGAGCCGAACCCCAGTCGCCCGCGACGTTCAGGTTGGCGACGAGATCAGGCAGCCCACGGCGATCCACGATACCAGCCGAGATCGGCGCAACCGGAATACCGTTCACGGCCTGATTGAAGGTCGGGAATGCGTTGACCGGCGCCGGGTTGTTGTAGGCCTGATCCTCGATCGCGACCGACAGCGAGAAGCCGTTGCCGAAAGGCTGCGTGTAGCGGATCTGGTTGCGGCGGATGAAGCTGTCGCCGACCACCACATAGGGGTCCGTGGCCGGAGCCGAGGACGCCAGATGGTTGAAGGTCGACCACGTCTTACCGAAGGTCCAGTTGCCGAACTGCACGAAGGCGTGACGCAGAGCTGCAGCGCCGCCGGTGCGGTTGCCCGCGTCGGAGGCCTGGATCTCGATGAAGCCGCGCACGGTGCCGAATTCGGTTGCCGTGCGGGCGTCGAAGTTCAGACGGCCCTGACCATACATGTTGGTCGTGTTGCCGCCCCAGCCGAAAAAGGCGCCACCGCCCGGTGCGGCATTGATCCCGCCCGGAACGATGTTCCGCGTGCCGGGGTAGAAGCCCTCGGCCAGCCATTCCTTGCTGGCGGCCGTTGCCACCAAGCGTGCATAACCGCCGACCTTGAAGCAGATATCCGTGCCCGGCAGCTCGATGAACCCGGTGATGTCACACCGGTACACCGGCTCGCGCGGCTCGGCTACGTCAAAGATCGGGTCAGCGGCCTGCGCTCCACCGGCAACCACCATTGCGGCGGCAGTGCCGAGGAGAAAGGTCGTTGTCTTGTTCATCCTGACCTCCAAACTTTTCCAACCTGGGGATCAGGTTTGCCGCGGGCCTCTGGCCCTGTTGCGGTGTCACCCCCGAATTCCCCGCGAAACCTGCCACACGAGAGTTCCGAGTTGCAGGCAATGCGACTTAAAAGCCCCGGTTCCCCCGGTCGTCGCTGAATCAGACCTTACCGAAGGCGGCCCATGGTTCAACAGCCAATGCCGCTGGCTCGCCTAGGAATCGCCGGATTTTCAGCCACTGTGGCAGAAACGCCACGGCAATCGCGATGCCGGTGAGGCGCCCCGCGGGGGCTGCTGGGACGCGTCATGGGGCCAACGTCTTTGCTGGACCGGCGCCGTGCAGCGCCCGCCACACCGCTTCGGGCGTGAGGGGCATGTCGACATGCGTCACGCCGACCGCCCGGTGGAGGGCATCGACCACGGCATTGACCACTGCCGGGCAGGCTCCGATCGCCCCGGCCTCCCCGGCCCCCTTCAGGCCGAGAAGGTTGGTCGTCGAGGGCACGTTGCGCGTCTCGAATCGGATGGCCGGCAGATCGCCCGCCCGCGGCAGCGCGTAATCCTGCAGGCTGGCGGTCAGAAGCTGGGCCGAATCGGGTTCGTAGAGAGTGCGTTCGAGCAGCGCCTGCCCGACGCCCTGCGCCACCCCGCCATGGACTTGGCCTTCCAGGAGAAGCGGGTTGAGCGTCACCCCGAAATCGTCGACCACCACATAGTCGAGGATATCCACATGGCCGGTATCCGGATCGACCTCCACCTCCACCACATGGGTGCCGTTCGGATAGGTGGAGGCTGGCGGCGTCCAGCCGGCCGAATCGGCGAGCGATTGGCCAGCCGCCGCGGCCCTCTCCGCAAGCCTTGCCAGCGTCACGGACCGGTCGGTGCCAGCGATCCGCACCGCGCCGTCGGCCAGTTCGAGATCGGTCGGCGCGGCCTCCAGCTCGTCGGCCGCCGCTTGGCGGATGCGCTCGGCCAGCGCCTGCCCGGCCTGCGACACCGAGGAGCCGCCCGCCGGAATCGAGCGCGACCCGCCGGTGCCGGTGCCGGTTTCCACCGCATCGGTGTCGCCCTGGATCACCCGCACGCGGGCCGGATCGATATCCAGATGCTCGGACACGATCTGGGCGTAGGCCGTTTGGTGGCCCTGCCCGGTCGCCTGCGAGCCGATGCGAACGGTGATCGTGCCGTCGCGCTCCAGCGCGATCGAGGCCCGCTCGGCCGCGCCGCCACCGCACGCCTCGACATAGCTCGCCAGGCCAATGCCACGCAGCCGGCCGCGCCCTTTGCTCTCGGCGTGCCGGGCATCGAAGCCGTCCCAGTCGGCGAGCTCCTTCGCGCGGGCCATGTGCCCTTCGAACTCGCCCGAATCATAGGTCCGCCCGGTCGCGGTCCGGTAGGGAAGCTGCGCGTCGCGAATGAAGTTGCGCCGCCGCATCTCGTCGGGCGCGATCCCGAGGTCGCGGGCTGCCTTGTCGACAAGCCGCTCGATCAGATAGGCCGCTTCCGGCCGCCCGGCCCCGCGATAGGCGTCGAGCGGCACGGTGTTGGTAAACACGCCCCGCAGGCGCAGATGGGCGGCGGGGATGTCGTAGAGGCCAGGCAGGAGCGGCGCCCCGGCCACCGGGATGAACGGCCCCATCTGGCTGAAATAGGCGCCCATCTCGGCCCAGGTCTCGACCGTCAGGCCGAGGATTCGCCCGGCGCCGTCAACCGCGAGCCTGGCCCGGGAAAGATGGCCGCGACCGTGGTAATCGGCCAGGAAATGCTCAGCCCGGTCGCCGATCCAGGTCACCGGCCGGCCGAGGTCGCGGGCCGCGAACAGAACCAGCGGATATTCCGGGAACACCATCATCCGGGTGCCGAACCCGCCACCAGTATCGGGCGTGATGACCCGCAGCTTGTCGCGGGCGATACCGAGGATCTCCTTGCCGACGATGGCCTGCACGCTGTGCACGCCCTGGGTGCCGGTGGTCAGGGTGAAGCGCCCGGTGGCGCTATCGTACTCGCCGATCGCCGAGCGCGGCTCCAGATAGTTGGTCACCAGCCGGTTGTTGACGAGCTCGGCCTCGACCACCGCCGCCGCCGCCCCGAGCGCGGCATCGCAGGCCGCCGCGTCGCCGATCTGCCATTCGAAGGCGAGGTTGCCGGGGAATTCCGGCCAGATCGCAGGCGCCCCGTCGGCAAGGGCCGCGCGCATATCGGCGAGGGCCGGGCGCTCCTCGAAATCCAGCTCGATCGCCTCGGCGCCATCTCGGGCCGCCGCGGGCGACTCCGCCACCACGAAGGCAAGCGGCTCCCCGACATGGCGCGCCACCCCCTCGGCGAGCACCGGATGGCGGGGCGCGGCCGGCATCTCTCCCCCATCGGCAGGCACCGCGGCAAGGCCGCGGCAGGGCAGCGCCCCGAGTTCGGCAATGTCGGCGGCGCTGTAGACCGCCAGCACGCCAGGCATGCGGCGGACCGCCTCGAGATTGCCCAGCGTGAACGCCCCGTGCGCGAACGGGCTGCGCAGGACATGCGCCCATGCGGTGTCGTCCGGGCGCACATCGCCCACGAAGCGCCCGTGGCCCGTGAGCAGGGCCGCATCCTCCATGCGCCGCACCGCGGCGCCCAGTCCGAACTTCACCGTTAGAACCCTCCGTAACCCAAACCACCCGCGTGGAAGCCCGTGACGCTAACCGTCTCGGCGCCGTCCGGCAACGCTGGTGCCCCTTGCCGGGAGCCCACAACCGGGATCGGCTCATTGACGGGGCGTGCCGGCTTTGGCGATAGTGCGCCGTGTAGTGCGTTGATTGGTGCCCGCCCTGGTGGCAAAGTCGTGTCCATTGATCCTGCCCGGTTTGCGTGCCCGGCATTGCTGTCCTCGTGCCTGATGGCCGCCATCCTCGCGGCGCTGCCGCTCGGCGCCGCCGAAGCGCCCTGCCCGCTCACCGGGGGCGGCGACGGTGTGGTCGAGACGATTCCGGACGGCGCGACCATTGCCCTTGAGGACGGCACGGTCATTCGCCTGGTCGCCACCATCGTGCCGCCGGCGGCGCCCACCGGCCGGCCGGCGGAAGCCGAGATCGCCGATGCGGCGCAGCGCTGGCTCGAAGAGACCGTGAGGGGGCGCCGCATCCGCTATGCCTTTGACGGGCGCCGCGACGACCGGCGCGGGCGCAAGCTCGCCCATGTCTTTGTCGATGGCGGGATCGACTGGCTCCAGAGCGCCCTGGTCGAGCGCGGCCTTGCCCGGGTCGACGTGCCGGCGGACAATGCCGGCTGCGTTGCCCCCTTGCTGGCCCGAGAAAAGGCCGCGCGCGAGACGCGCCGAGGGCTGTGGGCGACGCCGGTCGGCGAAATCCTGCCCGCCGAGCCCCCTCAGCGCGCGCTGCGTGAGGCCGGCCGGTTCGCCATCGTTGAGGGGAAGGTCCTTTCCGTTGGCGAAAGACGGTTGCGAACCTATTTGAATTTCGGCACTTATTGGAACATAGACTTTACCGTCATTGTGGCAGGGCGCGATCGCGACAGATTTGGCGAGCCGGAACTGACGCTGGGGAGCCTGGAGGGGCGGACGGTGCGTGTGCGGGGCTGGGTCCTCGACGACAGGGGGCCGGCTATGGCGGTGACGCATCCGGAGCAGATCGAGATTGTCGACTAGGCAAATGGGTAAGTCGTCCGGCGGACGGTCCGGTTTCCGGATAGCTGCGGCAGCGCTGGCG
>SKQW01000343.1 GCA_007118805.1 Rhodobiaceae bacterium | reverse complement strand
GGCGGCCCCGGCACGGCCCGAGGCGGCCATTGCCCTGTGGCCGGCCTCGCGCACGCGCCCCCGCGTCTTGGCCATCGGCAGCTCGACCGGCGGCCCCCCGGCCCTCCTGCAGGTGATCCAGGCCCTGGGCGCGGCCATCGACAATGTCCCGATCCTGATCGCCCAGCATATGCCGCCCACCTTCACCGCGATCATGGCCGAGCAGCTCGGCCGCACCGCAGGACGGCCGGCGAAGGAGGCGGCGCAGGGCGACCTGCTGCGCCCCGGCCACATCTATGTGGCGCCAGGCAACTGCCATCTTTACGTCGACCATCCCCAAGCGCCGACCGCCTGCCTCGACGACGGACCGCCGGTGAACTACTGCCGGCCCGCGGTCGATCCGCTCTTTGAAAGCGTCGCCCGGATCTACGGCCCGGCCGCGCTGGCCCTCGTGCTAACCGGCATGGGCAGCGACGGAACCGTCGGCGCCAACGCGATTGCCGATCAGGGCGGCACGGTGATTGCGCAGGACGAGGCCTCCAGCGTGGTCTGGGGCATGCCCGGCTCGGCCGCCCGCAGCGGCGCCTGCGCCGCGGTACTGCCGCTCAGCGAGCTGGGCGAAAGGCTTGCATCGATCATCGGCGGCAGACGGCCATGACGGGCGCCGAATTCGACTTCATCCGGGCCTTCGTCAAGGAGCGCTCGGGCCTCTATCTCGCCGATGACAAGCGCTATCTGGTCGAAACCCGCCTGATACCGATCGCCGAACGGCACGGGCTGTCCGGCCTGCCGGGGCTTGTCGCCGCACTGTCGCGCGTACCCGGCGGACAACTCAGCGGCGAGGTCGTCGACGCCATGACGACGAATGAGTCGTCCTTCTTCCGGGACCGGTCGCCGTTTGAGGGGTTTCGCGACGTGATGCTGCCGGCCCTCCGGCAGAGCCGGTCGCGCGAGCGAAAGGTGCGCATCTGGTCGGCGGCGGCCTCGACCGGACAGGAAGCCTACTCGCTGGCGATGGCGTTCGAGGAGAGTGCGCTGCGCGCCGAAGGCTGGCAGGTCGACATTCTCGCCACCGACATATCGGCCAGCGCCATGGAACAGGGCAAGGCCGGGCGCTACTCGCAGTTCGAGGTCCAGCGCGGCATGCCGGCCGCGATGCTCGTCAAGTATTTCAAGCAGGAGGGCGAGACCTGGTCGGTGTGCGACACGATCCGCCGCCGCGTTGCGTGGAAGTATTTCAATCTGCTGGACTCCTTCGCGCCACTCGGCCGCTTCGACATCATCTTCTGCCGGAACGTCCTGATCTACTTCGATGCGGCGACGAAGTCCCAGGTGCTGGACCGCCTGTCCGGCGCGCTGGCGCCTGACGGCTACCTGGTTCTCGGCGGGGCGGAAACCGTCGTCGGCCTCAGCGAGCGGTTCCGCGTCGATCCGTTGGGGCGCGGGCTGTATCGCCACACCGCATTCGGCGCCGAGGCGCCCATGGCGCGGGCCGCAGCGGGCTGAGCCCATGACGGCCCCGGCACGCCGCAGCAAACGACAGCGCCCGCACCGGGATATCCGGCGCGGGCGCTTCTGACATCGAACTCGCTTGATCCGGCGCGGCGCGTTGTGGTTACGGACGGCGCATGGCCGCCCTCAATCGGCGAACAGGGCGTCCACCTCGTCCTGCGCAATTCCCTCGCCCGGCATCGCCGGCCCGTTGAGGAGCCCCTCCTCACCGGCCGGTGAGGGGGACGGCCAGCGATCCGCTTCGGCGGGGGAAGCCTGCTGATGAGCCGAAGGCTGGTCACTGGCGGGCATTCCCAGCCGCTCGAGCCGCGCCTCGATCCGCCGCAAGGTGTCCATCACCTTCGCGATGCGCTGACCGGTGATGTCCTGGAAGGTGCAGGCCTCAAAGATCTGGGTGACCTGTTCGTCGACCAGCTCCTTGTAGGACGGATCGTCCGAGTCCGCACCGATGATGGTCTCGGCGGCGCCCATGATCGCGTTCGCCGCATCCTCGCTGGCCGTCACCACCGCGCCCAGCTCGCGCTCAGCAATCGGCAGATGCGTGGTCGACAGGTCGCTCGGCAGGAGGCTGCCGACCTCGGCCTTCATGGCGCCGATGGCCTGGGTGATTTCGCGAAACTCGGCGTCGATCGCCTTCTGTGTCCACCGCGTCAAATAGACCATCATCTCGGAGACCGCCGCGCCAAGCTCGACCGCCTCGGGGACCGACAGCTTCTCGCCCTGCTCGAGCCGGCCCAGAGCCTCGCCCAGCGCAATGCTGGCGCGGTTCACCACCGGCCCATCGACGATCGCCGCCTCCCCATTGCTGGCGTCAGCGCTTGAATACGGCATCGATCTTGGCCTTGAGCGTCTGGGCGTTGAACGGCTTGACGATATAGTTGTTCACCCCGTTGCGCTTGGCGGCAACGACATTCTCGGTCTTCGATTCCGCGGTAATCATGATGAACGGCAACTGATGCAGTGCCTCGTCGCGGCGCACCTGCTGCAGCAGCTCCAGGCCGGTCATCGGTTCCATGTTCCAGTCGGAAATCACCAGCCCGTAGCGCTTGCCCCGCAGGCGCACCAGCGCCTCCTGGCCGTTGCTTGCATCGTCAACGTTTTGGAAACCGAGCTGGTTGAGCAAATTGCGGATGATCCGGGTCATCGTCTTGTAATCGTCGACCACCAGGATCGGAATCGTGCTGTCTATCGCCATTTGCAGCCACCCCATCTAGCGCGTTGTTGTTAACGATCTGTGCGTCACAGATGGGTGACATACAAGTTTTACAAAATTCTTACGCCGGACATCCCGGACTGCCGAAACAGCGCGCCTCCACAGGGGAAATCGCAGCCAAATCTTGCAAAGACGGTTCTAGTTGCAAAGGCGTGATTCAGGAACTCTCAACCCGGCATCGGGCGCCGCTCCGACCGCGCCTGCCCCCGGGCTGACTTACGCGGCCTGGTCCCTGAGCCAGGCGATGACCTCCTCGGCGTTCCGATCGGGCGGAAAAACCGGATAGAATACCTTGACGATCCGCCCATCCCGCAGAACGAGCGCCATGCGCTTGAGGAGCGTCATGCCGTCCGTCTGAAAGGTCGGCAGATCAAGCGCATGGGCGAGCGTCAGCCGCTCGTCGGACAGCAGCTCGAACGGCAAGGCCAGCCGGTCCCGCACCTCGCGCTGATAGGCGCTTGTTTGGGTCGATACGCCGTAAATGGCGTCGACACCGACCGCCTTGGCCTCGGCGAAATGGTCGCGGAAGCCGCAGGATTGCGGCGTGCAGCCCCGCGCACCGGGGATCGCGTCCCAACCGGTCGGCAGGTCCTCCCCTGGCCGGCCGGTGCGCGGATAGAGATAGACAATGGTGGTGCCCGTCAGCGCGGACAGGTCCACGGTGCCGCCGCCCGTCGAGGGCAGCGCCACCCGCGGCATGGCCAGTCCGGACAAATGGTTGGCGGCCCCGTCATCTTCGGGGACCGGCAGATCTGCCGGTAGGATTGTAGGGTCGTGCGGCATCGGCGTGTCGTCACCCCCGATAGGAGATGAACTCCATCAGCGAGCCGTCCGGGTCGCGGAAATAGACGCTGGTGCCGTGCCCCTTGGCGCCGAAGCGCTGCATCGGGCCCTTTTCTATGTCGACGCCATGGTCGCCGAGATGCCGTATGGCCTCGTCGATCGGCCCGAGCCACTCGAAGCACAGGTCTGAGTTGCCGGGCTGAACGGGATGGCGGGCCACCTCGGCCGGCGTGACGCCGGGCCCGTGGCAATTGAGCTGAAGGTCACCGAAGCGATAGGCCCAGCCCGCCTCGCGCGCCACCAATTCGGCCCCCATCACGTCGCGATAGAAGGCGTTCGAACGCTCCCAGTCCGACACGTGGATAACGCAGTGGTCGAAAGAGACTGGCAGTCCCATGTCCTCACCCCTTCTCCTTCATCAGCCGCGCCTTCTCGCGCTGCCAATCTCGCTTCTTCTCGGTTTCCCGCTTATCGTACCTCTTCTTGCCGCGCGCCAGCGCCAGCGCCAGCTTCGCAATGCCGCGCCGGTTGAAGTAGAGCCGGAGGGGGATGATCGTCATTCCCTCCTTCTGGACGGCGCCAATCATCCGATTGATCTCGCGGCGATGCATGAGCAGCTTGCGCGGCCGCCGCGGCTCGTGGTTGAAGCGGTTGGCGGGCGCGAATTCGGGGATATGGGCGTTGAACAGCCACAACTCGCCGCCGGACTCGCCAACATGGGCCTCGGCGAGGCTCGCACGGCCCTCGCGGAGCGATTTCACCTCGGTACCTGTGAGCGCCAGTCCCGCCTCATGGGAATCGAGAAGCTCATAGTCGAACCGCGCCCGGCGGTTCTGCGCGACGAGCTTGGCCTCCGTCGGCGCCTCCTTGGCCTTTGCGCTCATCGTTCATGCATTCAGAAGGCCGGCGTGAACCATCGCCTCGCGGACGGCAGCCTTGGTCGACTCGCCCGGCTCCACAAGGGGCAGCCGCACCTTCGGGTCGCAACGGCCGAGCAGCGACACGGCATGCTTGACCGGCGCCGGGCTCGCCTCCAAGAACAACGCACGATGCAGCGGCATCAGCCGGTCCTGATAGTCGAGCGCGGTCGCGAAATCGTTGTTAAGGCAGGCCGTCTGGAATTCCGAGCACAGCCGCGGCGCGGCATTGGCGGTCACCGAGATGCAACCCACACCACCTTGGGCATTGAAACCGATCGCGGTAGGGTCCTCGCCCGATAGCTGGATGAATTCCTTGCCGCTGGCCATGCGCTGAAGGCTCGGCCGCGCGAGGTTGGCGGTTGCATCCTTCACCCCGACGATATTCGGACAGTCCCGGGCAAGCCGCGCCATCGTCTCCACCGACATGTCGACGATGCTGCGCGGGGGAATGTTGTAGATGATGATCGGCAGATCGACGGCCTCGGCGATCGCCTTGAAATGGGCGTAAAGGCCCTCCTGGGTGGGCTTGTTGTAATAGGGCGTGACGACCAGGAGCGCATCGGCGCCGGCGACCGCCGCGTGTCGGGACAGTTCGAGCGCTTCCTCGGTATTGTTGGAGCCCGATCCGGCGATTACCGGGACCCGTTTGCCGGCCGCTTCCACGCACAGCTCGACGACCCGCTTGTGCTCGTCATGGCTCAATGTCGGCGATTCGCCGGTGGTGCCGACCGGCACCAGCCCGTGCGAGCCTTCCGCGATCTGCCAGTCAACGAAGCCCTGGAACGCGTCCTCGTCCACCGCCCCATTTCTGAACGGCGTGATGAGCGCGGTGATCGACCCCTTGAACATACGTCACGATCCCTACAAAAATCGGGCGATACCCGAGATGACGCCCGGACAATAGTGAGCGGGCACGGTGGCGGCAAGGCGCGTGCGGCACGAAAGTCACTGTCAATTGCCAATCGGTCATGATCTTGCCCCGAATCACGAACAGTGTATGGTGGCGGTAACAATTCGTGAATCGGGGTGCCATGCTTCTTGAATGTTTCCGGCGGAGCGTTCCCGCCGCGATCGTCGTTGTCGCCAGTTGCGCGGCGGCGTGGGCCGCGCCGCTCGCCGATGCGCCGCTGCCCAAGGAACGACCGAACTTCGAAGGCGACAGCGAGCGCGCCGGGGAGCGCATGGCCTCCGCGCAGCGTGGTATCCAGGGGCTGGCGCCGGTGGTTTCCGACGAGGTGGCCGAAGCAACGCGCGCTGCGCTGGAACACGTATTCGCCGAACGCTATGCGGAAGCCCTCGCCGCGCAACGCGACCTGACCGATCCGCTGGCCATAGCGCTGGTCGAGTATTTCTACATTCTGGAAGCCGGCAGTCAGGTGCCGCATCAACGAATCGCTACGTTCCTCGAAGCCTATCCCGATTGGCCGGCGCATGCCCGGATCCGGCGCATTCACGAGGTTGCGCTGCTGGTGCAGCGCGCGGGTGAGCCAGCCGTTCTCGACGCCTTCGGCCGGGAGCCGCCAATCACCAACCCCGGCAAGATTCTCCACGCGACCGCCCTCAGGGCCAATGGCGAGGAAGACCGGGCCGAAGAGATGATGCGCGAGCTGTGGCGCCACGGCAGCCTGACCGAAGGCGAGGAACAGCTGATCCGCCAGCGCTTTGCCAGCTTCATCACCCGCGACGACGTCAGGTTCCGCATGGCTCGGATGGCCTATGCCGGCCATCAAAGCTCGGCGCAGCGGCTGGCCCGGGAGCTGGGCGAAGGCTATCTGAAGCTTGTCGAAGCGCGCCTGCGCGTGACCCAGGATGCCGGGGCGGCCGAGGCGGCGCTCGAGGCTGTGCCGCAGGAGTTGCGCGGGGACCCCCTCTACCAGTTTATCGACGCCCAGCGTAAGCGCCGGATCGGCGACACCGAGGGGGCGGCCGAACGGCTGCTGAACGCGCCGCGCGATCCAGCGTTGCTTGTCGATCCCGACACCTGGTCGGTGGAGCGCCAGATCGTTGCCCGCTTGCTCATCGAAGCCGGCGATGCCCAGACCGCCTATGCCGTGATCGCCGGCCACTCCGCCGAGGGCGCGGTGCCGCGGATCTACAGCGATTGGCTGGCCGGCTGGGCGGCCTTGCGCTTTCTCGACGACCCGAGCCGGGCGCTGACGCATTTCGAACAGCTATCCGAGGTCGCCGGGCGACCGATCAGCATGGCACGGGCCGAATACTGGCAGGGCCGCGCCGCCGATGCCCTCGGCGACGAGGAGCGGGCAGCACGGCATTTCGCGGCGGCCGCCATGCATCCCACCACCTATTACGGCCAGCTCGCCCTCGACCGAATTGCCCGGGCCGAGATGACGCCGGCGCGCAAGCCTATCCATGCCGATGCAGCCCGCCGTCTCGTGCAGGAGCGCGAGCCGCTCCGGGCGCTTCGGCTGCTGGCCCAGGCCGGCTTCGAGGACAGGGTGCCGAGGCTTCTGATGGCGCTCGCCGAGGCGACCGACGACGAGACAACGCTGGTCGGGCTGGCCGAGCTCGCGCACCGGGCCGGCGACCCCGGCGTCGTCGTGCAGATCGGCAAGCAGGGTACCTATGCCGGCGCGCCGACCGAGACCTACGCCTTCACCCAGCTCGGTATTCCGGAGTTTCCGTCCGTCGGACCGGCCGCCGAGCCGGCCCTCGTTCATGCCATCGCCCGCCAGGAAAGCCTGTTCAATACCAGTGCCGTGAGCCCTGCCGGCGCGCTCGGGCTTCTGCAGCTCATGCCCGCAACCGCTCGCGAAACCGCCGAAACCTACGGCCTCTCCTACAGCCGCGACCGGCTGACAGCCGATCCCGCCTACAACGCTGCTCTGGGCTCCGCCCATCTTGGCGAGCTGATTGCCGAGTTCGGGGATGCCTATGCGCTCGTCTTCGCCGCCTATAATGCAGGGCGCAGCCGGGTCTATCAGTGGCTCCAGCGCTTTGGCGACCCACGCACCGGCGAGGTCGATGCGATCGACTGGGTGGAGATGATTCCCTTCCGCGAGACGCGCAACTATGTCCAGCGCGTGATGGAAGGCCTGCAGGTCTACCGGGCAGGCATCGAGGGCGGCGGCCCACTTCTGATCGCGCGGGACCTTCGTCTGCCTGACGAAGCCCGCGGCGATATCCACATTGCCGCCGACGATGCCGACCCGTTTGCGGCAATCAGCGACGCCGAGCTTGCAGAAACCGCGGACCCGGCCCGTGGCCTTGGCTTCGCGCCCGACCGTGGCTTCAGCTTCGGCTCCACCGCAGGCGGAAGTGCGGCCGGCAGCTTCGGCTTCGGTGGCAACTGACGGCCGCTTCGCGGAACCAGGTGCGCGCTGACGTTCCCACCCCGACGATGCCTGCAACCTCGGGGACTCCAAGCCCGACGGGCGGCTGGCGCGATTTGTACGTGTCAAGCCGGGACGGGTTGCGCCTACATGCCCGCGACTATGGCGATCGCGCCTCGCCCTGGGGCCCCGTCATCTGCCTACCCGGCCTGACGCGGAACGCGGCCGATTTCCACGAATTGGCGAGCCACCTGGCCAACCATCGGCACAGGCCGCGCCGCGTCCTGGCCCTGAGCTTTCGCGGCCGGGGGCTGTCCGAGCATGACCGCGATTGGCGCAACTATACGCCGCAGACCGAGGCCAGCGACGTGCTCGACGTCATGGTCGCGGCCGGAGTGCCCCATGCCGCGTTTGTCGGCACGTCGCGTGGAGGGCTCGTCATCATGCGCCTCGCCGCTATGCGTCCGAGTGTGCTGAAGGCGGCGGTCCTCAACGACATCGGCCCCGAGATCGACCAGCGCGGCATGCTGCGGATCAAGAAAACGCTGGAGGGGTTCCCGCGCCCCGCGTCCTGGGAGGAAGCCAGCGAGTTCATGAAGCGCGCCTATGGACACGCCTTTCCCCGCCTTGGCCCCGACGACTGGATGGCCTATGCGCGCAAGACCTATCTGGAGCATGAGGGCCGGCCGGCGCTCGCCTACGACCCGGCCTTGCGACGCCATTTGAACGGCATCGCGTTCGATCGCCCCTTGCCCGCGATCTGGCCGCTATTCGCGGCTTTGGCCAATGTGCCGCTGATGGCGATCCGGGGAGCAAATTCCGACATCCTCGCCGCCGAGACCCTGGCCGAAATGGCGGCGCAGCGCCCCGATCTGGACGTGTTCGAGGTGGCTGACGCCGGTCATCCGCCCCATCTGGTCTCCAATCACGCGTTGAGCCGGGTTTCGCGGTTCCTCACCCGGGCCGAGGACGACAAGCCCTAAGCGCGCTACGCCCGCGCCATGACGTCTTCGTCCGCCGCGCTGGCGAAATCGGGCCACGCTTCCATCGCGAAGGCCATATCGAAGAACAGGTGCTCGTAGCGCGTACTGATCACGAAATGCCGTTTCATACGGGCGCGCTCGGCCTCGCTCACCTGCTCGGCCAGTGCGTCGACCAGCGCGATCTGCTGTCGCACCCGCTGGTCGAATTCGTCACCGGCATAGGGCGCCAACCAGTCGCGGTACATGGGATTGTCGGGCGCGCGGTCGACGTAGTGGCGACCGAAGTCGCGGTAGAGCCACGGGCAGGGCAATAGCGCCGCCAGCAATTCGCCGAGTGAGCCATCGAGGGCCACCGAGCGCAGGTGATTTACATAGGCCAGCGCCGTCGGTGCGGGGCGGGCTTCGGCCGGGTCCTCAAGGACGACGCCGAGCTCGGCGGCAAAGGCCCGATGCCGGGTCTGCTCGGCTTGATTGACGTTCTCGATCAGCCGGGCCAGGTCGGCCACCTGGCGCAGGGTCGTCGCCCGGCTGGCGGCGATGGCCATGACGCGGGCATCCTCGGCGAGGAAATAGGCGTCCTGATAGAGGTAGAAGCCGAACTGCGCCGGCGTCAGGGTCGAGCTGACGATGCCTTCTAGAAAGGGATGGGCGATGCAGGCGCGCCAAACCGGCGCGACGCTGCGGTTGAGATCATCGGAAAAAGCCATGTCGGTTCATCTCCCTTGAAGCCGGTCAGTCGGCGATGCGCCGCACATCGGTGCGCAGCGTGTCGAAGTCGAAGGCGGGGGGGCGCCGCAGCGCCATGAAGATGAGGCTCACCAGGATCGGCACGAGAAAGGCAAGCAGGAACGATCCCAAAAGGTGGCCGGTCTGAAGCCCCGGATCGGGGAACAACGTAGCGCCCGCGGCAAGGCCGGCCACGATGCTGACCGCTGCCGCCGTGCTGTCATAGCGCCGGCTGAACAGCCCAAAGAAGACCGGGAAGGCGACCGCAGCGCAGAGGAGGTCTGCCAGCAGAAACAGATAGAGCACGCTATAGCCCTGGGAGGCGACGATGACCACGGGAATGCCGGCGGCGACGATTATCAGGCGGGCGATCTTGAGCAATTGCTGCCCGCCGAGCTTCGGCATGGCCCGGCCGAGATCCACGGCAATGATGCTGGCCACCGCGTTGATGACGGTATCGGCGCTACTCATGACCAGGGCCAGGCCAAGCACCAGAACGATCAGCATGGCCCAGAGCGGCAGCGCCTCGAACAGCACCGCGAAGACGGCGGTCGACGGCGAGCCCTCCAGGTCATGAGCGACGAAGGCGAGACCGAACAGGCCCATGGCGAAGACGAACAGGCCACCGATCACGCCGGCGATGAAGAAGCTGCGGCCCAGCGTGCGATTGTCGCGTGAGGCAAATACCCGCTGCCAGTAGCCCTGATGGAAGATGCTGGTCAGCAGAACCGCCAGAAACAGGGTCAGCCCGGCTTCGAGCCCCGGCACATAAGTAATCTCGGCAAGCTGCGGCGCGCGCTCGGCAAGGCCGGCCGTGGTCTCGGCGGTGCCGCCGACCGCGATCCAGCCGATGACGAGGACGGTGAGGAGCACCGGCAGGATGATGACCAGCTGAATGGCGTCGGTGAAGATGGAGGCGCGCAGGCCGCCATAGGCCGTATAGGCGAGCGTCGTCGCCATCACCACGCTGGCCGTCACCCATAGCGGGATGTCGGCGATCAGCGCGACCAGGCGCGCCATGCCGGTCAGCTCGGCGGTGAGAAAGATGAACATGTAGAACAGCATCACCAAGAGGGTGAGGACATAGACGCCGCGCCCGAAGCGGTGCCACAGGAATTCCGTCAACGAATGCCCCTCGGGCATTACCTCGCGCATGCGCCGGCCGAGCGGTATGAAGACGAAGCGCGGCGCCGCCGCCCCCAGCGCATAGCCGAGAACGGCGCCAATGCCGCCCCAGGTCGCTGCCTCGGCCGGCCCGAACAGAACCCAGGCGCCCAAGGCGGAGGCCACCAGCGTGGCGACGCCCGACCATGTCCCGAGCGTGCCGCGAGCGGTTATGTAGTCCTCAAGCGAGGCGCTGCGCCGGCGGGCATAAACGATGCCGCTGGTCGCAAAGGCGGCCGCCGCAGCGACCAGGATCAATCCCACAAGATAAGCGTTCACGCGAAGGCTCCCCGGTGACGGTCGGGAACGGCCCGCGGCAGTCCGGCGGCCGGCATGCCGGCCGCTGTCAGGCCTCGGACCACTCCTGATTGAACGAGCGTGACCCGGGGCTGCACCGGAGGAGTCGGCGATGTGATGAATGCGCAGATGCGGCGACACCGAGCGGCGTCATGCGATTTCCGTCCCTCCGCCGGTATGACCCGGATCAGGTTCGAAAGGGTCACCGCGTTGCGCCTGGCGCCGGCGGTATCTCAGCCCCCTAGCGGGGCCCCCCTCGGAACAACTGCCCGACTGATAGCAGACGGGGCGCTACAAACCAAGCGCGACGATCAAGGTGAAAGGAGCGGCAGGGCCGGATCAGGATTTGGCAGCCCATGGCTGCTGCCGGGCAATGCGCCAGACGACGGCGAACCTTCCTACAATCCCGAGACAGATGTGACGCCGATTTCGGAGCTGGTCTATACGCCCGACGCCTTTGCCACCGTGTCGAGGCAGCCGCGTAGAATGCCCACCATCTCGCCGATCTCCCCCTCGCTAATGATCAGCGGCGGCGAGAACACAAGACAGTCGCGCACCGCGCGGGTCACCAGCCCCCGCGCCAAGCACAGGTTGCGCACCGGGGTGGCGAGGCTGCCCACGGGCTCTACCGGGCTGCGCCCGGCCTTGTCGCGAGTTAGCTCGACGGCCGCCATCAGCCCCACGCCGCGCACCTCGCCCACCAGCGGGTGATCGAGCAGGGTGCGGAGCTTCTCCATGAATAGGGGCCCGGTCTCCTCGCGCACCCGCTCGACGATGCGCTCACGCGCCATCAGCTTGAGGTTTGCGCGCGCCACCGCCGCCGCAACCGGATGGGCGGAATAGGTGTAGCCATGCGGGAACCGGCCCGGGCGTTCCATCAGGACCTCGGCGAGCCGGTCGCCGAATATGCTGGCCGAGATCGGCTGATAGCCCGATGACAGCCCCTTGGCGAGGGTCATGATATCCGGGCGGATGCCGTAGGTCTCGCATCCGAACCAGTTGCCGGTGCGGCCGAAGCCGGTGATCACCTCATCAGCGATAACAAGGATGTCGTGGCGCGCGCAGATGCGCTGCACCTCTTCCCAGTAGCCCGGCGGCGGCACGATAACGCCGCCCGCGCCCTGCACCGGCTCGCCGATGAAGGCGGCGATGGTCTCGGGGCCGACGGCCCGGATCGTCTCCTCCAGCCCCTGCGCGGCGTGGCAGCCGTGGTCCTCGGGGCTGCGCGCGCCGCCTTCGGCCCACCAGAACGGCGCCGGGGCGTGGTGGATGTCGGGGATCGGCACGCCGGGGATGTCGTGCATCGATTCGAGCCCCGTCAAGCTCGCCGCAGCGATGGTGGAGCCGTGATAGGCATATTTGCGGCTGATTATCGCGCGGCGCTCGGGCCGGCCCTGCCGCGCCCAGTAGCTGCGCGCGAGGCGGATGTTGGTGTCATTGGCCTCCGAGCCCGAGTTGGCGAAGAATACCCGGTCCAGCCCCGGCGGGGTGAGGCGGGCAAGATCGGCGGCTAGTTCGACAGCGACCGATGTTGTGGTCTTGAAGAAGGTGTTGCAATAGGGCAGTTCGCGCATCTGCGCGGCGGCGGCGTCCAGCAGCGCGCCCTGCCCGTAGCCCATATTCACGCACCACAGCCCGCCCATGCCGTCGATGAGCCGGTTGCCGTCGCTGTCGTAGAGATGCACGCCCTCGGCGCGGGCGATCACGCGCGGGCCGCCCTCACCGGCCATCTCCTGATGGTCGGTGAAGGGGTGCATATGGTGGCGCAGGTCGGTCTCCCGCAGCCGTGCGGTCAGCGCCGAGGGGTCATTGGCGGGCAAGGGGGAGGTCATCGTCGCGCATCTCCGCTTCTGTGAAATGGTCGGGGCCTGCCTCGGCATCCAGCGGCCAGATCGGGTGCCTGAGGTTGCGGTAGCCGATGTCACCCAGCCGCATGGTGGCGATTCCGCCGGCATCCACCAGCATCACCTCGCGTGCCATCGGGCCAAAGGCGGCGCGATGATGGTTGCGGCTCTTCAGCGCGATTGTCGTCAACCGCGCGGGGTCGAGCCCGAGCGCGTGGAACAGGTTGACATCGGTCACCGCCAGCGCCCGGCTAGCAACAATCACACTGATGCCGCCCACCCGCAGCAGGGCCATGGGCCCCATATCCACGCCGACACCGCGCAGCATCGGACCGGCGGCGCGGAAACTGCCCGGGTGGAGCCGCTCCACCCGCGCGGTGACCGGCAAGGGGGGCGTGCGCTGGGGCAGTCGGTGCCCCCCAAGGTTCAGCGCGATCCGCGCGCCTTCGCCCGCCTCGCGGGCGCGGGCCACGGCCGGCGGGTCGGCCAGCGTGGCGAAGGCCGCGTCCTCCAGCCACGCATCCAGCATAGCGCGCAGCAGGTTCGGGGAATCGCCATGCGCTCCGGCGGCCGGATTGTCGGCGAAATCAGCCAGCACCAGCGGCGCGTCGCCAGGCCGGCCCTGGCGGGCGCGGGCCATCGCCTGCTCGGGGGTGGCGAAATCGAGCTGCGTGTCATGGCGGCTGTGCCACAGGGCTTGCGCGAGCTCGCGCGCCAGCGGGGCCGGGTCGACGTCATGCGCCGCGAGCGTCGTGACCAGGGCGGCCGGCCCGGCCTCGGCCACGTCGGCCCAGGGAAAGCCGATCGTCAGTCCGGCAGACAGGACACCGGGCGCGCCACGCACTTCGCGCGCGCGCGCCAGAAGCGCATTCATCGGTCCGGGTGGTTCGGTGCGGCCGTGATCGGCGGCGTCGAGCATCGGCGGGCGCACCAGCGCACGGCGGGTCAGCCGCCCGCCGCCGCGCGGCTGCGCCAGCAGCCGTTCGAGCGCCCCG
>SKQW01000166.1 GCA_007118805.1 Rhodobiaceae bacterium | reverse complement strand
TCGCGAAAGCGGTCTTCGGTGTCGGGCGAAAGACGGTTCCCGAGGACATGCGGGACGAACCAGCCGAGCAGCAGCTCGCACTCCGCAAGGAAGGCGGACATATCGTAGTGAGGGAGTCGGTGGCGCCTGCCGGGCGCTGCTTCGATCTCCGGCGGCAGGTCGGCGGCATGGAGTTGGACTAGGACGTCGAGGGCCGTCGCATAGCGTTCCCCCACCGGTCGGCCGTCATTGTCGAGGAGGCCGTCGCAGCCGAAATCCTCCAGCACGAGCAGGCCGGCATTGAGGTCCGCGGCATAGATCTGCGGTGCCGACAGCCCCTGCGCCTTCAGCGCCCGGCCGATGGCGACGAAGGGCACCACGTCTTCCGCCAGATGGGCGATCCGGCTGTAGGGAAGGGGACCGGTGCCGGGATCGGGCGCTGGCGGTGAATCCATCAATATCGCCCGGTTGCTGCCCTGCCGGAGCTTTTCGTAGCGCCGCGCGGAGGCGTCGCCCTGCAGATGGCTGCGCTGCCATTCGCTGTAGCCATACGCGTCGAGGAAGCGTCGGATTGCGTCCATCCGGGCCAGGCGCGCGGCCCAGGCGCCGTGGCCCCGCAGACGGGCGAGGCGCAGTTCGGGAGAGGCCGGATCGAGCGACAGCGAAATCTCAAGCCTGTCATGCGCGAGCAGATGTGATGCTCGGTCGGGCCATTCGACGATGGCGATGCCGGCATCCAGCGCCTCGTTGAGGCCGAGCTCTTCGAGTTCATCAGGGCCGGAAATCCGGTAGAGGTCGAAGTGGTGGATGGTCAGTCGGTCAGTTTCATAATGCTGGACAAGCGTAAAGGTCGGGCTGGGCACGTCGAGGGCCGGGTCCCCGGCGGCAGCGCGGATGAGCGCACGCGCCAGGCTAGACTTGCCGGCGCCGAGTTCGCCCGAGACCAGCAGCAGGTCACCGCATGCAATTCTGGCGGCCAGCTCCTCGCCGAGGCGACTGGTGGCACCTTCGCCGGCAAGCGTTATCTCCTGCACATAGTGCCCGTCGGTATTGGCAGCCATGTCAGCCAGGTGTGTCATGTGGTGCCGGACTGTTGCATTGCCTCAGGCCCATCGCGCGGCGCAACTGGAGGGCTGCCGCCAGGCAGACTCTCGATCGCGGCGATTTCGGGGACCGCGTCGCCGGATCCGGGGCCCGAGTCGGGAAGTATCGCCCGCTCGGGGAAGAGGCAGGTCAGGGTGGTGCCGCGGCCGGCCTCGGTGTCCAGCTCGACACGCCCGCCGTGCAGCTCGACCAGGCTCTTGACGATCGACAGGCCGAGCCCGACCCCGCTGTGACGGGTGCCGAGGGCGTGGCTCTCGAAACGGTCGAACACGCTGCGTCGCACCTCGTCCGGAATGCCGGGCCCCTCATCGGCGACCGAAAAGATCACCGAGGTGCCCGACCGGCGGCAGCTCAGCCGCACGATCTGCCCGGCTTCGGAAAAGCCGACGGCATTCGACAACAGATTGAACAGCACCTGACGGACACGCTTTTCGTCCGCCTTGAAGGATCCGATGTCGGCCGCCATGTCGAGCTCGATCGTCACCCCGCGTTCAACGGTGCGATCCCGGATCGCCTCGACGGCGGCGCGCACGGCATCGGCGATATCCACATTGCCCACCTCGAGCTCCATGACGCCGGCATCTATCGTGGCAAGGTCCAGAATATCGTTGATGATCGCAAGCAGAGCGCCGCTCGAATTGAGTATGTGGTCGACATAGTCGCGTTGCCGCTCGTTGAGCGATCCCGTCGCCTCCTCGCTCATCAGATGAGCGAAGCCGATGATGTTGGTCAGCGGCGCTCGGAGCTCGTAGGAGACCTTGTGAACGAACTCGTTCTTGACCCGCGCCGCCGCCATGAGCGCCTCGTTCCGGTCGCGCAACGCCTTCTCGATGCGGGCCGAATCGGTGACATCGGCAAACACGACGAGCGTTGCGCCGTCGGGAAGCGGCAACACGTGAAGATCCAGGATTGTGCCGTCGCCGCGCTCGAGTCTCGCCGTCACCGATTCGCGGCTGTCGGCAAAGCCGGTGACCGCGCCATGGAGCGTGCTCCATACCGCCTCGTCATCATGCAGAGCGCGGCACCAGCCAATCACGTCCTCGACATGGGGCGCGTCCTCAAGGGTGTCCTGGGCCACCCCCCAAAGCGGCCCAAGCCGCCGGTTCGACAGCTTCAGCCGACCGTCACTGCCGAACACCGCGATTCCCTCGGCGAGGCTGTCGAGCGTCTCGCGCTGGACACGGGTGAGCGCGTCGAGCCGGCTTTCCAGGGCAACGGTCTCGGAGACATCGTCATAGAGGCAGCCGAGCCCGCCTCCCGGATGCGGGGTGCGGGTCACCCGCAGGATGCGCCCGTCCGGCAGGTGCCAGAGCTCATGCACCGCGCGTTCATCGGGCTCGGCCTCAGCGCCCGCCATGTCGAACTCGGCGAGCTGCCGGCGGCGCCATTCGCGGTAGTCGGCCTGTTCGGGAAGCCTGCCCTGGGCGCGCAGATGATCGAGTATCTCGCCATATTCGGGCTGGTCGGCGAGATAATCCGCGTCGAGGCCCCACAGGCTGCGAAACGCCGCGTTGTGAAACACAACGCGCTGATCGGCGTCGAACACCGCAACGCCCGTCGCCGCATTGTCGAGCGTGCGGGCATGCGCGATCTCGCGGCGCACCAGCTCCTTGCGGTTCGCCTCGACCTCGGTGACGTCGATGGCGATCCCGGCGCTGCCCTCCCTGGTATGGGATTCGAAGAGGTCGAGCAGCCGTGTCTCGCCCTCGATCATGGCAGGCAGCCGCCGGCAGCCGGCCGCGCCGGACTCGGTTTGTGGCCGGTCTGCGGCAGGGGGTTGCGCCGCGCCATCGACAAGGATCGCGTTGGCCTCGACGGCCTGCGCCACATCGCCGCTTCCCGCCAGCCTGGCATAGGCCGGATTGGCCCAGGTGAGCTGCCCTTCGCTGTTGCGCATCCATGCCGGCATTGGCAGCTCGCCAAGCAATGTGCGCAGCCGTTCGACCTCGTGAACAAGCTGCTTATGGCGATGGTAGATTTCGGCGAGTTCTCGGCGCTGGCCGGCCAGATCGCGAAACCGAAGCACGGCGCGGCCGGCGGCGATCCGGCCGTCAGCTTCGATATAGCCGTCGCCACGTGTCTTGAGCATGACATTGAAGGCCTCGCCGAACCGTCGCAGACGCTCGACCAGATAGTCGAGTTCGCCGGCGGATTCGGGCGACAGCCACTTGCCGAAGGCGAGAACGTCTCCGGATTGTTGCGGCAGGTCGCGTGAGGCGCCGGGGTCGCAATGCAGCTTGACGCTGTCTCCGGCGGGATCCCATACAACCAGGATCTGTTGGTCCGCCTCCAGAAGCCCTTCCGCGCGCTCGACGCGGGCCTTGAGTTCGCCGAGCTGCTCGCTGGATTTGCGTTCTTTGTCGGCGAACTGTCGGCGGGCGCGCAAATGCAGGATCGATACGGTCAGGGCGAAGGCGACGATTCCCACGACCAGTGTCAGAACGGCCGTCTCCTCGCGGCTGAACGCGGTCACAAGCGTATCGACGAACGCTGCCGCGTCCAGCCCTTGGTCGGGCGTTGCCGCCGCGGCGGGTCGGGCCGTTGTCACAGCCAGGAGGAGGGCAGCCGCGCATCCCGGACAACGGAGCCGCGCCGCGGCCATGCGTCCGCCGGTCTCGCCGCTGGCTGGCATCTCCTGTCCTTCGATCATGCGCATTTCGCGCCAAATCCCCCGCGGCCCCGGTCGCGACGCGGCAGCCGAATCAGCCCTCAATCTAACCCGTATTACTCACATTCGCGATGGCTTGCGCCGTCTTCAACGGGCTCTGAGAACCGGCGTGTGCCCCGCTTCCCTCTCCATCGAATGGTCTTCGCGAATGTGAAAGATGCGGGTCAACCGCAAAGCGGCCCCCATGCACCGCAGGCTCGACCCGGCGCGGCGCCAGGCGTCGGGATCAGTAGCGATACTGGTCGGACTTGTACGGGCCGTCCGGCGGCACGCCGATATAATCGGCCTGGTCACTGGAGAGCCGGGTCAGCCGGGCGCCGAGCTTGTCGAGATGCAGGGCGGCAACCCTCTCGTCGAGATGCTTGGGCAGGACGTAGACTTTGTTCTCATAGTTGTCCGGATTGGTCCACAGCTCGATCTGGGCCAGCGACTGATTGGTGAACGAGGCCGACATCACGAAGCTGGGGTGGCCCGTTGCGTTGCCCAGATTGACCAGCCGGCCCTCCGACAGAAGCAGCATGCGGGAGCCGTCGGGGAACTCGATCATGTCGACCTGCGGCTTGATGTTGGTCCACTTGTAGTTTCGCAGACCGGCGACCTGGATCTCGTTGTCGAAGTGGCCGATATTGCAAACGATCGCCATGTCTTTCATGGCGCGCATGTGCTCGACGGTAATGACGTCTTTGTTGCCGGTGGCCGTCACGAAGATGTCCGCCCGCTCGACTACGTCCTCGAGTGTCTGCACTTCGTAACCGTCCATGGCCGCCTGCAGGGCGCAGATCGGATCGATCTCGGTGACCACCACGCGCGCCCCCGCGCCGCGCAGCGACTGCGCCGAGCCCTTGCCGACGTCGCCATACCCGCAGACGACGGCGACCTTGCCCGCCATCATCACGTCGCTCGCCCGGCGGATGCCGTCCACCAGGCTCTCGCGGCAGCCATACTTGTTGTCGAATTTCGACTTGGTCACCGAGTCGTTTACGTTGATTGCCGGGAAGGGCAGGTTGCCGCGCTTCTGACGCTCATAGAGGCGCAACACGCCGGTTGTCGTCTCCTCGGTAACGCCGCGAATAGACTCGCGCACCTTGGTGAACCAGCCGGGCGTGGAGTCCAGTCGACGACGAATGGTCGCGACCAGCGCCTCCTCCTCCTCGTTCGCCGGTTCGGGAAGGGCCGAAACGTCGTTTTCAGCCGCCGCGCCGAGAAGGACGTAGAGCGTGGCGTCGCCGCCATCGTCGAGGATCATGTTGGCGGTCTCGCCGTCCGGCCAGTCGAACAGCCGGTCGACATAGTCCCAATAATCCTCAAGGGATTCGCCCTTGATGGCGAAAACCGGAACGCCGGCAGCGGCGATTGCGGCGGCGGCATGGTCCTGGGTCGAGAATATGTTGCAGGACGCCCAGCGGACCTCGGCGCCCAGCGCGATCAGCGTTTCGATGAGAACCGCGGTCTGGATCGTCATGTGAAGGCAGCCGGCAATGCGGGCGCCCGCCAACGGCCGCACCTTGCCGTATTCCTCGCGAACCGCCATCAGGCCCGGCATCTCGGTCTCGGCGATTGCGATCTCCTTGCGGCCCCAATCGGCCAGCGAGAGATCCTTGACCCGATAATCAGCCATCGTGTCATTCCTTTAGGTGAGGGGCAGAACCGGGCGGCAGCGCCCGGTTCACGCGTCGCCTCCGGTCTATACCAGCGGGCCGCAATCCGCTCAATCAGCCACGCAGGGGCGGATGCTCCGCGCAGCCCTCGCCGAAGCCGCTCTCGACCAGATCGGCGAGCGCAGCGACGGCGGGTTCGGCGTCGGCGCCCGTCGCGGTGATCTCGATCTCGGTGCCGCAGCTCGCCCCGAGCGCCAGGAGCCCCATGATCGACGTCCCGCCCGCGCTCAGCCCCTTACGCTCGACGATCACCTCGGCCTCGAAGGTCCCCGCGCACTTTACGAAGCGCGCCGAGGCTCGGGCATGTAGGCCCCGTTGGTTGGCGATCCGCACCCGCCGGCTGGCTGATGGGCGCGCCTCGGAGGCCTCATGTGCCACCATGCAGGACCTCGCTGGCAACGCTGATATTCTTGCGCCCGGCATCGCGCGCCACGATCGCGGCGTCGGCCAGCGCCTTGTCCGCGCGCACCGTAGCGAGCTTGATCAGCATCGGCAGGTTGACGCCCGCCACCACCTCAACCTTGGCCTCTTCCATCACCGAGATGGCGAGATTGGAAGGCGTGCCGCCGAACATGTCGGTGAGCACGATCACGCCCGACCCGGCATCGACCCGGCCGACGGCGGCGAGGATTTCGTTGCGCCGCTGCTCCATGTCGTCGTCGGGTCCGATGGAAATCGTCTCAAAGCCCTCCTGCGGGCCGACAACATGCTCCACGGCTGCCCGAAATTCTGTGGCGAGTCGACCGTGCGTCACGACGACGAGACCTATCATGGCGGGAACGATCCTGGGGAAAGGCTGTGGCCGATATCGCGATCCGGCATTCGCTCAGTTATTGGTGTGGCGCGCATCTTGGACGGGGGCCGGCCGGCTTTCAAGTGCGAATGCGTGATGGCGAGCCACCGCTGGCGGGGCAGGCCGGCGGCCATTGCCCGGCGTCGAGCGCCCGAACCGCGGTGAGCAGGCGCAGGGCGTTGCCCGCGCGGTCCGCCGGCAAGGCAAGGCGGGGTAGCCGGATGCCGGCGAGTTCGGCCCAGCTTTGACCCGGCTCGGGCAGCCGCTCCGCATCGTGTTCGGCGACGAGGTCCAAGACCAGACCGACCACGGCGCGGCGTTCGGCCGCAACCGGGGCAAGCCCCACCCAGCGGATCTCGAGCAATCCGAAGGTCGGCGGCGGGGCGCACGCCACCAGCCGACCGCCCGCAGCGACGATGTCGACGGCGTCGTCGGCCACCAGGCGCACAGCCCGCTCTGGCGTGTCGTGGGTCAGAAGGTCCAAGACCATGGTCGACTTGCCGCTGCCCGCCCAACCGCGCAGCAGCACGCCCCGCGTGCCGACGAGCACACAGCTCCCATGCAGGCGCATCCCAGGGGCGGCAGCCATGATGGCGCTGGTGCCGCTCAGGCCGCGGCCGGCAGCCGCACCACGAACCGGGCCCCGAGGACCTTGGGCTGTGATCCGTCGTCGCGGGCGCTCGCCATGCGGTTCTCCACCCAGATCCGGCCGCCATGAGCCTCCACGATCTGGCGAGAGATGGACAGCCCAAGACCGGAGTGATTGCCGAAGTCGCCGTTCTCGCCGCGGTCGGTGTAGAAACGATTGAAGATGCGCTGCGCAGCGTCCGGCGGAATGCCCGGGCCCTCGTCTTCCACCGCGATCTCGACCTCCTGCTTCAGGCGGCGCGCGCGAACCACGATCTGCCCTTCGGGCGGCGTGAAGGAGCGCGCATTGTCGAGCAGATTGTTGACGACTTGCCCGAGCCGCATGTCGTTGCCGAGAACGAAGTAGGCTTCGGCGGACTCCGATGGCGCCACGTCGAGCTCCAGCGACGGCGCCCCCTCCTGGTGCAGTTCGCGGGCCACCGAGGTGACCGTATCGAGCAGTTGCAGGATATCGACTGGTTCGTTGTCCGCCCGCGCCAGTTCGGCATCGAGCCGCGAGGCGTCGGAGATATCCGTGATCAGGCGGTTCAGGCGCTCCACATCATGGCGCAGGATCGCCGTCAGACGCTCGCGATCGGCCTTGTTCTTGGCCAGGGGAAGCGTCTCGGCCGCACTGCGCAGCGAGGTCAGGGGATTCTTGAGCTCGTGGGCGACATCCGCGGCGAAGGTTTCGATCGCCTCGATGCGGTCGTAGAGCGCCTTGGTCATGTCCCGCAGCGCCCGCGAGAGATGCCCGATCTCGTCATGGCGATCGGCGAAATTGGGAATCTCGGCGCGCGCCTTGGTCCCGTGCCGGACCCGTTCGGCCGCCCCGGCGAGGCGATGGATCGGGCCGGCGATGGTGCCCGCCAGCAGGATCGACAGGACGAGCGTGACTGCGGCGGCAACTAGAAAGATCCGCAGGATGCCCATGCGCTCGGCATTGACGATGGCATCGATGTCGCCGCCCTGGGTCGACAGCATCAGCCCCCCGAGCACGGCACGGAAGCGCTGGATCGGGATGGCCACCGAAACGATCAGCTCGCCCTTCTCATTGACCCGAACGACACTCGCCGAGGCGCCGTTGAGTGCCGCTTCGACCTCCGAATAGCGGCGTCCCTCGGCGGGTCCGTGTTCCTCGTAGAGCGCGTGCTCACCGCGCCGCATCCAGACCTGAAGGTCGCGCCACACGCGGGTGACGGTGCCGGGGCCGGCCTCGGGTTCGGGCGAGGACAGTTCGTAGCGAAGGATCTGGCCGCGCGAGACGATGTTGCGCGAGTCGAGGATCAGATATCCCTCGCGGTCGTAGATCCGGGCGCGCGTGCGGGTCGGCGAGATCAGCCGGCGCAGGATCGGCGCGACCCGCTCCGGGTTGATCGGGAATTCCAGCCAGCCGAGATCCTGTTCGGTGGGCGCCATGGTCTGGCCGGGATCGAGCTGGAGCAGCGATTCCGGATCGATCCGCACGCGGCCGGGCTCGTTCGTGGCCGAGGCGGAGATCGCCCCGGCGATGATCTCGCCCTGTGTCAGCAGGCTCTCGACACGCGCATCGATCAGCCCCTCCCGGAACTGATTGAGATAAAGGATCGCGGAGACCATCGCCACTAGGCCGGCCAGGTTGAGGATGGCGATGCGGCGCGCCACGCTCGAAAAGGCATGGTCGGCGAAGAAGCGCCCGATACGCCGGATCGCGCCCAGCCAGTGACGCGGGCGTTCGGCGACTTCGCCGCTGTCCTGCCACCCTCGCTCGGTCTCGACTGCCATCAGCAGCTCCTGCAGGCGTCGCCGACAGACCAATGCTGCGCCGGGGCTTCACCGGCTGGCCGACGCGCAGACCTCCTGACCGCGGCGGTCGGCCGGGCCTGTCGCGCGCTCAACACTCCCGGAAACGATAGCCGACGCCATAAAGCGTCTCAATCATGTCGAAGCTGTTGTCGACCGCCTTGAACTTCTTGCGCAAGCGCTTGATGTGGCTGTCGATGGTCCTGTCGTCGACATAGACCTGATCGTCATAGGCGGCGTCCATCAGTGAATTCCGGGTCTTCACCACGCCGGGACGGTGGGCTAGGGACTGAAGGATCAGGAACTCGGTCACGGTTAGCGTCACCGGCTGCCCGGCCCAGGTGCAGTAGTGGCGCTCCGGATCCATCGACAGCTGGCCACGCTCGATTGCCTGGGAGCTTTCGGCCCGCGGCGCGGCGGGGTCGCGGGCGCTAACCCGGCGCAGCACCGCTTTCACGCGTTCGACTAGCAGGCGTTGCGAGAACGGTTTGCGGATGAAGTCGTCGGCGCCCATCTTGAGGCCGAACAACTCGTCGATCTCTTCGTCCTTGGAGGTCAGGAAGATCACCGGCATCTCGCTCTTCTGCCGCAGGCGGCGCAACAGCTCCATGCCGTCCATTCGCGGCATCTTGATGTCGAGGATCGCCAGATCGGCCAGCGTGTCGGAAAGCCCGTCAAGGGCGGACGTACCGTCCGTATAGGTCAGGATGCGATAGCCTTCCGACTCCAGCGCCATCGACACCGAGGTCAGGATGTTGCGGTCGTCGTCGACAAGGGCAATGGTCGGCATTGGGTCGGGTCTCTTAGTGCTGATAAACGGTTCGGATGGCTCGACACGTTAGGCCACAAAGTCGACGTGCCCGGCGAAATTGTGGCAACGCGACATTCCGATTTCCACAGTGAGGCGCCAGTCTAGCGGAGTCGCGACCCGCTGTCATGGTTGAAGTAAGCGCCACAGACTTCGCCAAGATAAGGGATTTTGACGTCGCGACAATGCCAGGCCGAATCGTTTGCCCATCCATGACCGGATCGCCGCGGACACCGGCAAGCCAACGCAACGTCCTTTAAGTTGCTGGTTGCCCGTCTCCGGACACGGGCGCGAGGGGTCATGGGCGGGCACAATCCATGCGGCGTATTGCCACGTGGCCGGCCGAGCCCGAATGGTGGTGTGCATCCTCACGTCATCGGTTGGAACTCGAAGCGGCGGGCGTGCTGCCCTTCGTGTCCGGCACGGCGACCGTGCGTAACGACTACGGTCCGTTGGACAGGCGATCCGTGATAGGCTGGATTGGGCGGCTTGCCCGTAACTGGGGCTTCGCCTAGGTTCTGGCTCCCCGGCGACCGGGTAAGGTCCGCCCCGCAGGCGAACCGAATAAGAGCGAGAGCAGGCCCACTGCGCCGCAACAGGGCAGGAGACTGAGGTGACGACAAGTGGTTCCACACAGGGCGTGACCGGCGCCGACACGTTTGGCCTATCCCAATGCAGGGAGCTTCGGTGGAACTGGTCGGAGGCGCGCCTGTTCGAGGCCGCGGTCAGGGACGGCGAAGCTGAAGTCAGCGCGCATGGCTGCCTGGCGGCGCAAACCGGTCAGCATACCGGCCGCGCCCCCAAGGATCGCTTCATCGTTCGCGATTCGGGCACCGAGGAGGCGGTCTGGTGGGGCAACGTCAATGCGATGAGCCCGGACCGGCTTGATGCGCTCAAGGTCGATATGAGGGACCATGCCAAGGGGCGCGTTCTCTACGTTCAGGACCTTTATGGCGGCGCCGACCCGGCCCATCGGGTCAATGTCCGGGTCTATACCGAATATGCCTGGCACGCGCTCTTCATCCGCTATCTGTTGCGTCGGCCGACGCGCGCGGAGCTGGCCGGCTTCTCGCCCGATATCACCATCCTCAACCTGCCCAGCTTCAAGGCGGACCCGGCCCGGCACGGCTGTCGCACGGAGACGGTGATCGGCTGCGACTTCACCCGCGGCGAGGTGCTCATCGGCAATACCTCCTATGCCGGCGAGATGAAGAAGTCCGTCTTCACCTTCCTCAACTATCTTCTGCCGCCGCGCGGGGTGATGCCGATGCACTGCTCGGCCAATGTCGGCGCGGCCGGCGACGTCGCCCTGTTCTTCGGGCTTTCGGGAACCGGCAAGACGACCTTGTCCGCGGACCCCGACCGCACCCTTTTGGGCGACGATGAGCATGGCTGGAGCGAGGACGGCGTCTTCAACTTCGAGGGCGGCTGCTACGCCAAGACGATCCGGCTTTCGCGCGAGGCCGAGCCGGAGATCTACGCGACCACGGAGCGCTTCGCGACGGTCTTCGAGAATGTGGTGCTGGACCCGGCGACCCGGCTGCCCGATTTCGACGACGGCAGCCTTACGGAGAACACCCGCTGCGCCTATCCGCTGCATTTCATTCCCAATGCCAGCGAGACGGGCCGCGCCGGGCATCCCCGCAATATCATAATGCTGACCTGCGATGCCTTCGGCGTGATGCCGCCCATCGCACGCCTCGATCCGAGCCAGGCGATGTATCACTTCCTGTCCGGCTACACGGCCAAAGTGGCCGGCACCGAAACGGGCGTGGACGAACCCGAGGCCACCTTCTCCACCTGTTTCGGCGCGCCCTTCATGCCGCGTCATCCGGCGGTTTACGGCAACCTGCTGCGCGACCTGATCGCGCGGCATGGGGTGACGTGCTGGCTGGTCAATACGGGTTGGACCGGTGGGGCGTTCGGCGCCGGCGAGCGCATGCCCATCCGGGTCACCAGGGCGCTGCTCAATGCCGCGCTCGACGGCTCGTTGAAGGACGCGCCCACTCGGGTCGACCCGGTCTTTGGCTTCGCGGTGCCCACCACCGTGCCCGGCATCGAGACGTCGATTCTCGATCCCCGGCGGACTTGGGCGGACGGGGCCGCCTATGACGCCCAGGCTGCCAAGCTGGCGGCGATGTTCCGCGACAATTTCACGGTCTTCGAGCCGCACGTCGATGCCGATGTCGCCGCCGCCGCGCCGGAGATGTCGGCGGCGGCTGAGTAGCCCGCCGGCGCATCGTCGCTTCCGAGAGTCTGCAGCTATCTTGCCCGCGCCGGCGCGCATGGGCCTGTGGCCGGAATGCTCCACGCGCTGTTCCTGGTTGTCTTCCTGCTGATTGCCACGCCCGTCGCGAGCTACATACCGCTTGTCAGCCCGGCCTTGACGGCCATTCATCTGCTGCTTGCAGCCGCGGGGCGGATTCTGGAATGCTTCGGCGTCAGTGCGCATCGTCCCAGTTGTCGGCGGCGCGCGCGTCGACCTGGAGCGGGACCTTCAGCGCGATCGCCGGAAGTGGCGCGTTCTCCATCACCTCCTTGATGACGGGCATGGTCGCCTCGACCTCCGCCTCCGGCACCTCGAAGACCAGTTCGTCATGCACCTGGAGGAGCATGCGCGCGGACAGGCCGGCGGCGGCCAGCGCCTCGTCCATGCGGATCATGGCGCGCCGTATGATATCGGCGGCCGACCCCTGGATCGGCGCATTGATGGCGGCGCGCTCGTAAAAAGCCCGTTCGGATGGATGGCCGCGCAGGATATTGGGATAGTGGCACTTGCGCCCGAAGATGGTGGTCACATAGCCGTTCTCCCGGGCAAACGCACGGGTTGAGTCCATATAGTCCCGGATGCCGGGGAAGCGCTCGAAATAGCGCTTGATGTAGTCGGCCGCCTCCTGGCGCTCGATGCCGAGCTGGTTGGCCAGGCCGTAGGCCGAGATGCCGTAGATGATGCCGAAATTAATCGCCTTGGCCCGGCGGCGCACCATCGGCTCCATGCCGTCGATCGGCACGTTGAACATTTCCGAGGCGGTCATGGCATGTATGTCGTGGCCGTCGGCGAAGGCCTGGCGGAGCTGCGGAATCTCGGCGATGTGGGCCAGAATGCGCAGTTCGATTTGGCTGTAGTCGGCCGACAGGAGCTTCATGCCATCATCGGCGATGAAGGCATGGCGGATCTTGCGGCCCGCTTCGGTGCGCACCGGGATGTTCTGCAAGTTGGGCTCGGACGAGGACAGCCGGCCGGTCGTCGTGGCGGCGAGGGCAAACGAGGTATGAACGCGCCCGGTCTCAGCGTTCACATAGTCCGGCAGGGCGTCGGAATAGGTTGATTTGAGCTTGGAGAGCTGGCGCCATTCGAGGATCGCCGTGGGCAGGGGATGGCCCTCCGCGGCCAGCTCCTCCAGCGCCCCGGCGCCGGTGGTGTAAGCGCCCGTCTTGGTCTTGCGCCCGCCCTTGAAGCCCATCTTTCCGAACAGGATATCGCCGAGCTGCTTGGGCGAGCCGATATTGAACCGTTCCCCGGCAAGCTCGAAGATGTCTGCTTCCACCGCGCCCATCGACTGGCTGAAATCGGCCGACAGGCGGGCCAGCATCTGGCGGTCGATGCGGATGCCGCGGCGCTCCATTGCCGCCAGGGTCCGCACCATTGGCCGCTCCAGGGTCTCGTAGACGGTAACCAGCTGCTCGGCGACGAGGCGCGGCTTGAGCACGCGCCACAGCCGCAGTGTGACATCGGCGTCCTCGGCGGCATATTCCGTGGCCGCCGGGATCGCCACCAGATCGAACGTCACCTTGTTGCGGCCGCTGCCGGCGACCTCGGCGAATTTGATCGGCGTGTGGCCGAGATGGCGCTCGGACAATTCGTCCATGCCGTGGGCATGGCGCCCGGCATCGAGCGCGTAGGACATCAGCATGGTGCACTCGACCGGCGTCATCTCGATCCCGTGCCGGGCGAGCACCAGCCAGTCATATTTCATGTTGTGAGCAATCTTGAGGACGCCCGGCGCCTCGAGGAGCGGCCGGAGGAGGTCGAGCGCCTCGTTAAGGGGGATCTGGACCGGGGTGCCGGAACCGGCAAGATCGAGCCCCTCCGACGAGCGGTGGTCGAGCGGGATGTAGCAGGCCCGGCCGGGGCCGGTCGCCAGTGAGACACCGACCAGCGCGCAGGACATGCAATCCAGGGAGTTCGTCTCAGTGTCTATCCCAACCAGGCCGAGCTCCATCGCCTCGGTTATCCAGGCCGCGAGCTGCTCTTTGGTGGTCACCGTCTCGTAGCCTGAACGGTCGACCGGCGTGGCGGTGGCCGCATCCGCCCGCGCCGCGGCGAG
>SKQW01000024.1 GCA_007118805.1 Rhodobiaceae bacterium | reverse complement strand
TCGCCCAGCTTCACGCTGAGGGCGTCGGCCGGATCGTGCTGGTTTCGGAGCGTCCGGAGACCTATCGCAAGGCGACGCTGCCGGCCGGCGTGCCGGTGCGCCACCGCGACGATCTCATGGAGGTGCAGCGCGAGCTCCAGGCGTATCGGGATGTATCGGTCATCGTTTACGACCAGACCTGCGCCGCCGAGAAGCGCCGGCGGCGCAAGAAGGGCACCCATGAGGATCCCAACACGCGCCTGTTCATCAACCCCCGGGTCTGCGAGGACTGCGGAGACTGCTCGGTGCAGTCCAACTGCATTTCGGTCGAGCCGATAGAGACCGCATTCGGGCGCAAGCGGCGGATCAACCAGTCGAGCTGCAACAAGGACTATTCCTGCGCCAAGGGCTTCTGCCCATCCTTCGTCGTGGTCGACGGCGCCAGGCTCGCCACGGCGGCCAATCAGGGCCTCGATGTCGCGGCGCTCGCCGCCGAACTCCCCGTGCCGCAGATTCACCTCGGCGACCGGCCGACCAATCTGCTGTTCACGGGCATTGGCGGCATGGGGGTGACGACAACGGCGGCAGTCCTGGCAATGGCCGCTCATCTCGACGGGCTCGCGGCGGCCACGCTCGATATGACAGGTCTTGCCCAGAAGAACGGGCCGGTCACCTCGCATGTGCGCTTGGCCCGCGCCGGCATTGATATTGAAGGCCCGCGCGTGCCGGTGGGCGAGCTCGATGGGCTGATCGCCGGCGATCTGCTGGTGGCGGCCGGCGCGGAAACCCTGGCGCTCTGCGCACCGGACCGCACCCGCGCGGTGTACAACGCCCAGGTGGCGCCGACGGCGGAGTTCGCCATCCACCAGACGCAGAGCTTCGACACCCGGCGCCTTGCTCGGACCCTTCAGGAGGCCGTTTTCCGCGCCGACGGCGTCGACGTCTCGCGCCTTGCCGAACGCCTGCTCGGCGATGCCATCTACGCCAACATGATTCTTCTCGGCCATGCCTGGCAACGCGGCATGGTCCCGGTCGGCCTGGACGCGATCGAACGGGCGATCGAATTGAACGGCGCTGCGGTCGACCCCAACAAGACGGCGTTCCACGCCGGTCGCGTAATGGCTGCCGAGCCGAGCCGCTTCGACAGCGTGCTGCGCGACGAGGACGCCGTCGAGAATATGCCGCTCGATGCCCGTATCTCGTTCCTCGCCGAGGAGCTCCGCCGCTATCAGAACGCGGCTTACGCCGAGCGCTTTCGCCGCGCGGTGGCCCATCTGCGCACAGCCGAGGAAGAACTCGGCGTCGGCGAGCTGCGGCTTACACGGGAGGCCGCGGAATCGCTGTTTCGCCTGATGGCCTACAAGGACGAATACGAGGTCGCGCGGCTCTACTCCGCGCCGGAGTTCCGCCGGGCGCTCGAGCGCCAGTTCGACGATCCGGGCAAGGTTTCCGTGCAGCTTGCCCCGCCGCTCCTGGCGCGCACTGACCCGCGCACCGGCCGGCCCCGCAAGATGATCTTCGGGCCCTGGGTGTTCACCTTGTTCAAGGGGCTGTCGAAGCTGAAGTTCCTGCGCGGCACCCTGCTCGATCCGCTCGGCTACAGCGAGGAGCGCCGCCGCGAGCGCCGCCTGATCTCCGAGTTTGAGTCCCGCCTGGCCGTACTGGCTTCCGGCCTCACTCGCGAGCGCCACGGCCTCGCCGTCGAGATTGCTCGCGTGCCGCAGTCGATCCGGGGCTACGGACCGGTCAAGGCGGCCAATATCGCCAGGGCCGAACAACGCGAGACCGCGCTCCTGCGCCGCTGGGATGGCCCGGTCGAAAGCCCCGACCCGGCGCCCTGGCTCGAAGCGGCCGAATAGGCTCTGGCGAGCGCGGTTCCTTTGATGCATGGCCTGGCCGCGCGGATGGGCGGTTCGACCGTGGCGCCGGGGAGCCAAGCGGTCGTGGCCTCTTAACCTGCAAGTCTCTCATTCCCGGCGACATGGACGAATCCGGCGTGACGTTGTCTTATGTCCATTGCCGATTCGGCATGCGGCAATGCTGACGGTCACGGGCAAGGGGCGCGCATCCGGTGATCAATCTGTGGCTCGATCTGCCGGTCTTCTGGATGATCGTGGCGGTGACGCTGACCTTCGGGCTGAGCGCCATGGCGATGAACTGGCTCACTCACCATTCGCCGCTGGCCGCGCGCTTCCAAGAAAGGCGCGGGATCGTGGCGCCATTCTTCACGGTCGTATCGCTACTGTTCGGGCTGTTCCTGGCCTTCCTTGCCGCCGATGTCTGGGACAAGAAGTCGCGCGGCCATCGCGCGGTGATCGCCGAACGCGACGCGTTGACCGCCTTGCTCAAGCTCTCGGATGTCGCCGTGCCGGAGGGTTCCCGCGTTGCCGTCGCGGTGGCCGACTACACCAGGAGCGTGGTCGACGTCGAATGGCCGCGCATGCAGGATCAGGAAAGCTCGACCGAGACGACGGCGCTCGCGGATCTGTTGCTCTACGAGGTCGCCCTCAAGGGGGAGGATGCCGAACTGTCAGCGCCGCTGCACGACAACCTGCTGCGCAAGGTTCTGCGCCTGCGGGAAGCCCGCGCGGACCGGTTGACTCTGAGCGCCGAAGGACCGGAGCAGCTGACTTGGACGGCTGTCTTGCTGCTGGCCTTGATGACGCAGATCGCGCTGGCCGCGGTACATCTGGAGCGGTCCAAGCCGCAGCGCGCCGCGCTGGCCATCTTCACGATCTCCGCCGTCGTCGCCATCAGCGTGGTCGCTGCCTATGAACGGCCCTTTGACGGGCCGATACGCATCGCGCCTGAGCCACTGATCGAGGTCATTTCGGCCTATTGACGCGCAATTCCGTCTGATCGCCTCCAAAGGAAGGGCGCAGGACGGCCGGCGCGTGATCGACTGCACATCCGCAAACCTTGGGTCCTGGCAGGCTGGGATCGTCAATCAACGCCATAGGAGGCAGAGATGTCGATCCTTTCTTCTCTCAACACGAGGCCGCTACAGGCGTTCGGCCTGTTCGCCATGACCGTGGCCGGGCTTGCCATGATATCGCTATCGCAGCTCGGGCGCGGCCCGGCAGCAGCCCCCGAAGCCGCGCTGCGAAGCTTCAACCAGTCTGACCGTGCGCCGTCATTGCCTGCCGAGCCTGAACTCTTCGTCATGAAGGCGGCCATTTCGGGGGTGGCGCTCCTGGCCGCGCTGTTCGTGATCCTGACCCGGCGCTATGAGCTGAAGGACAAGAACTGGGCCTACGGGACGGCTGGGACGGTCATCGGCTTCTGGCTGAATGGCGCATGAGGCTGAAGGGCAGGGGCGGACAAGCGGGCCGTTCACGGCGCGCGTTGCTCATAGCTGCAGGCTCAGTTGCCGGTCGGCGCGCTGCGGCCCGGTGTCGAGCCCGGAGACCGTGACGCCCAGGAGCCGCACACCCTTGGCCGCCGGCATAAGCCGGGACAGGAGATCGAGGACGGTGGCCTCCAAGGCGTCACGGCAGGCAATGGGGGTTGCCTGCGACCGGCGCCGGGTGATCTGCCGGAAATCCGCGTATTTCACCTTCAAGGTGACGGTGCGCCCGCGGATGCCGGCCGACTCGCACTGGCGCCACACCTTGTCCAGGATGGGCCGGAGGGCGCCGCGCATCGCCTCGAAGACAAAAAGGTCTTCATTGAAGGTGGTCTCCGCGCCGATCGACTTGCGCGCCCGGTCGGGCGTGACCGGGCGCTCGTCGATACCGCGGGCAATCCAATAATAGAACCGGCCCGCCTTGCCGAAATGGCTGTCGAGAAAGGCCTGCGATCTGTCGCGTAGGTCCCGGCCGGTATGGATGCCGAGACGCTTCATCTTGGTGGCGGTGGCCGGCCCGACGCCGTGAAACCGGCTCACCGGCAGTGTCTCAACGAATGCCGGCCCCGCCTCGGGCGTGATGACATGGAGCCCGTCGGGCTTGTGCACGTCGGAGGCGAGCTTGGCCAGGAACTTGTTGTAGGACACGCCGGCCGAGGCGGTCAGCCCGGTTTCGGCATGGATCCGCGACCGGATCTGTCTGGCCGTCTCCGTCGCCGTGGGAAGCCCTGTCAGGTTGTCGGTGACATCGAGATAGGCCTCGTCGAGGGAGGGCGGTTCGACGAGCGGGGTATATTCCTTAAGGATTGCCCGGATCTGCCGAGAAATCTCCCGATAGACCTCAAAGCGCGCCGGCACGAAGATGATGTCGGGGCAATTGCGCCGGGCGGTGAGCGAGGCCATAGCCGAGCGTACCCCGAATACCCGCGCCTCGTAGCTCGCCGCCGCCACCACACCCCGCGCCCGCGCCCCGCCGACCGCCACCGGTCGGCCGCGCAATTCGGGATTGTCGCGCTGTTCGACCGACGCGAAGAAGGCATCCATGTCGATATGGATGATCTTTCGGACCTGCCCCGTCGCGGCCGGTGTCATCCGGGCCCTCGCTCGTCGACTCGGTTTGCCTTATGGAACAAACGGTGAATTTACCGGGCGCTGCGGCCAATGCAAGCCTGACACGCCCGCTCCTTGCAGCTCAGTTGATCCGGGCGCCGCGCTTTCCCCTCCTGCTGCGCCCTGCTATCAAGCCGCCCCGGCTCTCCCTTTGCAAAACAGTTGAGGAGCTCAAGGTGCGATTTCTGGCTTACGACGACAATGGAACCCGCTCGCTGGCCGTTGTTCTTGGCGATGAAGCGATTGATCTGACCGCGTCGGGGCTCACCGAGCGCCGCACGCTCGAGGACTGGTTCGCGGCCGACCCCGGCGAGATCAAGGACTTGGCCGGCAAATTGGCGTCGGCGCCCGGCAGCGCGCGCAGGGACCTGGAGTCCCTCACGCCGCTCGTTCCGGTGGCGCGCCCGGGCAAGATCATCTGCCTTGGCCTGAACTACGCCCTCCATGCCAAGGAGGGCGGCCATGAGATCCCGACCTATCCCGAGCTCTTCGTGCGCTTTCCCACCAGTCTCGTCGCCGCCGGCGAGCCGGTCATCCGGCCGGCCGCCTCGGACACGCTCGACTACGAGGTCGAGCTCATGGTGGTGATCGGCAAGCGCGGACGCCATATCAAGCAGGCCGAGGCACTCAACCATGTCATCGGCTACACCGCCTTCAACGACGTGTCGGTCCGCGAATTCCAGCGCCGCACCAAGCAATGGACGGCCGGCAAGAACTTCGACGGAACGGGCCCGGTGGGACCGGTGGTGGTGACGCCGGACGAGCTGCCGCAAGGCGGCTCCGGCTTGCGCGTGCAGACAAGGCTGAACGGTGAGGTGCTGCAGGATAGCGATACCTCCGACATGATCTTCTCGGTCGCGCGGACCATCGAGATCCTGTCGGAGATCGCGACGCTGGAGCCGGGCGACATGATCGCCATGGGCACGCCGTCCGGCGTCGGCCATGCCCGTCAGCCCCAGCTCTGGATGAAGCCGGGCGATGTTGTCGAGGTCGAGATCGAGGGCATCGGCATTCTGCGAAACCCTGTGGTGGATGAACAGGATTTCGCCGCGCGCTGAGATGGGTCTCAGGACCGATCGTCTATTTCCGCAATCCCGATGGCGCACTTCCGGAGTTCATCAGCCATCGCTGAGGACGGGTTCGGCGCGTGACCGATTGCACAGAGTCGGCAGCCGCCATGCGTCACCTTCGGGGCACGGAGGGGCAAAGAGCCCGCTCCAGAAACCGCGAAGGAAACAGTGCCATGAACAACCGCATTGCAACCACCGCCGCTGCCCTGGCAGTTGTTACGCTGCTCGGCGCGGCCGGGCCCGTCGCTGCGAAGGCGAACTCTGGCATTCCCCTGGGCGCGCCCTACAAGCAGGGCTTCGACGACATCCTGGTGCCGCCGGAGACGCCGCGCGCCTGCAAGCCCAATGCCGGTGCCCACCTTCCTGGCGGCGGGACCACAATCTATAAGGACGGAACCAGCGTCGGCCGCGGCATTGTCTGCTCCGATCCACGAACGCCCCCGTCCGGCTTTGGCCGCCGGCCGAACAACTGAGCGAGAGCGGGCGCGATCGCGCCCGCTCCTCGATTCGCGCATCGTCGGCGACACGGTCGCTTGGGTGCGGGATCTATCTATTTGTGAAATGGGGGTTTTTTGGTGGGCGATGCTGGACTTGAACCAGCGACCCCTGCGATGTGAACACAGTGCTCTACCGACTGAGCTAATCGCCCTTGAATGGCGGCGATATAAGGTCGCCGCGGTCGTTTCGTCAAGCGCAAGGGGGGCCGGCCGGCGCCGGGTCGCTGGAGGCCAGGCCGAGATGCGGGGCGACTGCCCCCCAAAGCATATCGTAATGGCCGATCACCACGTCCGCCCCAAGCTCCTGGACCGGCTTCTCGGGATAGCCGAAATCGACCGCGACCACGGGAACCCCGGCCCGTTGCGCCGCGGTCACGTCGAGGCTGCTGTCGCCCACCATGGCCGCGCGCGCCGGATCGCCGGCGCCGAGTTCTATCGCCCCCAGAACATGGGCGGGATCGGGCTTGCGCACGCCGAGCGTATCCGGACCCACAATCGCCGCAAAGCGGGGTGCCAGCTCGAGCGCTTCCAGCAGTTGCCGCGACAGGGCCTCGAGCTTGTTGGTACACACCACGAGCCGCACGCCGGCCGCCTCCAGCCGGTCGAGGGCGGCCACGGCGCCGGGAAAAGGGCGGCTCGAATCCGCGATATGGTTACAATAATAGGCGAGGAAACGGTCGTGCATCGGCTCGAGCCGCGCCTCGGTCACGGTCTCGCCGAAATGGCGCAAGCCTCTGGCGATCATGGCCTTTGCGCCATGACCGATCATGCCTCGGCCGAGCTCCCGTGGCAGGGTGGGAAGCCCATCTGCGGATAGCACCACGTCGAGGGCGGCAAGCAGATCGGGGGCAGTGTCCACGAGGGTTCCGTCCAGGTCGAACGCGACGATTGGCTGCATGGGTCTCCAAGCTCGGGTGCTTCAAGAGGGTCGGCCTAGCATATGGTGTCGCGAATGTGGACTGTGATAAGGATCGCAGGCTTCTTCGCCGGGGGATGTTAGAATGAAGGGGCGGGTGCTCGGCCACGACAAAACGACACAGGCCATCGTCGTCAGGGCAGGGGACGGGCGGCGCTACCGCTTCTCGGATTTCGAATGGCGGGAATTGAGGCCGCCGGAAAAGGGGGACGAGGTCGACTTCGAGCCGGACGGCCCCCGCGCCCGCGACGTCTATCTCATGAGGGATGCCAGCGAAGCGCCGCCGGGCGCTGCGGCGGTTGGCGAATCGCCGGCGGCGATGCTGGCGCGCCAGCCTGCCGTCCAGTTCGCCGCCGGGCACCCTGTGCTGGTGATGGCGCTCCTTGTGCTGCTGGTCTGCCTGCTGCCGGCCTACAGTATCGACGGTGCGAGCATGTCATTGCTGGCGGCGCCCGAGCTCGCCTGGCGAATGAGCCTGGCCATCGACGGGCTGGTCGCCGCCACGGGGCCGGATCCCGGGCCGCGTCTGGCCGGAGCCGCTGCCCGAATCACAACGGTCATCCTGTTGTTGCTCTACGCTGTTCCCGTGCTGGCAGCCATCGCCGCCTGGCGCGAGTTCGTCGGAGGGCCGGACCGCCGCGTGGCCCGTCTGGCCGGGCTGGCGGCAATGGTGTTGCCCCTGGCCCTGCCGGCCGTCGTCATGCTTGTGGTGCGGGCCGGCGTCTTGCCAGGGGTGGACGTCCCGATTCGGCTTGGCCGGGATGGTATTTGGAGCCCGGCCCACGTGTTCCATCCGATCGCACTTTACTCGATGGGATCGCTGCTCGTCACGGTGGCCGGCGCGGGGCTGTGGGCGACCGCCAGCGGACGCCTACCCCTTTGGGTCGAAGCCGCCCGGCCGGCCGCAGCGCGGCCTCACACGCCCGAGCCACGGGCCATGGCCGGGCGCACGGCGCCGCCGCCAGGACCGGCGTCGCCAGAGCGCGCGCCCCCGGACGTGAGCGAAGGGGAAACGGCCGATGCGGAAGCACAAGCTGCAGCGGCTGCGCCGTTACCGCCCCAAGCGCCGGCACCGATCCCGGAAACAAGGCCAGCCCACCGTTCTGACGGGCCGAGCCCGGAAGCGATGACGGCGCTGACCCAGCGATTGCGCAACGCGATATCAGGCGACCGCGCCAATGCGGATACGTCGCATCCCCCGTCGGGCCAGGAGGCTGTGGCGGTCTTTGCACCGCCGCCTCGGCAGCACCCGCATGCACCGGGCCGCTCTGATGCAGAACGCGCGGCCGACGCCTAGAATCCCGATTCGGAAATTCGTTATCGTTCGCAGCGGTGTCGTCACGAAGTTCCAGTTCGACAAAGATGCTGGCAACTTTATGAATCTCGTGTGGTCTTGGATTTGACGTTCGTTTCGGAAGCGGCTGCAAGCTTGGTAACGAATGTCAAACCCAACGACACTAGCGGAGGGTAGAATGAAGCTTTACACCTTTCCCCGCGCCCCCAATCCCCGCCGGGTCGAGATCTTTCTGGCGGAGAAGGGTGTCGACATACCCCGGACGAATGTTGATCTGGGGCAGATGGAGCACAGCTCGGCGGCGTTCGCCGAGATCAACCCGCTGCAGCGGGTCCCGGTGCTGGAGCTCGACGACGGTACGCGGATCGCCGAATCGATCGCCATCTGCCGCTATCTTGAGGAGCTGCACCCCGATCCCCCGCTGTTCGGCACGGATGCCCGAGGCCGGGCGCTGGTCGAGATGTGGCAGCGACATGCAGAGCTTCATTTGTTCCAGCCGGTCACCTTCGTGTTCCGCCATCTCCATCCGGCAATGGCCAAGATGGAAGTGCCGCAGATTCCCGATTGGGGCGAGGCCAACAAGCCAAGGGCGATGAAGGCGCTCGCCTGGCTCGATGCGGAACTTGCCGAGCGGGCGTTCATCGCCGGTGAAAATTACAGCGTCGCCGATATCACCGTGCTGGTGGCGCTCGACTTCATGAAGCCGGCCAAGCTGGCGGTGCCGGACAACCTTTCCAATCTCGCCAGATGGCGCGATGAGGTGGCCGGCCGCCCGGCGATCGTGGCAATGAAGGCGGCGTGACGGCGGATAGTTCCAGGCGAACGGCGCTTGACGAGCTGGCTTGCGCGGTCGCCGGGTGCCGTGTGTGCCGCGATTCACCGCGATATGGCCGGCCGCTGCCGCACGAGCCGCGTCCTGTGGTGCGTCTGTCGGCGACGGCGCGGCTTTGCGTGGCCGGGCAGGCGCCAGGCACGCGGGTTCATGCCTCGGGACTGCCGTTCGACGACCGGTCCGGCGAGCGACTGCGCGCCTGGATGGGGGTCAGTCGCGAGGAGTTCTATGATCTCGCCCGCATCGCTATCGTGCCCATGGGCATGTGCTTTCCCGGGCAGGACGCCAAGGGCGGCGATCTGCCACCGCGGCGCGAATGCCGGCTGCTCTGGCACGACCACCTGTTCGCGGCCATGCCACAGCTCGAGCTCGTGCTGGCGGTCGGCCAATATGCCCAACGCTATCATCTGGGCAAGGAGGCCGGCGGGCGGTTGAGCGAAACGGTAGCGAATTGGCGGTCCCATCTCGCCGCCAATCGTCGGCCCCGCATATTACCACTGCCGCATCCCTCATGGCGCAACACCGCTTGGCTCAAGCGCCATTCCTGGTTCGAGAGCCAGACGCTTCCGGCGCTGAGGCAGGAGGTTCGGCGCCTGCTGCCGCGAGGGGGTGAACTACACTAGCTGTGCATCTCTCACGCCTCAGACCGTCGCAAATGTTAAAGACGCGGGCTAGACAAGATAGAATTTCATTCTATCATGCGGGCGAATTCGGTCTTGAGTTAGATTTTTAATCCCTCGGAAAGCGCCCCGGAACGGAATTAATTCCATGGCTCCTACACTCGACCGCATCGACCGCCGCATCCTGGCAATCCTGCAAGAGGATTCGACCATTCCCGTCGCCGAGATGGGACGGCGGGTCGGGCTGTCCACCACCCCGTGCTGGCGGCGCATTCAGAAGCTCGAGGAGGAAGGGGTCGTCCGCCGCCGCGTGGCACTGCTGGACCCCAAGAAGGTGAAGGCCGGGGTCACTGTCTTCGTTGCGGTGCGCACCAGCCAGCACAGCGAGGACTGGCTGAAGCGCTTCGCCGAGGTGGTCAGCGACTTCCCCGAGGTTGTCGAGTTCTACCGGATGAGCGGCGAGGTCGATTACCTGCTCCGCGTCGTGGTGCCCGACATCGAGCATTACGATTTGTTCTACAAGAAGTTGATCGCCAAGATCGATCTCGCCGACGTCTCGTCCAGCTTCGCCATGGAGCAGATCAAGTATACCACCGCCCTGCCGCTCGATTATGCCGGCAAGGAGTCCGGGTAGCGTTGGGCCTCGCCGTCGGGCCCAAGGGCCGGGTGAGAGGAAGATCGCCCCGGTTGTAGTAAACCGAACGGCAGTGGGGCGACGCGCAGCCACGACGTTGTGATCGGCGGCGCAATTGTCTTTCGGCGGGAGGTTGGCCATCCTTCCCGGACGCAGGATGCCCGTGGCTGGTTCGCCTTGTTCGTCCGCTGAACCACATAGGAGCATGATTGCGAGAAGGGTGTCCGCCGCCAGGATCGACAGTTGGCGGAACGGCGCCGCTCACAGGAACGCTAGAGGAAGGTCTGGGAGATTGGCCATGATCGACCGCCGCCATTTCGTCGCCGGTGGGCTCGCCGGCACGTGTGTTTTGGCCGTGGGCTATCCTTGGCTGCGGCGGGGGCACGCGGAGGAACCGGGCGTGTTCGAGATCGCCTACAGCGACGATGAGTGGCGCGAGCGCCTGACCGACGAGCAATATTACATACTGCGCGATCACGGCACCGAGCGGCCCTATACCAGCCCGCTTAACGATGAAGAGCGTGACGGACTTTACCATTGTGTGGGCTGCGACCACCCGCTGTTCTCGTCGGAGACCAAATACGACAGCAGAACGGGCTGGCCGAGCTTCTGGGAGCCGCTGAATGATCAAGCCGTCGGCACCCAGGAGGACCGCAGCTTCTTCATGGTGCGCACCGAGGTCCATTGCGCCCGTTGCGGCGGGCATCTCGGCCATGTGTTCGAGGATGGGCCGCCGCCGACCGGCCTGCGCTATTGCATCAATGGCATCGCGCTGGATTTTATGCCCGCCTGACCCGAGAAAGGCCGCTCATGCTACGCCGCTACGTGCTTGCCGCAATTGGGTTTTCCGCCATGGCGATGGCGCTGCCGGGTCAAGCCGAGGCCGGCGAGGACGGCGCGGTCGCGACCTTCGCAGGTGGCTGTTTCTGGTGCGTCGAGGAGTTCTTTGACGAGGTTGATGGCGTGCTGTCGACCACGTCAGGCTATACGGGCGGTCATGTCGAGGATCCGACCTACCGGCAGGTTGTGTCCGGGCAGACCGGCCACGCCGAGGCGGTCCGGGTGGTCTACGACCCCGATGTCGTGAGCTATGAAGGCCTGCTCGAGGCCTTCTGGCGGAACGTCGACCCCCTGGATGGCGGCGGCCAATTCTGCGATCGCGGCAGTCCTTATCGCACGGGGATCTTCGTCCATGACGATGCGCAGCGGCACCTTGCCGAGGAGTCCCGAGAGGAAGTCGCCGAGCGTCTCGGCCAGCCTGTCGTGACCGAGATCACCGATGCCGGCGCCTTCTACGTCGCCGAGGACTATCATCAGGGCTACTATCAGACCAATCCGGTGCAGTATCTCTTCTATAAGACCGCCTGCGGGCGCGAGGCCCGGCTCGACGACTTATGGGGCGAGGAGCCGGATTCGTAAGCCTTGCGGCCGTGACCTTCCGGAGTCCGGCGCCGGTTGCTATATCCCGGCCATGACAGTCGACATGCACGATGCCGCTCGGGCGCGCCGGTTCTGCGTCGCGCCCATGATTGAGTGGACGGACCGTCACTGCCGGTTCTTCCATCGCCAGCTCACGCGCCGGTCGTTGCTCTATACCGAAATGATCACCTCGGCGGCTATCATCCATGGCGATGCAAAGCGGCTGTTGGCCTTCGACCCTGCGGAGCATCCGGTTGCGGTCCAGCTTGGCGGCGCCGATCCGGACGAGCTGGCGAAGGCGGCTGGGATCGCCGCAGCGTTCGGATATGATGAGATCAACCTGAATGTCGGCTGCCCGTCCGACCGGGTCCAGTCGGGCCGCTTCGGCGCCTGCCTGATGGCGGAGCCGGCGCGGGTCGGCGACTGCGTGGCGTCGATGAAGGCAGCGGTTGCGGTGCCGGTGACGGTGAAATGCCGCCTCGGCATCGACGATCAGGATATAGAGGCCCCGCTCGACCGCTTCGTTGCCGAGCTGCGCCGCGCCGGCGCGGACGCAGTGATCGTCCACGCCCGCAAGGCCTGGCTCAACGGCTTGAGCCCCAAGGAGAATCGGGAGGTGCCCCCGCTCGATCACGGGCGGGTGCACCGGCTCAAGGCGAGCAATCCGGACTTTCCCATCGTTTTGAACGGTGGGCTGGGTTCGGTGGATGAGGCGCTAGACCATCTGGCGCAGGTCGATGGCGTCATGCTCGGACGGGCTGCCTTTCAGACGCCTTACTTGCTGGCCGGGGTCGACTCGCGGGTCTTCCAGGAGGCCGTACCGGCGGTTGAACCGGGCGAGGCGGTGGCGCGGATGCGTCCCTATATCGTAAGGGAGCTGGGACGGGGAACGCCGCTGCATCACCTGACCAAGCCGCTACTGGGGCTGTTTCATGCGGTGCCGGGGGCGCGGCAGTGGCGGCGCATCCTGACCGAGGCGGCGCAGAAGCCCGGTGCCGGCGAGGAGACCCTCGACGAGGCCCTGGCAGCCGTCAGTGGGGCTACGCGCCAGGCCGCTTAGCGTTTATCAAGGAAGGCCGAGCCGGGCCGGTTAGCAGCGGCTCGCAGCCCGTTCAGCCCAGTGTTCAATCCAGGAAGTCGCAATATTGGTCGACGTGGCGTTCGAGCCCGCGCGTGTGCTCGCGCACTAGTCTTTCCGCCAGATCGCCGTCGCGTTGTTCAAGCGCCTCGATGATGGCGAAGTGGTCGGCGATAGATCTTTCGGCCCGGTCGTCCTGCTTGATCGTCACCTTGCGGATCGCCCGCACATGGATGAACAGATTCTCCGTAATGTCGATAATGAGCTGACAGCGCCCGAGCCGGATAATGGTCTGATGGAATGCAATATTGGCGTCGGAATATTCGTTCAGATGATCCGCCGGTCGGTCACCGTCGAACTCCCGGAAGAGACGGCGCAGGGAGGCTAATTCATCGTCGCGCGCTCGCTCGGTGGCCAGCCGCGCCGCGGTTGCCTCGAGCGCGCCCCAAACCGTGATCGATTCGAGGATTTCCTGCTTGGTCTTCTTGACGACGAACACCCCCTGGCGGGGCTGCGAGCGCACCAGGCCCTCCTGTTCAAGAAGGTTCAGCGCTTCGCGAATCGGTGTGCGGCTGACGCCGAGCGCCGTGCAGAGTTCCCGTTCGTCGAGGCGAATCGGCCCCGGATGGTCATAGATATCCATCTCCGTGACCGCCTTTTTGAGGGCGGCATAGGCCTGCGTCTTGAAGGTGGCGCTGGTGTCCAGCGGTCGAACCTTTAGCTTGAGTTCATCCATTGCCTGTCGCCTGTAGGTCGCAATTCTCCGCGCGGGTGCCAGGTCGGAATTTGCCGCTGCACACGCGTCGGCCGTAAGCGGCACCTAACGCCATAGTAGCAAATCCGCTCAGCGGTCCATACTGCCGATCGCCAGCGCAAGACCATGCCCCGTCACGGCGTTGCCCGATCGGTGCGCCTGGCTATCATGGCACGCAACGCCCTTTGTCGCGGCGCGATCCAATTGCCGGTTGTCACAGTATCTTGTATACGGCATATTCAAGCAGGTGAAAAGCTCGGCCGGCGTCGCGCCGGTGGGGCAGGCAGTCGCAGCGCGGGTCGGCAGCGATCCCCGTGCGGCAAAGCCGACAATCAGGATCTTGGATCGATGCCCCGGAAGATGGCCGAGACGCCTGGAGCCGGCGGCGCAAGTCGTTCGCGGAGGAGACGTACATGTCAGCGACAGCCAGCAGTGCCGACGCACAGACGGTCGAAGGGCAGGGGCAGGAGCCGCTGACGGACGGCTTTCATCTCGTCGTCGATGCGCTGAAGCTCAACGGCATTAACACCATCTATGCCGTGCCGGGCATCCCGATCACCGACCTGTGCCGGACGGCGCAAGCCGAAGGTATGCGGGTCGTTTCGTTCCGGCACGAGCAGCATGCCGGCTATGCCGCGTCAATTGCCGGCTATCTGACCAAGACGCCGGGTATCTGCCTGACCGTATCCGCGCCCGGCTTTCTCAACGGTCTGACCGCACTCGCAAACGCGACCACGAATTGCTTTCCGATGATCCTGGTATCGGGGTCGTCGGAGCGCGAGATCGTCGACCTGCAGCAGGGCGACTACGAGGAGATGGACCAGCTCGCGATCGCCAGGCCGCACTGCAAGGCAGCATTTCGTGTATTGCATGCCGAAGATATCGGCATTGGGGTTGCCCGGGCGATCCGGGCGGCGGTCTCCGGTCGTCCCGGGGGTGTCTATCTCGACCTGCCGGGCAAGATCTTCGCACAGGTGATGGACGCCGAGGCGGGCCGCAACTCGCTCGTCAAGGTGATCGACCCGGCGCCGGCCCAGCTTCCCGCGCCATCGGCAGTGAGCCGCGCCCTGGAAGTGCTCAAGGGCGCCAAGCGGCCGCTCATCATCCTTGGCAAGGGCGCCGCCTATGCCCAGGCCGACGAGGCGATCCGCGAACTCGTCGAGAAGAGCGGCATACCCTTCCTGCCGATGAGCATGGCCAAGGGCCTGCTGCCTGACAACCACCCGCAATCGGCCGGGGCGGCGCGGTCGCTGGCGCTCAAGGAGTCCGACGTTGTCCTGCTGGTGGGCGCTAGGCTCAACTGGCTCCTGTCCCACGGCAAAGGCAAAGCCTGGGGCGAGCCCGGCGCCAAGCGCTTCGTCCAGATTGATATCGAGCCGACCGAGATGGACTCCAATGTCGAGATCGCCGCCCCGCTGGTTGGCGATATCGGCTCCTGCGTGACGGCTCTCACTCAGGGTATGGGCGGCAATTGGGCGCAGCCACCGGCCGACTGGATCGACGCGATCGAACAACGCAAGCAGGCCAATATCGAGAAGATGTCGGCGCGGCTGATGAACAACTCCGTGCCAATGGATTTCAACAGTGCGCTCGGCGCATTGCGCGCGGTCGTCAAGGAGCGGCCCGACACGATACTGGTCAATGAGGGGGCCAACACCCTCGACCTGGCGCGCGGCATCATCGATATCTACAAGCCCCGGCATCGGCTCGATGTCGGAACCTGGGGCGTGATGGGGATCGGCATGGGCTTTTCGGCCGCCGCGGCGATCGAGACCGGAAAGCCGGTGCTCGCCGTCGTGGGCGACAGCGCGTTCGGCTTCTCCGGCATGGAGGTGGAGACGCTCTGCCGCTACAATCTGCCGGTGTGCGTCGTCGTGTTCAACAATAATGGGATCTATCGCGGCAACGAGACCAATCCGCTCGGCGGCGCCGACCCGGCACCGTTGGTCTTCGTCAAGGACGCCCGCTACGAGAAGATGATGGAGGCGTTCGGCGGCGTCGGCGTTTACGCCACGACGCGGGACGAGCTTGCGCGCGCGGTCAACGAAGCTCTGGATTCCGGGCGGCCGACCCTGATCAACGCCGTGATCGACGAGGCGGCCGGAACCGAAAGCGGCCGGATCGGCAATCTCAATCCACAAAGCGCGCTCTCCAAGAAGAAGTAGCGCTCCAACTGGCCAAGCGCCTCAACGACGAGGACAGACGATGACAGCTCTCGACGGCGTCCGCATTCTGGACTTCACGCACGTTCAATCCGGGCCCACCTGCACCCAGCTTCTGGCGTGGCTGGGCGCCGACGTCATCAAGGTCGAGAGGCCGGGCGTTGGCGACATCACGCGCGGCCAGCTCCGCGACCTGCCCGATGCGGACAGCCTCTATTTCACGATGCTCAACAGCAACAAGCGCTCGCTGACCCTCGACACCAAGAACCCCGAGGGCAAGAAAGTGCTGGAGAAGCTGATCGGCTCCTGCGACGTGATGGTGGAGAATTTCGCCCCTGGCGCGCTGGACCGCATGGGCTTTTCCTGGGACCGGATCCAGGAGATCAATCCGCGCATCATCCTTGCCTCGATCAAGGGCTTCGGTCCGGGGCCTTACGAAGACTGCAAGGTCTATGAGAACGTCGCCCAGTGCACGGGCGGGGCTGCCTCCACCACGGGCTTCCGGGATGGGCCGCCGCTGGTGACCGGCGCCCAGATCGGCGATTCCGGCACCGGTCTGCATCTTGCCCTCGGCATCGTCGCCGCGCTCTATCATCGCACCAATACCGGGCGCGGCCAGCGCGTGACAGCGGCGATGCAGGACGGGGTGCTCAATCTCTGTCGGGTAAAGCTGCGCGACCAGCAGCGCCTCGAGCATGGGCCGCTGAAGGAGTACAGCCAGTACGGGGAAGGGGTGCCCTTCGACGACACCGTGCCGCGGGCGGGCAATGATTCGGGCGGCGGCCAGCCGGGCTGGATCCTGAAATGCAAGGGCTGGGAGACCGATCCCAATGCCTATGTCTATTTCATTACCCAGGCCCCGGTCTGGGAGAAGATCTGCGATGTGATCGGCAAGCCGGAGTGGAAGAGCGATCCGGATTACGCCACGGCGCCGGCCAGGCTGCCGCGGCTCAAGGAAGTGTTCGATACCATCGAAGCGTGGACCATGACCAAGGACAAGTTCGAGGTCATGGAAATCTGCAATGCCAATGACATTCCGTGCGGCCCGATCCTGTCGATGAAGGAACTCGCCGAGGAGCCGTCGCTGCGGGCTACCGGGACGGTGGTCGAGGTCGACCATCCAACCCGCGGCAAGTATCTGACGGTGGGCAATCCGATAAAGTTGTCCGACAGTCCGACCGAGGTCGTCCGCTCGCCGTTGCTCGGCGAGCACAGCGAGGAGATCCTACGCGGCGTTCTGGGCTTTGACGACGAGACCCTGGAGCAGGTGCGCTCGTCGGGCGCGATAGGCGAGGCTCGGCGCGAGGCGGCGGAGTAAAGGTGGCTGGCAGCCGCAGGCGACATCCGTCGTTGTTGGATCGCGGAAATGCCGTTTGGGAGCAAACCCGGTGACCATCGCAGCGATAGGGTGCGGGCAAGTGCGGAGGCGCTCCGGCGCGATTGCCGGACGGGGCGAATAGGGGTGGCAGCGCCACATGCGATAGGGAAGGAAACATGACGGCACCGCAGCCGTTCGAGCGGCAAATCAATCCCGGCTCAGGTCGGCGCAAAGCGGCCCCTGTACCAAAAGGGCGGCAGGTCGATCCGGCCGCACTGGAAGAGGTTGCGGCGCTGCTCGGGAACAGGCCGCGCCGGCCGGATCTGCTGATTGAGCACCTTCATCTCATTCAGGACCGCTTCGGCCACCTTTCGGCCGCCCATCTGGCCGCGCTTGCCGATCACATGAAGCTGCCAATGGCGACGGTTTATGAAACCGCCTCCTTCTACGCCCACTTCGACATCGTGCTTGAAGGCGAAACACCGCCGCCGCCCCTGACGGTCCGGGTCTGTGATTCGCTGACCTGCGCCATGAAGGGCGCGCAGGCGCTGCTCGACACACTGCCCGAGGCCCTGGGGCCAAATGTGCGGGTCGTGCGGGCGCCCTGCATGGGTCGGTGCGACACGGCGCCGGTCTGCGAGGCCGGTCACCACCATCTCGACCGAATCTCGGTCGATGGCGTGCAGCAGGCCGTAGAGGGGGGGCACACCCATGCGGAGCTGCCTGAGTATCTGAGCTACGACGCCTATCGCGCCGGCGGGGGATACGAGCTCCTGGAAGAGGTGCTTGCCGGCAAGCATGACCGGGCCGATATCATCGCGCGGATGGAATCCTCCAAGCTGCGCGGGCTCGGCGGCGCGGGCTTTCCGGCCGGGCTCAAATGGAAGTTCATCCAGAACGAGACAAAGCCTCGCCTCATGGCGATCAACGCCGACGAGGGCGAGCCCGGAACCTTCAAGGACCGCTATTATCTCGAACGCGACCCCCACCGCTTTATCGAGGGCATGCTGATCGCCGCCTGGGTCAGCGAGTGCACCGAAAGCTACATCTATGTGCGCGACGAGTATCCGGCGGTCCTCGAGATTCTGAGGCGCGAGCTGCCGAAGGTGGAGAATGCCGGCCTTGCCCGGCATTGCCGCCTGGAGCTGCGGCGCGGGGCCGGCGCCTATATCTGCGGCGAGGAGCTCGCCATGCTCGAGTCGATCGAGGGCAAGCGCGGCTATCCGCGGCAGAAGCCACCATTTCCCACCCAGATCGGACTGTTCGGCAGGCCGACGATCATCCACAATGTGGAGACCGTCTATTGGGTGCGCGACATTCTCCAGAAGGGTCCCGAATGGTTCACCTCGCACGGGCGCAATGGCCGCGCGGGGTTGCGCTCCTTCTCGGTCTCGGGGCGGGTCAGAGAGCCCGGTGTCAAGGTGGCGCCGGCGGGGATAACGGTCCGGGAGCTCATCGATGAGTATTGCGGCGGCATGGAGGATGGCCACGAACTACTGGCTTATCTACCGGGCGGCGCCTCGGGCGGAATTCTGCCGGCCTCCATGGACGATGTGCCGCTCGATTTCGACACGCTGCAGCCGCACGGCTGCTTCATCGGATCGGCCGCTATCATCGTCCTGTCCGACAAGGACGATCTGAAGGCGGCCGTGCTCAACCTGCTGCGCTTCTTCGAGGACGAGTCCTGCGGGCAGTGTACACCCTGTCGAACGGGAACCGAGAAGGCCATATTGCTGCTGGAGCAGGGGGAATCTGATTTCGCCCTGCTCGAAGAGCTGAGTCAGGTCATGATGGATGCCTCGATCTGCGGCCTGGGCCAGGCGGCGCCCAACCCGCTCCTGTCGGTCATGAAGCATTTTCCGGAGGCATTGCGATGAGCGAGACCATCACCTTTACGCTCGACGGTCGCGAGGTTTCCGCCGGCCCGCACGAGACGATCTGGCAGGTCGCCGAGCGCGAGGGGACGACGATTCCGCATCTGTGCTGGCTGCCCGAGCCCGGCTATCGCGCCGACGGCAATTGCCGGGCCTGCATGGTGGAGATCGAGGGCGAGCGCGTCCTCGCTGCCTCCTGCACGCGCAAGCCAACGGCGGGAATGAAGGTCGTCACGGCGAGCGAGCGGGCGAGGAAAGCGCGCGAGATGGTGTTCGAGCTGCTGGCGGCCGATCAGCCGGCGCGCGCCACCTCGCACGATCCGGACTCCAAGTTCTGGAGCTGGGCCGACCGGCTGGGCGTCACGGCGAGCCGCTTTCCGGCCGGGCCGGCGCCGCAGCGCGACATCAGCCATCCGGCGATGGCGGTCAATCTCGACGCCTGCATCCATTGCGGGCTGTGCGTGCGGGCCTGCCGGGAGGTTCAGGTCAATGACGTCATCGGCATGGCCTATCGGGGGCCGGGCGCCAAGGTGGTGTTCGACTTCGACGACCCGATGGGCGAGTCCACCTGTGTGGCCTGCGGCGAATGCGTTCAGGCCTGCCCGACCGGCGCCCTCATGGAGAAGAGCCTGCTCGACGAGGCGGGCGACCAGCGCATTGTCTGGGCGGACCGGCAGGTCGACAGCGTCTGCCCCTATTGCGGGGTGGGCTGCCAGACCGAGGTTTCGGTGAAGGACGACCGGATCGTTCAGATCGACGGGCGCGACGGGCCGGCCAACGAGAACCGGCTCTGCGTGAAGGGCCGCTTCGGTTACGACTATATCCTGCATCCGCACAGGCTGACGGCGCCGCTGGTGCGCCGCGACGACGCGCCCAAGCGTGGCGACGACCAGGTCGATCCGGCCAATCCCTGGACCCATTTCCGCGAGGCAACATGGGAAGAAGCGCTTGAGCGTGCCGCCGGCGGGCTGAAACATATCCGCGATGAGCGCGGCTCCAGCGCCCTGGCCGGCTTTGGATCGGCCAAGGGGTCCAATGAGGAGGCCTATCTGTTCCAGAAGCTGGTGCGCGTGGGCTTCGGCACCAACAATGTCGATCACTGCACGCGCCTGTGCCACGCCTCGTCGGTGGCCGCCCTGATGGAAGGGATTAACTCTGGCGCCGTGACCGCGCCCTTCACCGCCGTCGAGGACGCCGACTGTATCATCCTCATCGGCGCCCGCCCGGCGCAGAACCATCCCGTCGCGGCGACCTATTTCAAGCAGGCGGCCAAGCGCGGCGCCAAGCTGATCATCATGGACCCGCGGCGCCACGACATGGCGCGCTATGCCTCGCACATGCTGCAGTTCAAGCCGGGCGCGGACGTTGCGCTGCTCAACGCGATGATCAATGTGATCATCGAAGAGAACCTGGTCGACGAGCAATATATCCAGGCCCATACATCGGGCTACGAGCAGATCAAGGAGAATTCGAAGAACTTCACGCCCGAGGCTATGGAGTTCCATTGCGGCATTCCCGCCGAGACGATCCGCGAGGTAGCGCGGCTCTATGCGCGCTCGGAGCGCTCAATCATCTTCTGGGGCATGGGCATCAGCCAGCATGTGCATGGCACCGACAATTCGCGCTGCCTGATCGCGCTGGCCATGATCACCGGCCATGTCGGTCGGCGCGGTACCGGGCTGCACCCGCTGCGCGGCCAGAACAACGTCCAGGGCGCCTCTGACGCCGGGCTGATCCCGATGGTCTTCCCCGATTACCGCTCGGTGGAGGACGAGGCGGTGCGCGCCGTCTTCGAGGAGAAGTGGGGCGCAACGCTCGATCCCAAGCGCGGCCTGACGGTCGTCGAGATCATGGATGCGGTTCATGAGGGCGAGATCGCCGGCATGTATATTCTGGGCGAGAACCCGGCCATGTCGGATCCCGACCAGGCCCATGCGCGGGAAGCCTTGGCCAAGCTCGATCATCTGGTGGTGCAGGACATCTTCCTGACCGAGACCGCATGGCATGCCGATGTGGTGCTGCCGGCCTCGGCCCATGCCGAGAAGTGGGGCACCTATACCAACACCAACCGGCAGGTTCAGATCGGCCGCCCGGCGGTGCCGCTGCCCGGCCAGGCGCGTCAGGACTGGGCGTTGATCCAGGAGATCGCGCAGCGGCTGGGCCTTGACTGGGACTACAGCCATCCGAGCGATATCTATGCCGAGATGGCCTCGCTCATGCCCTCGCTCAACAACATTTCCTGGGAGCGGCTGGAGCGCGAGGGCTCGGTGACCTATCCCGCCGACGCCCCCGACAAGCCGGGCAATGAGATCATTTTCGGGGAAGGGTTTCCCACCGCGGACGGCCGGGCGCGGCTGGTGGCGGCCGACCTCGTGCCGCCAGCAGAGGTGCCGGACGACGAATTCCCGATGGTACTCAGCACCGGCCGACTGCTCGAGCATTGGCACACTGGGGCGATGACGCGCCGGTCGGGTGCCCTTGATTCCCTCGAGCCCGAGGCGATCGCGCTGCTCAATCCGCGCGATATTTCCGGCATGGGCGTTGCGCCGGGCGACATGGTGCGGGTGTCCACGCGCCGTGGGGAGATTGCCTTGAAGGTGCGGCGTGACCGTGACGTGCCGCAGGGGATGGTATTCATCCCGTTCTGCTTCAACGAGGCAGCCGCCAATGTGCTGACCAATCCGCAGCTGGACCCGTTCGGCAAGATTCCCGAATTCAAATATTGCGCCGCCAGGGTCGAGCCGCTGGAGCCGCGATCGGTGGCGGCGGAATAGCAGCCGCTGCGCCGAATTGGCGTGTCCTGCGGCACTTAGGTGTTGCAATGTCACAGCCCGGTTAAGGATTGGGACGGCGGGCGTTGCCTATCCGAATCCTCAACCGGGCTCTAAGTCTGCTGGGTACCTTGCCAGGCGCGCGGCGTGAACCGCCGCCGCCTACCGGCCGGAGGCGGCGGCGGTTCAGCCGCTTGCGCCGAGCCGTCCCTTGAAGTCGGCAATCAATAGCAGGGCTTCCTGGAGGTTCTCTTCGAGCTCGCGCTGCTCGGCATGGATCTCTTCAACCCGTGCCTTGGCCTTTTCTAACGCGATCTCCAAATGGCGCCGCGCCGCCGAACTGCCATCGCCGCTGGCGCGAAGAATCTCGCGGATCTCCTCCAGCGCCAGTCCAATTCGCTTGCCCTGGGCGATAATCTCCAGCCGGCGACGATCGCGTGGCGAATAAAGCCGTCGGTACCCGGTTCGCCGCGGCGATACGAGGCCCTTCTCTTCGTAGAAGCGAAGGGCGCGCAGGGTGAAGCCGAACTCCTCGGCGACATCGGTGATCGTCGAGAACTCCCACGCGCCTTCGTCCGCCGCGTCTCGCGATCTGCCTTCAAAGGACGATCCCTCGTCCCGATCCGTGAAATCCCGAAAATCTTCCATCTGCACCATGCTCTCCTTGGCAAATTTTCAGGAGGTTGCCCAAAAAGCGGCGTATCCTGACCTGCCCAACACACCCCCGCGCACCTTGGAAGTCTCCACACGGGGGCCTGCCCGCGTAAACCACCGTGTTCCCCTTACCGATAACCCGCCGGCGGCCGCCGACTAATGCGATTTGCCGTGCACCGAATATGCTGCATTTCTCACCAGGACGGGCCACGTTACTGGCAGATGTCCTTATTGGCAACCTCCGCAAACAATACGTGGCAATTCTTGGTTGTAATCAACGCTAGACTGCACCTATTTCCTATGATTGCTCGGTAGATTAGAATAGAATTCAGTTTGGCGGGTCGATTCTCCCCGAAAGCAAGGTCTGCGGCATTCTTGGCGACAATGTGACATCAGAGCATTCCAGGTTGTGAAGGCCGCTCTGGCGCTAGATTTTCTGGTTGTATTCGCCGACCTCGGGCTGATCGGATAGGAAGCGGTCTATTTCTGAGAAAATTGCACGCATCTGTTCCTCGCCCGAGGGGCTTTCCACCACAACGACGAGTTCAGGTTTGTTCGAGGAGGCGCGAACAAGCCCCCAGGTACCATCCTCAAGAACGAGGCGGACACCGTTGACCGTGATGATGTCCCGGACGGGCTGACCGGCAATCTTATCGCCCCGTTCGGCCCGGTCGGTGAAGTGGCTTACTGCGCGTTTGACGACCTCGTATTTCAGCTCGTCATCGCAATGCGGTGACATGGTCGGCGATTGCCAGGTGCGGGGCAGGCTCTGGCGCAGCATGGACAGCCCGCTCCCAGCATTCCGGTCAAGCATTTCGCAGACGGCGATCGCGGCGACGAGGCCATCGTCGTAGCCGCGACCGATGGGGGCATTGAAGAAGAAATGGCCGGACTTCTCGAAGCCGGCCAGGGCGTCTAGCTCGTTGACGCGGCGCTTGATGTAGGAATGGCCGGTCTTCCAGTAGTCGACCGATACGTCGTTCTCCTGCAGCACGGGGTCGGTCAAGAATAGCCCGGTCGACTTCACGTCGACCACGAATCTGGCGTTGGGATGAAGCGACGACAGGTCGCGCGCCAGCATCACCCCGACCTTGTCAGCGAAGATCTCCTCGCCGGTGTCGTCGACCACGCCGCAGCGATCGCCGTCGCCGTCGAAGGCAAGGCCGAGCTGGGCCCCGCTCTCGCGCACGCAGTCGGCAACGGCCTCAAGCATCGCCATATCCTCGGGGTTGGGGTTGTAGCGAGGAAAGGTCCAGTCGAGCTCGCAGTCGAGCGCAACGACCTCGCAGCCGATCGCCTCCAACACCCGCGGGGCAAACAGGCCAGCGGTGCCGTTGCCACAGGCGGCCACAACCTTGAGGGGATGCTTGAGCTTGTGTCCGGTGACAAGGTCCGCGACATAGCGATCAGCCAAGTCCGCGACATAGCGATAGCCGCCGCCTTCGCGCAACCGGCCGACGCCGGACATGACGATCTCCTTGAGCCGACCGATCTCGTCCGGTCCAAAAGTGAGGGGCCGCTCCGCGCCCATCTTGACGCCGGTCCAACCATTGTCGTTGTGGCTGGCCGTGACCATGGCGACAGCGGGCACGTCGAGATCGAACTGCGCGAAATAGGCCATCGGCGACAGGGCCAGGCCGATGTCGTGGACCCGGCATCCGGCGCTCATCAGTCCGGCGGTCAGGGCCAGCTTGATCGACTGCGAGTAACTGCGGAAGTCATGTCCGACGACGATGTCCGGCCGGACGCCGCACTCGTGCAGCAAGGTGCCCAGACCGACACCCAGCGCCTGAACCCCCATCAGGTTCAGCTCGCTACCGAACAGCCAGCGCGCGTCGTATTCGCGGAACCCCGTCGGCTTGACGAGCGGGGTCGTCTCGTAGTCGGGCGTGTTGGGCTGGAGAGTCGTGACGGGAATTGGAAGCATGACCGAGTGTCACCGTGATGCTGTGAGGAAGCTCGGGCAATAGCGCACAATGGGCGGCGAGGAAACTCCCTGCGGTGCGCCATGGCTACGCCAGTCGGAGGGTGCGCGCGCGCCCAGGTCTCGGAGGGCGCATTAGCATTTCTTCCGGGCGGTTCGCGCGAAATGGCGGGCCCAGGCGGGTAGGGTAGGGCAGGCAGACCTCGGGAGGTGGCGCGCTTTCGCCTATCGCTCGGAAGCCTCCCGGCTATTGGCCGCGCGCCGCAGCTCGACCTGCGTTCCCCACGGGTCCGGGACGACAAGCCCTGTGTCGGTTGCCTTGTGGGGCTGGCCCAGTGACTCAAGGCGCTGACAGGCTGCAGCCAGGGCATCCGGCATGGCACTGAGCTCAAAGCCGGCCAAACCCGCCCGACTGGCGTCGCGGGGGCCGGCCCCTTTGCTGCGCCAGACATTCAAACCGATATGATGGTGATAGCCGCCCGAAGCCATGAAGGCGGCGCCCGGCACCCGGGCCATGACATCGAACCCCAGCATCCCGCTGTAGAACGCCTCCGCGGCGTCGAGGTCCCCGACCCGCAAGTGAATGTGCCCCACCCGAAGGCCGGGCGGGAGGCGGTAAGGGGATTGCTCGCCGGCATTCAGCAGACTGTCGATGTCCAGCGGATAGGTACCCATGTCGAGCCCGTCCGGGCGCCGTCGCCAAGCTTCCTGGGGGCGGTCGGCATAGACCTCGATCCCATTTCCCTCCGGATCGCTTAGGTAGAGCGCTTCGCTCACGATATGGTCCGAGGCACCGTCAAGATGCAGGCCAAGCTCCCCGAAACGGCGCAGCCAGCGGGACAGATCGCTGCGCGTCGGCATGAGAAACGCGGTATGGAACAGCCCGGCCGTCCGGGGATCGTCCGGCAGGAGGTTCGGTTCATGGCGCAGCCGCAGCAGGCCCACGCCACCGGCTCCGAGCAGGATACTGTCCGCATCCTCCTGCATAGGCTGCAATTCGAGCACGTGCCCGTAGAAAGCCGAAACTCTTGGCAGGTCGCGCACCGCAAGCGTGACGATGCCGATGGAAACGGGGGTCTCGTTGGCAAGGGTTACCGGTTGGGTCGCTGTCATGTCGCGTCTTCCTCAACGATGGGCCCGCAGCACCAGCTCGTCGCCGCGGACCTCGTAAGACTCCAGCCTGTCCAGAACGTTGACCCCGAGAAGATCGGTGGAAAGGGCTCCCGAAGGCGCCACGAAGGCCGGAACATCGGAAAAGACAAGTGGGCCAACTTCCACGCGATCGAGCCCGACGCGGGCGACCTGGACAATCCCGTTGGCGGTCTGGACGGGAACCACGAAGCTCAAGCCGTCGGGGGCGAAGCCGGCGGCTTCGGCTGATTGAGCAGTCAAGGTCAGTCGGCTGGCACCGGTGTCGATGAGGAAGGTGGTCGGGCTGCCATTGATGCTCCCGCGCGCTGCGAAATGCCCGCCCGGCGCGCGCCGGACGGTTACGTTGAGCTGTCCGTGGGAATCGACGGCGGTGACTGGCAGTCCTGGCACCAGCTCTCCCATGATCCGGTGGCCCAGCATGGTGAACTCGGCCCGGTAGCTGTAGGCCAAGACCAGTACCAGCGCGATCACCAGCCAGACGACCGCGTAGCGCAACGCCGCCCCAATCTGAAAGCTTCGGCTCAAGACGATGCCGCCGCCGATCACGATCAGCAGCGCGACGGCTGCGGCCATGCGGGCAATGTCACCTCCCTGGAGCGGGCCGAGGCTCGCCTCGCCGCCGCTCAGCGCAAGGTAGAGGGCGGCAAGCGCCAGAATGGCAATGCCCAGCCATGCAAGGGGATGACCCAAAATCGCACTCCTTCCAGGGCCGCACAGGGCGGCAGCGATACATGTCGGGTCACACGGGCAACGCCGCAAGGGCCGCCAGGAGGAACGCGATCAGGGCCGCCTGCTGTGACGCGCCGGCAACGTCGCCCGTCTGTCCGCGCAGGGTCCGCCGCGAAAGAGCGATGACGCCGAGCGTGGCGAGGGCGGCCGTTGCCAGGGCGAACATCGTCGCCAAGACGCCGGCCGCGGTCGCCATCAGAAGGAAGGCGATGATGCCGGCCAGGATGAAGCATTGCCAAGCTGCCGAATCTGTAGGTTGCCCGGCGCTGGCGGCGGCGCCGCTCGAGCGGGCGGGTGGCAGGCGCCACATCAGCCAGATCGGCGCGGCTCGGGAAACCGCCTCCGCGCTCACGATAACCAGCATGGTCGCGATCAATCCGCCGCGGCCCATGATGCCGGCAATCGCTGCGACCCGCAGCAGCACGGCCAAGCCAAGCGCCAGACTGCCATAGGTGCCGATCCGGCTGTCGCGCATGATTTCGAGGCGGGCCTTCTTGGTCCATCCGCCTGCAAGGCCGTCCACCGTATCGGCCAACCCATCCTCGTGCAGGGCGCCAGTGACGAGGATTGCCGCGGCAACGGCCAGGATCGCCGCGACCAGAGTCGTAAGGCCCACCCAGATGGCGCCACCATAAGCTAGTGCGGAGACGATCCCCACGGCAATGCCCGCGATGGGGGCGGCACGGGCGGCGCGCCGCAATTCGGGAAGCTCGACCTTCCGCTCATCGCCAATCAGCGGAAGGCGCGTAAAGAACCCAACGGATGTGGCGATGTCCGCGGCCCATCCGGTGACTATCGAGCCCACGCTGTGCCCGTCCTCGCTGGCCATCGTCGCTCTCCCGATCGTTGATCGGGTATAGGGGGCTGCCGCCCGCGATGCAATTGTGACGTCGAAGCTGCGCCCTTCAAGCTGCGGAGCGCTGGTCGGACGGCCGCGCCATCGGGGGGAGGGCTTTCATGACGCGCTCGCTCGGCAAGGTGGCAATCGTTACGGTCCCCTCGCGCAGCTTGGATTGGAGCTGGAACGTGCCGCCGTGCAGCTCGACAAGCTTGGTGACGATCGGAAGTCCCAGACCGGAACCCTCTTCGGCATTCTTGTGCGCCAGCGAGCCGCGTCCGAAGGTCTGCAGGACGGTGGGAATCTCATCTTCGGGAATTCCCGGCCCGGTGTCGGATACGCTGACATACTGTCCGCCACCGGCGGTCCAGCCGACGACGAGCGAGACCTCGCCGCCATTGGGCGTGAACTTTATGGCATTGCTCAGCAAATTGAGGACCACCTGCCGAATGGCGCGTTCGTCGGCCCAGATGCGCGGCAGAGCGGCTTCGAAATTCTCCGAGATGCGGATGTTGCGTTGTTCCGCCTTGAGCTTGAGAAGATGCCGGCAGTCATCGGCGATCGCCGAAAGGGACACCGCCTCCTCCTTGAGCTGGTAGCGGCCCGCCTCGATGCGCGACAAGTCCAGTATCTCGTTAATCAGATTGAGGAGATGCTCGCCGCTCTTGTGGATATCGGCGGAGTATTCCTTGTATGCCTCGATGGCATGCTTGCCGAGCAGCTCATCCTTGAGCACCTCGGAGAAGCCGAGGATCGCATTCAACGGCGTGCGCAATTCGTGGCTCATCGTCGCCAGGAAGCGCGACTTGGCAAGATTGGCTTCCTCGGCGCGACGCCGGGCCTCGTCGGAGACCGATTTCGCCTGCTCCAGCTCCGCGATCAGCACATCCTTCTCCGCGCGCAGGCCGAGCATTGCCAGCACGGTGGTATGAAACTGGCGGGCCAGCAACCCGAAGAAGACCTGAGCCCCGATGGCTAGGCCGGCGAGCACGATATGCAATATTTCGCCGGTGATCGTGAAGCGCAGCACGATCCCGACCGTTATCGGCAGCGTTCCCACGACTGAGGCGACGGGCAGGTTGCTCGCGGTCAGGGTGCGCATCGCCATGATCACGATCATCACCGCGAACATGAAGATGAGGGGCGAGGTGGTCCCGCCATGGGTCGGCAGAAAGAGCAAGGCCGACCACAACACGCCGTTGAGGAACTCTGCGGCGACGAAGCGTCGGCGCCAGCGCTCGATGCCATTGGGGTGGCTTGGCGCGAGCTCGAAGCGCCGGCACATGAAGGTCAGGATGCCGTTGCCGATGAACACGCCGGCGAGCCATGTGACCGCATTGGCCCAGGGCACCCAGACCGTCGACATGAGGGCGATCACGATGGCCAGCAACGGGACCATCAGGGCTATGCCGCGCTGATTGCCGGCATAGGCGCGCAGAAGCTCGACGTCGAATGCCAGCCGCGTCCCCGTGTGCGAGGTCAGCCGCTCGCGCGCTTCCCGGATCTCATGCGAGACGGAGCGGCGGCGGGACTGATCGGGGCGATTGTCTGCGGTCGCCACATCGGGGACGATGTCGCCTTTGGTCAATGCGCGGTTCCTCACAAGGACGGTGGCGCTGGTTGCCTGACTGTCGAGAAAAACCTGCATTAAATTCCTTAAAATCGTGCTTCCGTAATGCGCGACTCGTGCGGGCAATTGCGGGTGCGGATAGCGATCGGCAGGCTCGGAATTCTCTAGTGTCCCGAATCAGACGCCGACGCAGCCGGGTCGAAAGCCGCGCCGGCCGCGGCAATGGCGATTGATGGCACTGCTTTTGATGCGCCGGATTGATGCGCGGGGCGCCGCAATGTAGACACAATTGGAGCGACGAATTGCGGTCGCGGTGATTTGATCGTCCGTCACCGCACCAAGCGCCAGGTTCGGGTTTCGGAGAGGTTTCGGCGTTGGTCGGGGAAGGGGCGGCAACCGCAGGGCGGGGCACGCCCGTGCAATGTGTCGGGGAAAGCGAGCTGGGATCGTCGGCTGGCGAGACGGGGACCAATGGCAAGACAAGGGCTGATGCGCCGCCAGGCAGGCGCTGGTTGCAGGTCGCTCGGGCGGCTGGCCGCGATACTGGTTGCGGCGGGCGCCGCGACCGCGTGCAATACGATGACCGATCCCTCGCCGGGCGCGGGCTTCAGCGCCGCTCCCACCAAACAGCCGTCTCAGCGGCAGGTGGCGTATGACCAGGGCAGCGGCTACAAGGTCGGAAAGCCCTATCAGGTGGCCGGGCGTTGGTACCATCCGGAGGAGGACCCCAGTTACGACGAGGTCGGCGCCGCCTCGTGGTATGGCAGAAAGTTCCACGGCCGAAGCACCGCGAATGGCGAAACCTACGACATGCACTCCCTGACGGCCGCGCATCCGACATTGCCGATGCCGAGTTATGCGCGGGTGACCAATCTTGAGAACAATCGCTCTGTCGTGGTCCGGATCAACGATCGCGGCCCCTTCAGCACCGGCCGGATCATCGATCTTTCGCGCGAGACCGCACGCATTCTCGATTTCAAGCACAATGGAATGGCCGATGTTCGGGTTCAGTATGTCGGGCCAGCCGCGCCGGAGGGCGATGATGGGTGGCTGACCACCACCGTGCGCGAGAATGGCGAGCCGGTTCAGCCGACCATGGTGGCAAGCGCCGACGACGGGGCAGACCTGACAGCGGCCACATCACCTGCTTCGGGGGATCGCATCGCCGGCGACAAGCCGGCCATTCTGCTTGCGTCCAACTATATCGCATCCGGTCACCATTCCGCGGCCCGCAAGAACCGGGTGGCAGCCACCTTTGCGCTGTTTGACGATTCCGGGGCCGGGGCGCCAGCGGCGCATACACCCACTTGGTAGCGTAGTGCAGCGGTGCTGCCGATCCTTTCTCGGGCCGGCAGGAGCAGGCCTCGGGGCGTAGCGAATCTCCGGCCAAGGCCGGGAGCCGTCCGGGCTCTTAACGCTAACCGAAACTCACCGGATCGTGCAGTCGTTCGCCGCTTGTCTCGGCGCGGACGGTCGTTACTTATAGTGGTAAGAATCCGTTAAGCTCGGTCCGCGGCAGCAATTGGGGCGTCGCGGGCAGAGCGGGCGGCGTTTGTCTGGCAGGGCAGGGCTTGGTATCTAGGGATCGAGCCGATTGGGGCCGCTTGATCGTGAGTGATCATCGCATGGGGCCGTTTATCGCTGTTCACGATGATACGCCACCATCGGTGTGGCGGTTGACACTGCTCGTGCTCGGCCGGTTGCGCTCGTTACTCGGCACCGTTCTGCTGGCGGCGTTGGCGTTCGGCGCGCTGCCGGGACCGGATCCCGCCCAGGCAACGGAGACGAGCGCCCAGCAGGCGCTGATGGTTGATCATGACACCGGCACGGTGTTGTTGCACAAGGATGTCGATACGCCGGTCGTCCCGGCAAGTCTGGCCAAGCTGATGACGCTGGAAGTCGTGTTCCACGCCATCGGCGAGGGGCGCCTCGATCTGAACGATGAGTTCTTTGTAAGCGAGCATGCCTGGCGCACCGGCGGGGCGCCGTCGCGCACCGCGACGATGTTCGCTGAGGTGAATTCCAACATCCCCTTGTCCGACCTCCTGCGTGGCATCATGGTGCAGGCAGCCAATGACGCCTGCATCGCGATCGCCGAGGGCATGGCCGGCTCCGAGGAGGCGTTTGCCGAGCTCATGAACGAGCGGGCGGCGGCAATCGGACTGCAGGACTCGGTCTTTAAGAACGCCACGGGCTTGCCGGGGCCGGAAGGCCAGCAGACCTCGGTGCGCGACATGATGGTGCTGGCGCGCCATTTGGTGGACGAGTATCCCTATCTCTACCGCATATTCGGCGAGCCGGAGTTCACCTGGAACGGCATAAACCAGCGCAATCGCAACCCGGTATTCCAGAATATCGACGGTATCGACGGCCTGATGGCCGGATATGCCGAGGAATCCGGTTTCGGGCTGGTGGCGTCCGCGAACAATGACGGCCGGCGCACCACGCTTGTCGTTCACGGCCTTCCCAGCTCGGATGCGCGGGTGGCCGAGGCCCGGAAGCTGTTCTCCTGGGCCAGTCGCGCCTTCGAGCGCGTCGAGCTGTTCGAAGCCGGGCAGCCGGTAGGCCAGGTCGGCGTCTATGGCGGCGACGTCGGACGGGTGACGCTGACCGGGCAGGGGCCTATCTCGGTTCTGGTGCCGAGAGGCGAACGCGGCAGTTTGCGCGGACGAATTGTCTATACCGGGCCGTTGCGCGCGCCCGTGCGCGAAGGCGATCGGGTCGGCGTGTTGCGTTTGCAGGATAATGACGAGACGATCATCAACGAAGTTCCCCTCTACGCGGCACAGTCGGTCGATGTCGGACCGCTGCATCGCCGAGCCTTCGACGCCGCCCTAGAACTGGTGATCGGCCTCGTCTATTCTGGTGTCGAGGCGGCGACGTCGCGGTGACTCGGTCGAGGCGCAACGAGGTTGCGGGGCGTTTCATCACGCTGGAAGGCGGCGAGGGCACGGGAAAGTCCACCCAGGCCGCCCGGCTTGCCGAGCGATTGCGGGCTTGCGGCGTCGAGGCGGTGCTGACCCGGGAGCCGGGCGGCACACAAGGGGCCGAGATCATCCGCCGCGCCGTCCTGTCGGGGCGTGTCAAGCCATTGGGCACATTCGCCGAGGCCCTCCTCATGAATGCCGCCCGCGACGATCATCTCAGCCAGGTCATCCGGCCAGCCCTGGACGCCGGCAAATGGGTCGTCTGTGACCGCTTCGCCGATTCGACGCGCGCCTATCAGGGCGTTCTGGGCGGTATCGATGATGGCCTTGTGCGGGCGCTTGAGGACGCTGTGGTGGGCGGCGACTGGCCGGATCTGACGCTGTTCCTCGATCTCGATCCTGAGATCGGGCTTGCCCGGGCCCGCGCCGTTACCGAGGATGACGGGCAGGGTGGCGTCGACCGATTCGAACAGGCAGAGCTCGAAGAGCATCGTCGCCTGAGAGCCGCCTTTCTTGACATCGCCTTGTCGGCACCGAACCGGTGCCATGTGATCGATGCGCAAGGGGCCCCCGAGGAGGTCGAGGAGGCGATCTGGACCGTGGTGGAGGACAAGCTGCCCATCCCGTCGGACTGCAAGGTCGGAGCCGATCCGTGAGCGGCAAGGCAGCAGCGATGCCGGACGCCGACTCGCTCGATCGGCCGGAGGCGACCAGCATCCTGGTCGGGCACCAGCGGGCGGAAATGGCGCTATTGGACAGTTACCGGTCGGGCCGCGTTCCGCATGCCTGGGCCCTGGAAGGGCCAAAGGGCATCGGCAAGGCAACGCTGGCCTTCCGGTTTGCGCGTTTCGTGCTTGCCCATCCCGCCCCCGACGCCCCCGATGTGGCCGAAGCGGCCGACCTCGCGGTGTCCCCCGATGGCAGCGATGCCCGCCAGATCGCGGCGCGCGCCCATCCCAATCTGATCGTGCTGGAGCGTCCGCGCGATGAGGCGGGCAAGGCGACCTCCAGCATCATTCCCGTCGACTCCGTGCGTCGCGTCAGCCGGTTCCTGGCGACGACCGCCGCCGGGGGGAACTGGCGTATCGTCGTCGTCGACGCGGCCGATGATCTGAACCGCGCCTCCGCCAATGCCTTGTTGAAAATGCTAGAGGAGCCGCCCGCCCGCTGCCTGTTTCTGCTGGTTGCGCATCTGCCCGGCCGGCTCTTGCCGACAATCCGCTCGCGGTGCCGCAGGCTGGCGCTCAAGCCGCTCGATCCGGCGCTGATCGAGACGGTCCTGCGCACCGGCGACGAGGCCGGCGGCGATCCTGCCCTGGCGGCGCGGCTGGCCCAGGGCAGCCTCGGCCGGGCGCTTGAGCTGGCCTCGGCGGAAGGGCAGGAAACGGCGCGCCGTCTGCTGGACCTCCTCGAAGGGATGCCGCGGCTCGATGCCGGTGATGCCATGCACCTTGCCGAGTGGCTGGGCGCGCGGGGCGGGGAGGGGCGCTATCGCCTCGCCTCGGAGCTGCTGCTCGACTGGATCGCCCAGCGCACCCGCAGCGCGGCAGGCGATGGCCGCGCCGCCGCGCAGCTTGCGCGCTGGTCCGAGGTGTGGGAAAAGGTCGGCCGCGCGCTGGCGCAGACCGAGATCTACAATCTTGATCGCACCCAGACCCTTCTCACGGCGCTCCGATCGGTATCCACGGCGGCCGTCACAGAGGTTGCCCGTGCCTGATCGCGTGCCGCGCCACTCCTTGCTCGAACGCGTTCGTCACAGATGAAGCCCAAATACTATCTCACAACGGCGATTTCCTATCCCAACGGGGCGCCGCATATCGGCCACGCCTACGAGGCGCTGGCAACCGATGCCATCGCGCGTTTCATGCGGCTCGACGGCTATGACGTCTTCTTCCTGACTGGCGTCGACGAGCACGGCATGAAGATGGCCCAGACCGCTGCAGGTGAGGGGATCACGCCGGCTGAGCTGGCCGACCGCAACACGCCGCTCTTCAAGCAGATGGTTGCCCATCTCGACTGTGCCAACTCGGACTTCATCCGCACGACCGATCCGCGCCACCATGTCGCGAGCCAGGAGATCTGGCGGCGCATGGCGGCGGCCGGGGACATCTATCTGGGGACCTATTCGGGCTGGTACTCGGTGCGCGATGAGGCCTATTACGACGAGTCGGAAACCGAGGTCGGCGAGGATGGCGTGCGCCGCGGCCCCATGGGTACCCAGGTGGAGTGGACCGAGGAGGACAGCTACTTCTTCCGGCTGTCTGCGTTTCAGGACCGGCTGCTCGCCCATTACGAGGACAACCCCGATTTCATCCTGCCCCGGGAGCGGCGCAACGAGGTAGTCAGCTTCGTCAGATCCGGCTTGCGCGATCTGTCAGTGTCGCGCACCACCCTCGATTGGGGCGTGCGCGTGCCGGATAGCGACGGCCACACCATGTATGTCTGGGTCGACGCGCTCACCAACTACATCACGGGCGTCGGCTATCCCGACACCGCCAGCGAGACGTTCCGCAAATGGTGGCCGGCCGATCTCCACGTCATAGGCAAGGATATCGTGCGCTTCCACGCCGTTTACTGGCCGGCCTTCCTCATGTCGGCCGGCCTCGACCTGCCGAAGCGCGTGTTCGCCCACGGCTTCCTGTTCAACAGGGGCGAGAAGATGTCGAAATCGGTCGGCAATGTCGTCGATCCGTTCGCCATTGCCGATCATTACGGCGTCGATCAGATGCGCTACTTCTTCCTGCGCGAGGTTCCCTTCGGCCAGGACGGGAACTACAGCCACGACGCCATTGTCGGGCGGATCAATGCGGATCTCGCCAACGATCTCGGCAACCTCGCCCAGCGCTCGCTGTCGATGGTCGCCAAGCATTGCGACGGCGCGCTGCCGACGCCGGGCGCCCTGGGCGAGGCCGAAAGCGCGCTGCTGCTGGCTGCCGATTCGATGGTGGAAAAGGCGCGGGTGGCGATGGCCGGACAAGCGCTCCACACCGTGCTGGCCGAGGTCTGGTCGGTGGTCGGCGAGGCCAACCGATACTTCGCCGCCGCCGAGCCCTGGGTCCTGCGCAAGTCGGACCCGGCGCGGTTCCAAACCGTGCTTTATGTCACCGCCGAGGCGATCCGCCAGATCGCCATACTGTGCCAACCCTTCATGCCGTCTGCCTCGGGCAGGCTGCTCGATCTCGTCGCAGTGGCACCCGACGAGCGGGGCTTTGACCGGCTGGGCGAGGCGGGACGGCTGACCCCCGGCACGGCGCTGCCGGGCCCGGCGGCGGTCTTCCCGCGCTATGTCGAGAGCGAAGCGGTGCCGGGCGTGTAATGCTGGTCGACAGCCACTGCCATCTCGACTTTCCCGATTTCACCGACGAGCTCGACGACGTGGTGGCGCGGGCGCGGGCCGCCGGCATCATCGCCATGGTGACCATCTGCACGCGGCTGCGGCGGTTTGAGCAGGTGGCGCAGATCGCCAAGCGCTTCAGCGATGTCTGGTGCTCGGCCGGGACCCATCCGCACAATGCCGCCGAGGAGGTCGACCTGCCGGTCGAGGACTATGTCGCGGCCGCCCGCCATCCGCGCGTCGTCGCCATTGGCGAGGCTGGGCTCGACTTCCACTACGACAATTCCCCGCGCGTCGATCAGGAAGCCGGCTTTCGCACGCAGATCGAGGCGGCGCGGCGCACCGGCCTTCCCCTCGTCATCCACAGCCGCAGCGCCGAGGCCGACACCGAGCGGGTGCTGCGCGAGGAGATGGCAAAGGGCCCGTTCGACGCGATCCTGCACTGCTACAGCTCCGGGCCGCAGCTTGCCCGCGCGGGCGTCGAATTGGGGCTGTATGTCTCCTTTTCGGGTATTCTGACGTTCAAGAAATCCGAGGAACTGCGTGAAATAGCACGAGAAATCCCGCTCGAACGACTTCTGGTCGAGACCGATGCCCCGTATTTGGCGCCGATGCCGTATCGGGGTAAGCGCAATGAGCCGGCCTATGTCCGCCACACCGCCGAGGTTCTGGCCGAAACGCGCGGCGTCGGCCGCGATGAGATCGCCCAGCAGACCACGGCAAATTTCTATCGGCTCTTCAAAACCATACCGGCTCCCGCCGGGATTGCGGTTGCCTGATCGGCATGTCCGAGGACGGGAAGCAACGCTGTGTCGCCACCGTACTGGGCTGCGGATCGTCGGCCGGGGTGCCGCGCGTGGCCGGGGGCTGGGGCGCGTGCGATCCCAACGAGCCGAGAAACCGGCGACAGCGCTGCTCGCTGCTCGTCGAACGGTTAGGACCTGAAGGCCGCACCACCGTGTTGGTCGACACTTCTCCGGACCTGCGGGCCCAACTCCTGGCAGCCGAGGTTCAGTGGCTCGACGGGGTGCTGCTGACCCACGACCATGCCGACCATGTGCACGGCATCGACGATCTCAGGCCCATCGTGATCCACAATCGCCGCCGGGTAGGCGTCCATATGGCCCCAGAGACCGCGGACCGGGTCACCGCGCGCTTCGGCTATTGCTTCAATGCGCCGGAGGGCAGTTCCTATCCGCCGATCCTCGACGCTCATGCCATCCGGCCGCCGGCGCCGGTGGTGATCTCGGGGGCAGGCGGCGACATCCTTGCCCAGCCAATCGAGCAGCTCCACGGCGAGACACTGAGCCTCGGCTTCCGGTTCGGCGGGCTGGCATATTCCTGTGATGTGAGCGGCATTCCCGATGAGAGCGAGCTCTATCTGCAGGACCTTGACGTCTGGATCCTTGATGCCTTGCGCTACACGCCGCATCCCAGCCACTTCACGCTGGACGAGGCGCTCGAATGGATCGCGCGCGTCAAGCCGCGCCGCGCCATCCTCACCAACATGCATGTCGACCTCGACTATGCCACGCTCCGGCG
>SKQW01000002.1 GCA_007118805.1 Rhodobiaceae bacterium | reverse complement strand
GTCACCGATGGCAATGGTCAGCCGATCGAGCAGTTCGAGCCCGGCCTCATCGCCTATGCCCATGGCGGCAAGGAGGTGCGCTTCAACACGCCGTCCGCCTCGGGCGGCTATGCCGAGTATCGCGGCGCGGGCCTCCACACCGTGGCGGCCGGCTATCTGGTGCCCTATGAGCTTCTGACCGGCGATCTCAGTCAGGTCAGCTTCGCCTCCTCGCGGGTCGGCATCATCGAGTTCCGGCGCCTCGTCACCACCCTGCAATGGCTGACCGTCATCCCGATGGCGCTCCAGCCGATCTGGCGCTGGTTCTGCGAGGCGGCGTATCTCGCCGGCGCGCTGCCGGTGCCGTTCGTGCCCGTCGATTGGGATCCGCCGGAGTTCGAATCGATCAACCCGATCGACGATGCCAACACCGATCTCATCCGCATGCGCTCGGGCACCCTGAGCTGGGACGCCGCGGTTGCCAAGACCGGCCGCAACCCGGACGACGTCATGCGCGAGCACATCGAGCGTCTCAAGCAGTTCGACGCAGCCGGCCTCGTCTTCGACATCGACCCGCGCAAGGTCAGCCGGGCCGGTCTGACCCAGGGTCGCGCACCCGGCACCGAGCTGCCCGACACCACGCCGCATGATCCGGGTGATGGGGGGCGAAATGACGGCGATGATCGTGACGAGCGTGGCGCGCGGCGTGCTTACGGCGAGTGACCCCGTTTATGGTTGCCAATCAGTCGTGAAATCAAGATCATCGATAACCTTATAGAGCGTGCAGCATGGAACGCCGAAGTGGAGGCAGACGTCGGGCACCTTCCGATTGGCTCCCCTCTTCGCAGGTGCGGATACTTCGAATGAAACTACGGTTCTCTGTGGAAGGCCGGCGATAGCGTAAGAAATCAGAACCGGGTCACGCCCCACCTGCACGATGCCGTCCTCGTTGAGGTTCCCGTATCCTTCCAGTGTCACCCGCGCGACAAGAGCCGGATCGGCCTCTTCAGCAAAGAGCAGGCTTTCCTTGGTTTCCTCAATCGTCAGCCAGTCAACCAAATCTCCGCGACCTGCGGTTACTTCTTCGAACTGCTCAATCGGCACTTTCACATTCCCAAGCTGCCCCTGATGGCGCAGCCACTCCCAGAAGATCGGGAAGCGACGCAGCGGGTAGGATCGACGCTCTCCAGTGATCAACGTGTCGGCGTCGAGAAGATATAGCAATCCCAGGACCTCAAGCCGCCTGATTATCGGCTGTCATCCTGCCGACTGCTGTAGGTTTGACACCGAGCACCCGCCCAGCCTTCGTGGACGTCAATGCGCCGCTGGCCACCATACGATCCACCAGCCTGGTCAGGCCTCTACCGATCCGGTGTCTCCGAACGACATAATAGTCGACGGGCCCGCCAGCAGCCTCGCGAGCCTGATCGAGACGATCGGCATCGAAGCGCTCGGAAACGCGTTTATAGGTGTCCCAGGTGATCAGCCGTTCCTTTCGGAGATTGTACGCGACCATCTTGCGGCTAACCTTGCGGACGCTCGCAAATGTGCCGATCTCCTCCACTAGCGCCTCCACGGGCACACCACGCACGTCAATCTCCCGAAGTTCTGCCGGCGCGAGCAGGAAACGAGCGGCGGCTCCGTCGCAAACCTGTTCGATCGGCGCGTCACCGTCGTAGCCGCTGATCCCGCTCTGACCGAGGAAGACGTGGGCGAGTTCGTGTAGGAGGGTGAAGGACCAGGCGGCGCGAGAGTCATTCTCGTTGATGACGATTATTGGTGCCACCAAGTCGGCGAGCGCGAAGCCACGGAAGATCTTGGGATCTATGCTACTCGTATGGTGGCCGAGATTGCCAATCAAGAGAACGTAGACACCTGCGTTCTCTACGGACTCGCGTAGCAGCCGAAATGCATCGCCTGTGTTGCGCGCAGCGCGATATTCGCCCAAGTCGAATTGAAGCGTCGCGCGCATCGCCTCTGCAATTTCCGGGGCCCCTTGGTCCACACGCATAGAGCCCACAAAGGGGACAGGCTGATCTTCCTCCAGATCCTGCAGGGCACTCTGCACCAGCGCCTGGCGAACCCTGACATCGCGGACGAGAGCCTCGATGCGAGCCTCGGCAAGAGGCTCGCGGTCTCTCATCGTTCGAAAGTCATGCGCGCGCGGTGCCCTTGCGGGGGGCTCGGGCAAATAGAATGTTAGAATCGGCCGACGATACTTCTCCGCCATCTTGGCAATCTGGCGCCGGGTCGGCTCGCGTTCACCTGCCTCCATTGCCGCCAAGCGTGCGGAAGGGTCGGCCCCGCTCAGGCCGATAGCACGCGCGGCATCGTCAAGGGACATGCCGGCGGCCTCTCGCGCCCAAGTCAGTATCTCGGGATTCACCCTTGGCATCTTTCCACTCGTCGGAGTGCGGCGAACGTCGAATGATTTGCGTCAGTAAGCACCAGAAGGTCATAGGGTCGCAAGGCATTCCAACCATTCGGTAGTACCCGTCGATGGGACACTTCCGATTTCCAAACATCGGAAACGCGTGCGTGAGTTTGTCACGCCATCAGTGTGTCAGCCCTTGTTCCACGTCAGACACAGCCGTCACGACCAGGAATCCCCCACAATGCACGGAACGATCCGCCTCCCGCAGCTGATGCGGGACGTCAAGGTGCGCGCCAGCTCGTATGACGAGGACGAGCACCAGATCGATGTGGTGTTCACCACCGGGGCGACGGTGCGGCGGCGCTCCTTCGTCGACGGCGAGTTCGACGAGGAGCTGGTGGTCAGTGGCAAGGCGGTGCGGCTCGATCGGTTGAACCGCGGCGCGCCGCTGCTCGACAGCCACATGGCGATGAGCGTGGAGAACATTCTCGGCTCGGTGATCCCCGGCTCGGCAAGGATCGCCAAAGGCGAGGGCGTGGCGCGTATCCAGCTGACCCGGGCGCCGGAGAAGGCGGGCATCGTCCAGAGCATCCGAGACGGAGCCATCCGGTCGATCTCGGTCGGCTACAAGGTCCACCTGATGGAGCGCAAGGAGCGGCGGGGCCAAGTCCCGCTCCATCGCGCGGTGGACTGGGAGCCGATGGAGATCTCGGTGGTTCCGGTTCCCTTCGACGCCGGCGCCCAGATCCGCGCCGACCACTCGCCCGAACTGTTCGAGTGCCGCGTTATCGCCGACCGCGACACGGTGCTCACGCGCATGCAAGTGCGCCACGCCGCACGGCGCCTCACCATCTGATTCCAATCATTCGATTTCTGATCACGCCGCCTGCGCTCCGCCGGGGCCGCAGGACGTCGGTGCTATGCCCCGGCCTATATAGGAGACCCGAGATGCACGAGGTATCTCACGTCAAGCTGGCGGCGCTTGTCACCCTGGCCGCCATCGGCGCCACGCTGGCGCTCATCGTGCCCGAGGCCGTTGCGACCGCTGGATCACTGTCCTGGTCGCCGCTCAGCGAATTCGCCGGCCTCGATATGGTCGTTGCCGACGGAGCCGCCCTGGCGGCCTTGCGGTCGCGGCTATCCGATCTCGAGACGCGGGCCGCCGACAAGCTCGCCGAGATCACCGACGAGACCTCCGCGGAGGAGGCGCGGCGCATCGAGACCGAGCACCGGACCATCCTGGAGGAACTCGACGGCGTGCGGTCCGAGATCGCTACGGCAGAGACGGCGGGGGCGAGCGACGATCCGGGTGACGATGAAGAAGCCGTCCAGACGCAGCGGGCCCACCGGGATGCGCAGCGAACTGAGACGCGCCAGCATGCGAGTGTCGGTTCCGAACGGCGATCGGACGCCAACCAGCTTCCCGACGTGGATGCCGCCGTCCAGCGGGCGCTGGGCGATGAGCGCGCGCGGCAGGCCGAGATCCGCGAACTCCAGCGCCGGCATGGACTGCCCGACGCCTTCGCCGACCGGCACATCGATCAGGGCAGCGACATCGCCGCGGTGCGCAGTGCCGCCCTCGACGAACTCGCCCGGC
>SKQW01000398.1 GCA_007118805.1 Rhodobiaceae bacterium | reverse complement strand
TCATCGTGGGTCTCCGTGGTTTCATTTCTTGCGGCGCGTCAAGTTCGCGCCCTGCTGTGCCTGTCAACTCGATGCACAGCGAAATCGTTCCGAAGAATCCGCGCCGCTGCCCGCCCCGTTCGACGCGGCGCTTGCACTGCGCCGGGCCGCCGCGATATTCGAGACAGCCGGGACCAACCGGTGGACAAACTGTCAGTAGGCCAGCCCGAAACGTCGTCCCCGGTGTCCACCCGTGCCCCCGCCACCCGCAGGCTGGACACGGCAACAGACAGAACAGCGAGGGGATGCCTGACATGAGCGCGGTGAAGAGTGCCTATGACAGCGGGCTCGACAAGAACCCGGCCAACTATCAGCCCCTGACGCCGCTCACCCTGCTCGACCGCTCGGCCAGCGTGTTCCCCGAGCATACGGCGATCATCCACGGCAAGGCCCGCACAAGTTATCGCGATTTCTACGCCCGCGCCCGGCGCCTGGCCTCGGCGCTGCAGCGCCGCGGCATCGGCAAGAACGACACGGTCTCGGCCATGCTTGCCAACACCCCGCCAATGCTGGAGGCCCATTACGGGGTGCCGATGGCCGGCGCCGTGCTCAACACCATCAACACCCGGCTCGACGCCGCCACCATCGCCTTCATCCTCGAGCATGGCGAGGCCAAGGCGCTGATCACCGACCGCGAATTCGCCCCCACCATCGAGGCGGCACTCAGCCAGACCAGCGCCCGGCCCATCGTCATCGACTATGACGATCCGGAATTCCCCCAGGAAGGCAAGCGCCTCGGCGAGATCGACTATGAGGACTTCCTGGCGAGCGGCGATCCGGAATTTGCCTGGCAGATGCCGGACGATGAGTGGGACGCTATCAGCCTCAACTACACCTCAGGCACCACCGGCAACCCCAAGGGTGTCGTCTACCACCATCGCGGCGCCCATCTGCTGGCCCAGGGCAATGTGGTCACCGGCGCCATGCCTAAGCATTCGGTCTATCTGTGGACCCTGCCGATGTTCCACTGCAATGGCTGGTGCTTTCCGTGGTCGATCTCGGTGATCGCCGGCACCCATGTGTGCCTACGCTGGGTGCGCCAGAAGCTGATCTGGGACGCGCTGGCCGACCACAGGGTGACCCATATGTGCGGCGCGCCGATCGTCATGGCGACGATCCTCAACACGCCCGAAGAGGACAAACGCCGGCTCGACCATACGGTGGAGTTCTTCACCGCCGCCGCTCCGCCGCCGGAGGCCGTGCTCGCGGCGATGGCCGAGAACGGCTTTAACGTCACCCATCTCTACGGGCTCACCGAATGCTACGGCCCGGCCGTGGTCAATGACTGGAAGGAGGCGTGGAACGCCCTCGATCTGTCCGAGCAGGCCGCCCGCAAGGCGCGCCAGGGGGTTCGCTACGCCGCGCTCGAAGGGCTGTCGGTGCGTGACCCGGAGACCATGGCGGAGGTGCCTGCCGACGGCCAGACCATGGGCGAGGTGATGATGCGCGGCAACGTCATCATGAAGGGCTACCTCAAGAACGAGGCGGCGACTTCCGAGGCATTCCGGGGCGGCTGGTATCACACCGGCGATCTCGGCGTGATGCACCCCGACGGCTACATCCAGCTCAAGGACCGCTCAAAGGACATCATAATCTCCGGCGGCGAGAACATCTCCTCGATCGAGGTCGAGGATACGCTCTACAAGCACCCCAAGGTGCAGGCGGTTGCCGTGGTGGCGCGGCCGGACGACAAATGGGGCGAGACGCCCTGCGCCTTCATCGAGCTCAAGCCGGGCGAGGAGCTGACGGCCGAGGAGGTCATCGCCTGGTGCCGCGACCGGCTCGCGCACTACAAGTGCCCGCGCCACGTCGTATTCACCGAATTGCCCAAGACCTCGACCGGCAAGATCCAGAAGTTCCGGCTCCGGGAGATGGCCCGGGCGGGGTGACGGGCGGCCTGTCGCCCGCAATGGCCCATGCGTTGGTCGCGATGCCAGGCGGGATCACACCGACATGGCTGGCGCCGAGATTCGGCCGTTGGCCCGACTGTGATCGTCCCCGGGTGCGTCGGGCTCGGCATTGAGCTTGTAGCCGCCGCCCTCGCGCACGATGAGGCGGGGCTCGGCGCTGTCCGGTTCGATCTTCTGGCGCAGGCGATAGATGTGGGTCTCCAGCGTGTGGGTGGTCACGCCCGAGCGGTAGCCCCAGACCTCTTCGAGCAGTTCGCGCCGGGGCACCGGCCGGCCATCGGCGCGATGAAGGTAGCGGATGATGCCGGTTTCCTTGTCGGTCAGCCGGACCTTGGCGCCGTCCTCGCTCGTCAGCAGGCGCCGGGCGGGCCGGAACAGGTAGGGGCCGATGGTGAAGGCGGCATCCTCGCTGTGCTCGTGCTGGCGCAGATGGGTGCGCAGGCGCGCCAGCAGCACCGGAAAGCGGAACGGCTTGGCGACATAGTCGTTGGCGCCGGCCTCCAGGCCGAGAATGGTGTCGGCGTCGGAGGCATGGGCGGTCAGCATCACGACCGGGCCGCGATAGCCCTGCCGGCGCATCAGCTTGCAGGCCTCGCGCCCGTCCATGTCGGGCAGGCCGACATCGAGGATGACGAGGTCGAAGCGTTCCTTGTTGACAAGTTCGACCGCCTCGCGCGCGGTACCCACCTCGCTGGTGACGAAGCTGTCATGCAGTTCGAGCAGTTCGGCGATTTCGGCGCGCAACTCGGTGTCGTCGTCGACGAGGAGAATGGTCTTGGTCATCTCGCGGCGGTCTCCCGGCTTGGCCCTGAACCACTTCAGGGGCGTTGAGGTCAGCGCTGGGTTGGGAATGACGGCGGCGGAAGCTTGCCTTCCGCCGCCGCCGGGGGCGGTGGCTATCGCGCCCGCAGGTGTTCGGGCAGGAACAGCAGGCTGTCGCTTTCCTCCGGCGCGGCCATGTGGCAGCCGATACAGAACTCGACATTCTCCGCGCCCTGGCCCTGGGTGATGCCGCCGATGCTGCCGTCCGGCATGATCAGGGAGTATTTCCAGTCATCGCTCGCCTCGTAGAAGCCGGGCGCCATCTTCTCCATCAGGAAGAGCGGGCCGAGCTGGGCCTCGCCATCGGGCGCGACGGTGAAGCTCGGCTTGGCGACGATGCCGCCGACCGGCATCTCGCCGATCTCCTCATAACGCTTATAGGCCTCGGCCCCGGCCGCGTTGACATGGTTGGTGACGAAGCGCTCGCCATGGGTCGCCGAGACATAGGGCGCGGTGGCCACATTCTCCCAGTCAGGGAAGGCCGCGGCCTCGTCGAGCCCGCTGTCGCGATAGGCCGCCTGCATCGCCTTGAGGCCCTGCCAGCCGGCGAAGTCGTTGGGATCGGCCTGCCACTCGTCGCCATAGGCGGTGCGCATGTGGTCGAGGAGGCAGTCATAGAGCGCCTGCAATTCCTCCTCGGAGACATCGGTCACCGCGGCCGGGCCGCATGGGGCGCAGGGCCCGCACGGGCCGCACGGCGCGCAGGGGTCCATCGGTGCGCACGGATCGCACGGCCCGCAGGCTGCTGCCGGCGCACAAGGCGCACAGGCCGCCGCCGGGGCGCAGGGCTCGCACGGCCCGCAAGGCCTACAGGGCGCGCAGGCAACGAGCGTTGCGGTGCCGAACAATTCGCTCATAAGCGCCGGCGTGATCTCGCCGCTGCGGGCAAGGCCAAACTCCCGCTCCGCCGCCTCGATCGCGCCGATCGTCTGCGGCCCCATCACGCCATCGACCGGTCCGGCGTCGAAGCCGTGCTGGTTGAGCGCCTCTTGGATCGCCGCGACCTGCTCCGGCCCGCCCTGTGCGGCCGGGGCGCAGCGGTCGATGGCGCACGGATTGGCCGCCGCGCACGGATCGCAGGCCGCCTCGGCGGCGCAGGGATTGTCGATGGCGCACGGATTGGCGCCGCAGGGCGCGCAGGGGTCGCACGGCGCGCAAGGGTCGCAGGCCGCGGCGGGGGCGCATGG
>SKQW01000068.1 GCA_007118805.1 Rhodobiaceae bacterium | reverse complement strand
TCGCACGGCGCGCTGACCTGGGGCGTGCTCGACCGTGTCCTGGAAGACGAGCGGCTGGAGATCTCAGGCATCAGCGGGACCAGTGCCGGCGCCATGAACGCGGTGGTGCTGGCGCAAGGGTTTCACCAGGGCGGCCGGGATGGCGCGCGCGAGACCCTCGCCGCCTTCTGGCGGGCGGTGAGCGATGCGGCGCGCCTTTCGCCGGTGCAGCGCAACTGGTGGAACCGCATCACCGGTAACTTCAACCTCGATAGGTCGCCCGGCTATCTGTTCTTCGACAACCTGACGCGGCTGTTCTCGCCCTATGAGCTCAATCCGCTCGATATCAACCCGCTGCGCGACCTCGTCGCTGACACCGTCGACTTCGATAGCGTAAACGAATGCGCGAGGCCGAAGATCTTCGTCACCGCCACCAACGTGCGCTCCGGCCAGGCACGCGTTTTTACCCAGCCGCATCTGTCGGTCGACACGATCATGGCCTCGGCCTGTCTGCCGTCGGTGTACCAGGCGGTGGAGATCGACGGCGAAGCCTACTGGGATGGAGGCTATATCGGCAATCCGGCGCTTTATCCCCTCGTCGACCAGACCGACTGTCGCGACATCGTCATTGTCCAGATCAATCCGATGACTCGCTACGAACTGCCGCGAACGGGGCGCGAAATCCTCAACCGGGTGAACGAGATCAGCTTCAATTCCAGCCTCATCAAGGAGCTGCGGGCGATCCAGCTCTTGCACAAGCTGATCGATGCCGAAGGGTTGGAGACCGAGCGCTACCGCGACATGCGGATCCATCTGATCCATGCCGACGAGGAGCTGCAGGACCTCGATTCCTCCAGCAAGCTAAACGCCGAATGGGAGTTCCTCAGCCACCTGTACGAGCGCGGCCGGGCCTGGGCGGACCACTGGCTCGAGGCGAACTTTGACGGGCTCGGGGTGCGCTCCACCTTCGATCTCGATGCGCTGTTCGCCGATTCGCTGCGCCCGGTAGGGGTGCCTGAACAGTCGAGCCCCAACGGGTCAACGGAGTAGTCGCTAATGTATGGCGTGCTGGTGGTCGTCGTCGCGCTCGGCGGGCTCATGTATCTTGCCTATCGCGGCGTCACCTTGCTCATCCTGGCGCCGGGGCTCGCCATGTTCGCCGTCGTCGCTTCCCTCGAACGGCCCCTGCTTGCCAGTTATACTCAGATTTTCATGGTGGCGACGGGCGATTTCATCGTTCAGTATTTTCCGGTCTTCCTGCTCGGCGCCATCTTCGGCAAGCTGATGGAAGATTCCGGCAGTGCCGAGGTCCTGGCCAACGCCACGATTCGCTGGCTGGGCAGCGATCGCGCCATGCTGGCGGTGGTGCTGTCGTGCGCGGCGATGACCTATGGCGGGGTGTCGCTGTTTGTCGTGGCCTTCGCCGTGTTTCCGATCGCTGCGGCGGTGTTCCGCCGCGCCGACATCCCGAAGCGGCTGATACCGGGTACCATCGCGCTTGGCGCCTTCACCTTCACCATGACGGCGCTGCCCGGCACCCCGGCGATCCAGAACGCCATTCCGATGCCATATTTCGGCACCTCGCCGTTTGCCGCGCCCGGACTCGGCATCGTGACGGCCCTGATCATGTTCGCCCTCGGACAGCTGTGGTTGCAACGTCGGGCGCGAACCATCTCAGAGGGCTACGGCGATCACCCCGATAGCGCACCGCCCGATGGTGCATCCCGGACCGACAGGGCCCTGCGCGAGCGCGCCGCCGGCGAGGGCTTCGACATTGCCGAGATCCCGGCCGAGGCGCGCCCGGCCGAGTTGCCGCCGCTGCTGGTGGTGGCGCTGCCGCTGGTTGCGGTGATCGCCATCAATCTTGCCTTCACCGCCCTTGTCATCCCAGCCATGGACACCGACTATCTCGCCGCGCCGGAATATGGTGCCACGACCATCGATTCGGTGCGCGGCATCTGGTCGATCATCGCCGCGCTGGTCATCTCGATCCTATTGATGATCGCCATAAACTGGTCGCGCCTGTCCAGGCTGACCGCTTCGCTGGATGCCGGGGCCAACGCCTCGCTGCTGCCGATCTTTAACACCGCGAGCCTCGTCGGCTTCGGCGCTGTCATCGCCTCGCTCTCGGCCTTTACACTGATCCGCGATTCGGTGATCGGGATAGGCGGCGACAATCCCCTGATTTCGCTGGCGATCTCGGTCAACCTTCTGGCCGGCATGACCGGCTCGGCGTCCGGCGGCATGAGCATTGCGCTCACCACGCTCGGACATGTCTATCTGGAGATGGCCCAGGCCGCGGGCATCTCGCCGGAGCTGATGCACCGGGTGACCGCGGTGGCCACCGGCGGGCTCGACGCGCTGCCCCATAACGGCGCCGTCATCACGCTACTTGCAATCTGCGGCCTGACCCACCGCGAGGCCTATCTCGACATCGCCGTTGTGGCCGTGGGGGTGCCGATTATTGCGCTGATCGTGCTGATCACCTTGGGAACGTTGCTGGGGAGCTTCTGACAAAGGAAGCCGGACCCGGTGGCCCAGCCTGCGCGGATATCCCCCGAGCACCGGTGGGGTGCCTACGGGCGAACCTTTGGGTGTTGTCATCAGCGTCGTGAAGGCGGCTCGCTTGCCGTCGCGGTAGGGGCGGCGATTGGGCGGCAGCCGGCCCTTCATGTGCTGTCGGTCATGCAGATAAGTTGAACCGCCACAGTCGTATGAGTCCGGTCATTCATGCGTCTGCTGACGGCTTGAGCATCTTGATGTCATAACTAGTCACTATCCCCTTCCTCGAAGCTCATGAGGGCGTGGTCCTGACCGCCTATCGCTGCCCCGCCGGCAGATGGACCATCGGCGCCGGGCTCACTGCCGCAAGCGGCGTGGTGACGCCGCGCGCCGGCATGACGATCACCCGCGCCGAGGCGAGCCGGCTGCTCAAGCAGGCCCTCGCACGGAACTATGAGCCGGCCGTACGCCAGGCGCTGGGGCCGGTGCCACAGCATGCCTTCGACGGCGCGGTCTCCTTCCACTTCAATACCGGCGCCATCGGGCGGGCGTCCTGGGTCGGCGCCTACAAGGCAGGTGATCGGAACGGCGTGAGAACACGGCTCGCGCTCTGGAACAGGGGTGGCGGGCGCGTGCTCCCTGGCCTCAAGCGGCGCCGGCGCGAGGAGGCCGAAATCATTCTGCTCGACACGTGGCCGACCGATCTGCGGGTTGCGTCCGGCGCCGCGCCGGCCGATCCGCGGTTCGCGTCCTTCGTGATCTCGGTCTCAGCGAGCGAGATCGCAGACATCCGTGACGCGTTCCGGGAGGTCGGCTTCGAGCCGGGCGCAACCGCCGGCAGGATCGAGCGCCAGGCGGTGCTGGATTTCCAGCGCCACTACGGCCTCACCATCGATGGCCTCATCGGCAAGCAGACGCTGTCGGCGCTGCAGCGCGAACTCGACGCCCGTCGCAAGTCGAAGCAAGGGGTTGGGGGTGCCGCCGGCGGTGCCGCTGTCGCCGGCGGAAACGAGGCTGTGGCGCCCGAGCCGTCGGCCGAGCCCGGCGTCATTGGCGATCCGTGGATCACCGCTGGCGGGCTGGCTCTCGCCGCGGTCGCCCTCCTCTTCCTCGCATATCTCGCCTGGCAATACCGCGACCTCATCGCCGCACGGGTTCAGGGCTTCGTGCCCCGGCTTGCCGGCTGGCTGCGCTCACTCTGAAAGGAGAAGGACAATGCTGAACAGACTTGCAGGTCCGCTCGCCAACGCCGGCCTCAACATTCTCGGCGGCATCATCGGCGGCAAGGCTGGGCCGATAGTGACCACCGTCGGCGGCGCCGTGCTCAGGGAGCTCGCCGTCACCACGCCCGAGCAGGCGGCGCGCAAGATCGAGAGCGATCCCGAGGCGGTGGCGCGGCTCGCCCAGCTCGAAGCCGAGCGCGGTGCCGAATGGGCAGCCCTCGCCCTCTCCGAGAAGCGCACCGCTGAACTGCTGGCCGACC
>SKQW01000252.1 GCA_007118805.1 Rhodobiaceae bacterium | reverse complement strand
GCGCTCCTCGACTTCCCCAACCCATTGGGCGGTAGTCGTGCCGGTGCGCTTCGGTAGTACAACCGAACCACTGGAAGTAGACATAACCCGTGCGGCCTGTCGCATCGGGGAGATTTCAACGAGGTTCTTAATGATCTCCGCAACAAACTGTGCAGGGGCGAGATATCCGCCCTTGGTGTCATCACCAACTTGCAGGGCCTTGCGTTCCACATCGGGATGATCGGCCCCGAACCGGCAGAAATTCAAGAACGCCTTTTCTTCCAACGTCTGTCGATCAACGTTACCGCCTTGATCCGGTCGATTGATTCGGGTCTCGATCCGATCCAGACGATTGCCAAGCTCGTTGAGCTGATCGCTGTGCTTTGCCTTGAAATCTTCTACGCCTGCCGAAAGGTCTTTAACGGCGGCGGTTACCTCGTCATACATGATTTAACTCCTCAACTTGATGACGTATTCGGATTGCGGAATTGATCGCCGCCCGCATACGGCGGCAAGTTGAAGGCGATTGCCCGCGCCTCATTCGGGTTCAAAATCTCAGATGTAACTAGCTTGGAGACACCTTCCGCGCGTGTCGTGAAATCCGCCCTAAGCAAGTCATCAACCATATACTCAACGAAATGAGTCTCCCGCTCCCGTTCGGTAAACAGGACGCGGTTGAATTGTCCCTGAAAGACTTCGCACCAGAAAAGCAATGTGAACGATACGAACGCACTTCCGAGTTCTTCTGCATTTCCCCATGTCGCACGTCCCATTTCGTATAAAAGATGCGGCGGGACGCGGAAGGCTCTTGCGATCTCGTCTACCGCATATCTCCGCAACTCGAGGAATTGTGCGTCGGAACTCGTCAACGCCATTTGGGCGAACTTGAAATTGTCAGGAAGGATAAGGGTCCGCCCCGAATTGTCGCCTGAAGTCTGAGCGTCAATTATCTTGCGGACATTGTTGACGGCTGATTCGTTCAGGCTTTTTTCGGTGGATAGGACTCCGCCAGGTCGTGCGCCACGGGCGAATAGTCCAGCGGCATGGGATTCTAAGATTAAGGCAACGCCAATCGCTTCGCGTGCCAACTGGATCGGCGCGAGTCCGTTGATGCCGTCGTGCGACAGGCTGGGCCTGATATGGATAACATTGTTCCGGTCAAGGACTCTGGTCCCCCCGTCGCGTCCGGTTTGCTCATAGACCGGCTCCCCCGTGAGATCGTCCAACCTTGCGGAGACGGAACGGGGATCGAGTCTGACTAACTCTCTGGGGCGACCACCAGCCCGGACGAGGAAGCCGTAGCCGTTGCCGTGGAGCAAGCTATCAACGGCAAGCTGCGTCCTGAATTCTGCTGCGGATGTCCACGGATTGGCCTGCTGGTGCAGTAGACGGTGCGCCGGATGGGACGTGTCGCGCTCCCTGGCACCGTTCTGGCCCCGGCGGTAGATGTGCACCGGAAGCGAGCCCATCGGCTCTGATATGGCCCGTATTGCGCAGGAAACGGCGGTGCATTTCAACGCGGTTTCCGGCCCAATGGCCTGCCCGCTCTTGGTCGGCATTCCGCCCAACAAATCCAATAGCCAAGGCTCCGGCATCGAAATACCGGACGCAGAGTGGTTCTGTGGCGTGAAGTGTTTTCTAAGCCAATTCAGCAACGCACGGACTCACGACTGGTTACACGATAGATGCGACCAGCCTCCCGCCGTCCGCCGTCACCTTCTCACCCGTTGAACCGTGTCATCCCGACATTCGGACATCCTCTAGAAAGGATGCGGTTACCCAAAGCTTGGTGCGATATATAGTAAATATTTGTGGCAAAACAATGACGTTGCCACCAGCACGCCTCAATCCGAGATTACGCGGACCTTTGAGGCGTCGACATCGATGACTGGTCCCGCCGAGAACTTGATCGAAAGACGCTTACCCGCGTTGAGGACTCGGACGATCTCTGCGGCTCCTAGGTCGTCAACTAGGACGATCTGTCCAGGCTCGTAACGGGTCCGAAGTGCGGAGGCGGAAATCAATCGGCGGTGGTTATGCCGATCAAGCAGCCAATCACTGTCCAAGAACTGCAACCGTGAAGTTCCAGAGTCTTCCTTCATCATCGTCGCTCGACTCGGAACCGACGTGCAATAGTCGGTACCCATGCTCATTGATATAATGATTGACAGATTGAGCGAATTCGTTGCCGCCGATTCGGTGCCTGCAATGCTCGCACCCAGTGGTTACGTTGGTGCTAATGTGGACAACATGCCCGATCCCTTCATAGAGGTTACTGGATTCCATGTTCTTAGGCTCCCCATTCCCCGTTGCATGATCATAGTAGTGGAATTATAGCATACTTTCCCTTCCGCTCTACCTCCCCTCCCCGAAGGCAGGACGCGGATCATGGGAGGGGTGCTTTCAGGGACGGTATAACCGGACTGCCCGTGTCGTGGGCCAGTCGCCTCCCCACCACATTAAGGTAGTGGCCACCATTCCGAGGGGGTTAGTTGGTCCGGTTTTCTCGCAGCTCGCACCAGCAGTAGAGCGGTCGGAATCCCCGTTTCGGGGCAAGTTCCCGCCATCCCAATCCCAATTTCTGTAACGGGGCTGGGCTCCCCTCAACGTTCATCTGCAGGCGCGGTGTGGACTCGGCACCTGGCGATCGGGGCAACGCTGAACAATACCGACCGCAAGGATTGCAGGGGGCGCGTGAGACGACTGAGAGGCGGGACATCCGAGCAACCAACGCAGCGAACTCACACTTCCTACAATCCCAAAATTCATTGCCGGATGTTCTTGTTTTGTTCCCGGTGGTATGCTATATGAGGAAGTGGCATCGACGTTTCAAGGCGACGGTTCCGCAATCCCAAATACCGCCTTCGCCCCTGCCGGCTGCGCACCCAGCCCGGAGGGGTTTTCTTTTGTCAGTTTTCCGCCTCCATGGCGTCGTCTAGCCGTTGCAGGGCGGCCTCAATGACGGCGGCAATGGCGTCGCGCTGGCCCGGCTCGAGATTGGCGGTTGCCAATACAGCAGCGTCGAGAAGCGAACGAGCTGCCAGAATGTGGTCGTTGGCACATACGGCGTCGTCGGCCAAGGTCGGAGTCTCCAGTTCTGTTAGGGGATTCTGTTTGGCAGTGCCGAAACAAGCCTTTGAAATCGTTAAGGTGCGAAATGTACCTAGATTCTGCCTAACGTATTGAGCGGGCAGGTTTTCCTCGATATTTTCAATCTGGAAAGACGGGTTCGATTCCCGTAGGGCCCGCCAGCAAGATCAATCACTTATCGGCAGGTTGGCGGCGAGTATCCAGATAATTGCCTATATCGCCGGCCAAATGAAAAGCCCGCCGCAGTCGGAACCACGGCGGGCATGCTGACCGCTACTGATAGGCTTGGGGGGCTGCACAATCGCGGTCAGCGAATCAAAGCCTACTACCGAAATGTGACGAAGGCTTGCCATAGTGTCCCGCGACCGGCCTTCCCGTCCAACAGGGTGAACCTGGTCAGCGCCTTGGCAACAACGTCGACGCCTTCAACCACTCGTCGGGCTTCGGCCTGAGCGCCGGGTAGAGCGCCAGCGCCACGGTCATGCACCCGTGGACGCGGCGCGCATAGCACAAATGTCGGCTATTCAAGCTCCTCCGATGGTAGCACTGGAGGAGACCATGAGGACAGCAGCTTTCTTCTGCATCGCTGGAGCCGCAGCGCTCCTAATCGCCGTCCCTACCCAAGGCGCACAAGCCGTTACGGCATGTGCTGATCGACAACAATCTCGATCGGCTCGCCTGCTATGACGAAGCGAGCAGACGGCCCCCGACCACCGAGCGAGTCTATACCGTCGGCTCTGCATGGAGCATCTGCAGCGAAACTTCAGGGGTGACGGATATACGAACGTCTATACGACGGCCAGATCGGACGAAGCGCCCCGATGTAGCTGGAATCGTGCTGATCTACAGGCTAGGCTCTATGTTCGCTGCCTTGAGAACACAACGTCGCTTATCTTCCGAGCCGGCTGCCACATGACCTCCAGCCGGTATAACGACTATGGTGACGTGATGATCCGGCTGGACGAAGATCCGGCCGGGACGATCTCCATGACCGAGTCCACCACAAGCCAATCGATCGCCTTATGGCGGGGGGCCAGTCTAATCCGGTGAACAAGTCCAAGTAACGAATTTCGGATTCGGAAAAGGGGGCGCGGGCTGTATGGTTGCGATTGGCCATATTGCTTGTCGCGCCAATCAGGGAGGCCAGTGATGCGGCGTTGGAGATCGAAGCGTTTGGGGCTTGCGGCGATCATCGTTGTCGCCGCGCACGTCGTCGGGCCGGATGCGGCCCAGGCGCGGGATAAACTGCTCGCCGAAGCCGTCGAGTTCACCGGCGCGGTGCTGTTCCTCGAAACCGGCGTCCCCGGTCTCGTCATCGGGGCCACGCATGGCGGCGAGACCGCGGTCTACGGCTTCGGAGAGAAATCTCCGGGGTCGGACATGACGCCGGACGGCGACACGCTGATGCGGATAGGCTCGGTGACCAAGGCCTTCACCGGCGCCGCGCTGGCCAGCCTCGTCGCCGACGGGACAGTAAAGCTCACCGACCCGCTCCAGCAGCACATCGGCTGGGAGGTGACGGTTCCACAGCAGGACGATCACGTCATCCGCCTGATCGACCTGGCGACCCACACCTCCGGCCTGCCGCGCGAGGCGGAGCGCGAGCCAGGCCCGGCCGACGATCCGTTCGCCACGCTTACCGAGGACACCTATCGCAAGGCGCTCGGCAACGATCCCCTGCTGTTTGCGCCGGGGACCGGCGGCCTCTATTCGAACGTCGCCTTCGACATGCTGGCCGTCGCGCTCGGCGCGGCGGCGGGCAAGCCCTATGCGGACGTGCTGGCCGAGCGGGTGCTCGAACCGGCCGGCCTGACGGATACCGTCTTCACCCCGCGCGAGGCGGACAGGGACCGCCTCATGCAAGGCCATGATTTTGACGGCTCGCCGCTGCCCGACGTCCCGGCCACCCCGGTCATGGCTGGCGCCAGCAGCCTGTATTCGACGACCAACGACATCCTCAAATGGCTCGACTGGCACCTCGACCGGTTTTCGGCGGAGGACGCCGAGATGCGCCTTCTCAATCACGTGGCCTACGTCCAGCGCGACGGCCTCGATCCGGTCTACGGTTTCGACGAGTCCGGCCGCATGGACGCCATGAGCCTGGCCTGGGTAGTGATGAAGCCCGACGGCGACCGGCCGCTCATCCTGCAGAAGGCCGGCGGTCTGCAGGGCATGTTCGTTTACGCAGCCTTCGCACCGACCCGCGGCACCGGCGTGTTCGTCGCCATCAACCGTTTCAACTTCTCGGCCTCGATGCTGATGGCGGAGGTCGTCAACGGTCTCATCGCGGAGCTGTCGCCGCGTTGAGGGGCCGCCAGCAACCTATTCGAACACCATGCGCGGGAAGTGATAGGAAACCACCCAGATGGGCTCGGCTCGGCGATCCAGAGCAACCCCGGTTAAGCTCAAGCTCGCAAAGGCTAGGGGCGGGCCGCCCCTCAAACCAAGGTCATAACGTCTAGCGCCGCCCGCCTGCGAGCTTGGCGCTGTCCGGGTGGTGGCGGAGGCGCCACATGGCGATCACACCGATCATTGGCCCGACAGCCAGTATTGAAAACGCGTAGGTCCAGCCGACAATGGCCACAACCAATGGAATCAGGTGGATTGTTGCCAGTGTCAGAAGGAACCCCAGACAGGTCTGTACGGTCAGCATGGTGCCGATCAAGGGGCGCTCCGATAGCTCGATCACGCTGGCCGAGAACTGGGGGGAGTCGGCAATCACCGCAATGCCCCAGATGACGCAGAGAAGAACGAGCAGAATCGGATTGCCGCCGAACAGAAAACCCGCGAGCACGGCACAGACGCCGCTCGTCGTCATGGCGATGATTGTCAGCGTGGTACGGCCGAGCCGGTCTGCGAACAGCCCGCCAACAACGCAGCCAAGCGCGCCCGCGGCGATGGTTGCGAAAGTCGCCAACGCCGCCAGGTAGGCAGCGGCGGGCGTGGCACCAAGCGTGACGGCGAAGCTGGCATAGAGGAATACGCCGATCCATGCCCACATCGCATAGAGTTCCCACATGTGTCCCAGATAGCCGATGTTGGCCAACCGAAGAGCCGGCGTGGTCCATGCCTTGAGTGCCTGACCTGGCCAGAAGGGAGGGGCCGGCGCGTAATTCGGCCCCAGCGGCACTGCACGGATCGCGACCGCACCGGCCAGCGCTGACAGCGAGGCAAGACCGATCGTAATGCGCCAATCGACACCGCCCAGCGCGTTGAACAGATGCGGCGCGGCCGAACCGAGCGTCAGCGCACCGACGAGCAAGCCGATGACGAGGCCCATATCGCCCTTGGCCCATGTCGATGCCAGCTTCATGCCGACGGGATAGACGCCGGCCATGCATAGGCCAGTGGCAAAGCGCAGGACGACCACCGCCCAGGAGGTAGGATCGACGAGAAGGATCGCCGCGTTCACCGCCGCGGCGACGGCCGCCGCTGCCATGAAGAAGACCCGCGGATCGATGCGGTCGGCCAGGCCCAAGACAGCGCTGATGAGGGTGCCGGCAACGAAGCCGAGCTGGACGGCGCTGGTGAACAGCGACGCCATCGTCGGATCGAGCGCGTGCTGGGCCTCCAGCGCCGGCAGGATTGCAGTGGCCGAGAACCACAAGGCCAGCACGGCGACCTGGCATAACGTGATGATCGCGATCGCGGCGCGCCGCCCCTTAAAGGCTGACCACGACTGCGGTGGGGGGTCCGCTCCTTCGGAACGGTTCATGGCCAGTTTCCGTATCCTGGCCCGTCCATCGCCGCCTCGCCTGCACATATGGTGTCACGAAAATCCGAGCCAATCACTTCGCGGTGACGAGGGCAAGCTGAGCAGCCCATAGCATCAGGGCAACCGGGTGAAGGAGTGGGTGACAAGCGGGCAAGGCGTGGTTCTTGGTTCCCTGATGCGGCCATCTCGCCTATCATCAGCGCTGGATGTCGGGGAGCCTCCGGATCGTGTCGGCTCAAACATCCGGATGGTCTCGGCCGAGGGCCGCTGTTGGGCATGACGCCGGCGAGCGAAACCGGAGTGCAGGTGCAATGTGGATCCGTAAGGCCGCAGCCGGAACGTGGCAGCGCGAAGTGACCGGATGTCCCGATCTCGTTGGCGCGGCAGCGCTCGCGCTCGGCCTTTTGCTCGCCCTACCGGCAGTCGCCCAGGCCGACGACGAGGTCGAGCGGCGTGTCGTCACCGTGCAGGATGCCGACTATGATGGCTTCGACCTGGAAACGCTGCGCGACGTCGGCCTGGACGACTGCCAGGCTGCCTGCCTCGCCAGCGGCGAGTGCCGCGCCTTCACCTACAACGTGTCCGCTCGCTGGTGCTTCCTGAAGAGCGATCACGGCGAGCTGAGCGCCTTCCCCGGCGCGGTGGCCGGCCGCATCGTGGAGGTCGCGCGGGCGGCTGAGACCCTGCCGGCACCCGATCTGTCCTTCGTGCCAGACTGGGTGGCCGACGAGGCACAAAGCCAAGCCGACCGGATACGCGATGCCGGCCGGCCCAACGATGCCGGCACTGCCGAGCTGGTGCGCGAAGCGCAATCGTTCCTCGGGGCTGGCCAGGCCGAAGCGGCTGCCGAACGCCTCAGGGGCGCGCTGGCGCTCAGCCCGGACGACCCGCAGCTATGGGCCCTGCTCGCGCGCGCCGTCTTGGCCGTTTCGCCGCGCGACTTCTCGCAGCAATGGCAGCTCAATGCGGAGGCGACGTCGGCCGCCTATAGCGCGGTCGTCGCGGCGCGCAGGGCGCCGTCGCGCGCCGCAGCTTACGGGCTGCTGGCCGAGGCCCTGGCAGCCCGCGAGCTGTACCGCCCGGCGCTTGACTCCTACAATGTCGGCCTTGCGCTATCGGACAATCCCGAGCTGCGGCAGGCCTATGAGGCGCTACGCGCCGAACACGGCTTCCGCGTCGTCGACTACAGCGTCGAGTCGGACGCAGCGAGCCCGCGCATCTGCCTGCAATTCTCCGAGGATCTGCGCCGGGGCCGCATCGACTTCACCCCGTATCTGAGGCTAGACGGCGCAGCGCCGGAGGGCGTGGCCGCCGAGGAGCGCCAGCTCTGCATCGAGGGCGTTCGCCATGGCCAGCGCTACCGCGTCACGGTGCGCGCCGGCCTTCCATCAGATATCGAGGAGGTGATCGAGGTCACCTCCGAACTCGATGTCTATGTCCGCGACCGGGCGCCCGGCGTGCGCTTCACCGGGCGGAACTTTGTGCTGCCGCGCATCGGCAGCCGCGGAATCCCCGTGGTGTCGATCAACACCGATGCGGTCGATCTGGAGCTCTACCGCATCGGCGAGCGGGGGCTCGCCTCGACGATCACCGAGGACCGCTTCCTCAGCCAGCTATCGGGCTGGCAGGCGCAGGAAATCGTCGACACTCGCGGCGAGCGCCTGTGGCAGGGTGTGCTCGAGGTGCGCCGCGAGCTCAATGCCGAAGTAACCACGTCGTTTCCGTTTGAGGAGGCCCTGCCCGAGCGCCAGCCCGGCGTCTACCTTCTGCGCGCCCGCGTACACGGGGCGCAGGAGCAGGACTGGGAGTCCGAGGCAACCCAATGGTTCGTCGTCTCCGATATCGGTCTGACGACCTTCATGGGCGAGTCCGGCCTCGACGCTTTCGTTCGCTCGCTCGATACGGCCGAGCCGAAGGCCGGTGTGACGGTGCGGCTCCTGGCGCGCAACAACGAGGTGTTGGGCGAGGCGGTCAGCGACGAGAGCGGCCGGGTCCATTTTGCCGCCGGGCTGGTGCGCGGATCGGGCGGGATGGCGCCGAGCGTCCTTACGGCCGGAACTGACGGCCATGACTTCGCCTTCCTCGACCTGACGCGGCCGGGCTTCGATCTCTCTGACCGCGGCGTCACCGGGCGAGCCGCGCCCGGCCCCATCGACCTCTTCCTCTACACCGAGCGCGGCGTCTATCGCCCCGGCGAGACGGTCCATCTGACCGCGCTGGTCCGCGACGCCGGTGCCGATGCGACCTCGGAGTTGCCGCTGACCTTCATCGTCAGCCGGCCGGACGGCGTGGAGGATCGCCGCGAGATCAGCCATCCTGGCGGCGGCGGCGCGCATCAGCTCGACCTACCCATGGTGTCCGCTGCGATGCGCGGCCCGTGGCGGGTCACCGCCCATGCCCATGCGGACGGGCCGGTGCTCGGCGAAGCCGACTTCCTGGTCGAGGACTTCATCCCGGACCGGATCGAATTCGACCTGTCAGCTGATCGGGACGTGCTGCCCCGCACGGCGCCGCTGGGGCTCGGCCTCGACGCCCGGTTTCTCTATGGCGCACCGGCGGCCGATCTGAGGGTTGAGGGCGAGGTCCTCATCGCCGCGGCCAGCGAGCGCCCGGACCTGCCGGGCTACCGCTTCGGCCTTGCCGATGAGGAGGTCAGCGGCCTGCGCGAGCCGCTCGAAGGACTTCCGCGCACCGACGAGGACGGCCACGCAGCATTCGACGTGGCGGCCCCCACCCTGCCGGCGTCGACGCGCCCGCTGGAGGCAACTGTCGCAATTCGCCTCAGCGAAGGCGGCGGACGCGCCGTCGAGCAGCGCCTAAAGCTGCCGGTCGAGGCCGAAGGGCCGATGATCGGCATCCGCCCGCTGTTCTCCGAGGACGGCCTCGGCGAGGGCGCAGCGGCCCGTTTCGACGTGGTCGGCATCGCACCGGACGGCGCGCGCCTTGCCATGGGCGAGCTGAGCTGGGAGCTCCTGCAGGTAGAACGGAGCTTCCAGTGGTACCGCACCAATGGAAGCTGGAATTTCGAGCCTGTCAGCTACACCACGCGGATCGCTGATGGCAGCCTGGTGGTTAGCGCCGAGGCCCCGGCGCGGCTCGAAGTGCCGGTGCGGTCCGGACGCTACCGCCTGGAGATCGCGTCCGCCGACGTCGACGGACCGGTGACGAGCGTCGAGTTCACGGCCGGCTGGTATGCCGACGCAGCCGATGCCGAGGCCCCCGACCTTCTCGATCTGTCGCTCGACCGGCCGACATTTCGAATTGGCGAGACAGCCCGGCTCAGCATCGCGCCGCGCTTTGCAGGCACCGCGCTGATCGCGGTGGTGTCCGACGGGCTCATCGAGACCCGCGAGGTTCCCGTCGGGCAGGACGGTGCCACGGTCGAGCTGGAGGTGGGCGAGGAGTGGGCGCCCGGCGCCTATATCACCGCAACTCTGTTCCGTCCCTCCGGTTCGGGAGCCGACCATATGCCGGCGCGGGCCGTGGGGCTGACCTGGCTGACGGTGGACAGTTCCGACCGCACGCTTGCGGTCGCCCTCGACCTGCCAGAGATCGTGCGCCCGCACGAGCAGCTCGACATACCCGCCACCGTCACTGGGCTGGCGCCCGGCGAGAGCGCGCATCTGACGGTCGCCGCCGTCGATGTCGGTATCCTCAATCTTACCGGCTACGAGCCGCCGCGGCCGGAGGACTGGTATTTCGGCCAGCGCCGTCTCGCAATGGAGATGCGCGACCTCTATGGCAGCCTGATCGACGGCATGCGCGGCGAGACCGGCCGCCTGCGCAGCGGCGGTAGCGACGCGGGCGGTGGCCTGCTGGGCAGCCCGCCGACCCAGGACACGGTGGCGCTGTTCTCCGGCATCGTCGCCGCCGATGCCGACGGCCGCACGACCGTCGCCTTCGACATCCCGCAATTCAATGGAACGCTGCGTGTCATGGCGGTGGCTTGGTCGCCGTCCGGCATCGGCCATGGCACCTCGGACGTGATCGTGCGCGATCCGGTGGTCATGACGTCGAGCCTGCCGAGATTCCTCGCGCCCGGCGATCAAGCGAGGCTGCGCCTCGACATCGACAATGTCGACGGCCCCGCCGGCCCGTGGTCGCTAAGCGTGGAGACGACTGAAAACCTGCAGGCCTCGGCGCCCGAACCGGACGGCCGAATCGAGCTCATGGCCGGCGAGCGGCAGGCGCTGTTCGTGCCGCTCACCGCCGCCTCCCTCGGCACGGGCGGCCTGACGGTGCGGCTCAGCCATGAGGACGGTCTTGCGATCGAGCAGGCGCTGTCGCTTCCGGTGCGGCCGGCCGAGCCCGCCCTGACCGAGCGCCGGGTCGTCTCGCTTGCGCCCGACCAAAGCCTGACACTGGACGGCACGCTTCTGTTCGACCGCGTGCCGGGCAGCGGCTCCCTCACCCTGTCGATCACCCAGGCCGGGACGCTCGACCTGCCCGCGCTCGTGCAAGCGCTCGACCGCTGGCCCCATGGCTGCGCCGAGCAGATCACCAGCCGCGGCCTTCCCCTGCTTTATCTGAGCTCGGTGGCGCAGCAGGCGGGGCTCGGCGACGAGCCGGCAATCCGTGCGCGGGTGCGCGGCGCCATTCGCGACGTGCTCGCCAACCAGTCCTCGTCCGGCGGGTTCGGCCTGTGGCGGCCGGGCGGCGGCGACATGTGGCTCGACGCCTACATCACCGACTTCCTCACCCGGGCCCGCGCGGCCGGCTATGAGGTGCCGGCGCAGGCGCTCGGCCAGGCGCTCGACAATCTCTCCAACATGCTCAGCTACACCACCGAGGCGCGAAGTGACGGCCCCGGCATCGCCTATGCGCTTTATGTGCTGGCCCGCAACCAGCGAGCCGCGATCTCGGATTTGCGCTACTATGTGGATGCCGCGCTCGACGATTTCGCCACGCCGCTCGCCAAGGCCCAGCTCGGGGCGGCGCTTGCCTTGTACGGCGAGGAGGAGCGGTCGAGCCGCGCTTTCGCCGCAGCCTATGCCGAACTCCAGGGCGATGGCGGCGCGGACCTTCAACGGTCCGACTACGGCTCGCAACTGCGCGACGGGGCGGCCGTGCTGACGCTTGCCGCGGAGTCCGGGAGCCGGGCGGCACCCCTCGCCGAGCTGCTTCGGCTCGTCAGCCAGAGCCGCGAGGCAGCCAGGACGACCTCTACCCAGGAGAACGCCTGGCTTCTGCTGGCCGCCCACTCGCTGCTGAGCGACGACAGCGGCATCGCACTGGAGATCGACGGCCAGGCGGCCGCCGGCAATCTGGTCCGGGAGTTCGATGCCGCGCGACTCGAGCGGGCACCTGCAACGGTGCGCAATGTCAGTGATCGCGCGCTCGACGCGGTGATCACGGTCGCCGGGGTGCCCGAGGCGGCACGGGGCGCCGAGGCCGACGGCTTCGACATCACGCGCAGCTACTTCACCATGGACGGCACGCCGGCCGACCCGTCGGTGGTGGCGCAGAACGAGCGCCTCGTCGTCGTGCTCACCGGACGCGAGCACCATGACTGGCCCTCGCAGGTGCTGGTCGTCGACATGCTGCCTGCCGGCTTCGAGATCGACAATCCAAGCCTCGTGGCGAGCGGCGACGTCGGCGAGCTCGACTGGCTGGGCGATACCTCGCCCTCCCATGTCGAGTTCCGCGACGACCGCTTCGCCGCCGCGTTCGAGCGCGGCGCGGGCGCCGAGCGCGAGTTCACCCTCGCTTATGTGGTGCGGGCCGTCTCGCCGGGCGCGTTCGTTCACCCGCCGGCAACGGTTGAGGACATGTACCGGCCCCACCTGTCGGCGCGCACCGCAGCAAGCCGGGTCGAGGTGCTGGGGCCGCGGTGATGGCTGTACGCCGCGACGTGATTGCCGGGGTCGCCTCGGCGATCGCGGCCTTCGTCTTCGTCGCTACCCTGAACTTCGGTGTGACCTATCTCGCTTCGCCTGAGGGCGGCCGCGCCGCCGTCGCCGCGCGGATGGTCGAAACCTCCTCCCATGTGCTCGACCGCGAGGGGCGCCTCCTGCGGGCCTTCGCGATTGCAGACGGGCGCTGGCGCCTGCCGGTAAGGCTCGAGGACGTCGATCCGCGCTTTGTCGACATGCTGCTCGCCTTTGAGGACAGCCGCTTCGAGAGCCATCCCGGTGTCGACTTGGCAGCGATGCTGCGGGCCTCATGGCAGCTTGCCGCTAATAGGCGGATCGTATCCGGTGCCTCGACCCTGACGATGCAGCTCGCCCGGCTACTGGCGCCCCGGGACCGGAGAACCATGGCGGCCAAGTTCGCCCAGATCCGCGCCGCGCTGCATCTCGAGCGCGACCTCTCAAAGCGTGAGATCCTCGAGCTCTATCTCACGCTTGCCCCCTATGGCGGCAATCTTGAGGGCGTGCGCGCCGCCGCCCTGGCCTGGTTCGGCAAGGAGCCGCGCCGGCTGACGCTGGCCGAAGCCGCGCTCCTCGTCGCCCTGCCCCAGTCACCGGAGACCCGCCGTCCGGATCGCCATCCGGAAGCGGCCCGGCGCGCCCGCGACCGGGTGATCGAGCGGCTGTCGCAGGCCGGCGTGGTGGATCCAGCGGAGGCGGAGTGGGCCCGGACTACCGCAGTGCCGACGGCGCGGCGGCCACTGCCGGCGCTGGCGCCGCATCTGGCGCGCCGGGTGGCCGCCTCCGGAGATGGCGAGCGCGAGTGGCGGCTAACGCTCGATCGTGATCTCCAGGCGCAGCTTGAGCGTCTGGCGGGCGAACGGGCGCCCGCCTTCGGCGGCCAGGTATCGACCGCCATCGTCGCCGCCGATTTCCGCACCGGCGAGGTGCTCGCCGAGGTTGCCTCGGCCGGCTATTTCGACGAGGTCCGCGCCGGCCAGGTCGACATGGTTCATGCCATCCGCTCGCCGGGCTCCGCACTCAAGCCGCTGATCTACGGGCTCGCCTTCGAGGAAGGGCTGGCCCATCCCGAAATGCTGATCGACGACCGGCCAACGACCTTCTCGGGCTGGCGGCCGCGCAATTTCGAGCTCGACTACCAAGGCACGGTGACCGTCCGCGAGGCCTTGCAGCAATCGTTGAACGTGCCCGCCGTGCGGCTGCTCGACGCGGTGGGGCCGGCCCGTCTGGCGGCGCGGCTGCGGCGCGCCG
>SKQW01000150.1 GCA_007118805.1 Rhodobiaceae bacterium | reverse complement strand
TTGCCCGGATGCCCAAGCCGACCCTCGAGGTGGCCGATCTGTCGGAAACTGTGAAGGAAGCCATCTTCCTCATGCGCGTGGGCAATCCGGAGGTCGAGATTACGCTTGATCTGCCCGATGACCCCGTTGCCGCACGTTTCGACCGTCGTCTGATCTCGCAGGCGGTGACAAACATCGTGAAGAACGCCGTCGAGGCTGTCTCCGCCGTGGAGCAGGACGATTCCAGAGGGCGGGTCGACGTATCGGTCAACGCGACCGAGGAGGTCGCGGCAATCGATGTTGTTGATAACGGGGTCGGTCTTCCCAAAGAGAACCGGCAGCGGTTGCTCGAGCCGTATATGACCACGCGCGAAAAGGGGACGGGGCTCGGCCTGGCGATCGTTGGGCGCATCATGGAAGAGCATGGGGGGAATGTGGAGCTGTCGGATGCCCCGGCCGTGGCAAGCGGGGGGCACGGTGCATGGGTCAGACTCACTCTTGCTCGGGGTGATTTGGCCACATTCGAGCCGGTCGAAGACAGCGAGGCCGAAACAATCCCGATCGCCCAGTCCGCCGGTGGCGTGGGTTAAGGAGTTCGAACGCATGGCCAACGACATTCTTGTTGTCGATGACGAAGAAGACATCCGGGATCTTGTGGGGGGAATCCTGGAGGATGAGGGCTTCACCGCACGCACGGCTGGAGACAGCGACAAGGCGCTGGCCGAGATCGAGGCCCGCCGCCCTTCGCTGGTGTTTCTGGATATCTGGCTGCAAGGGAGCCGCCTTGACGGGCTGGAACTGCTCGATGTCGTGAAGGAGCAGCATCCGGACCTTCCGGTGGTCATGATCAGTGGTCACGGCAACATCGAAACGGCGGTGTCTGCCATCAAGCGCGGCGCATACGACTTTATCGAGAAACCGTTCAAGGCCGATCGACTGGTGCTTGTGACCAACCGCGCACTGGAAGCCTCGCGTCTCAAACGTGAGGTGCGCGAGCTCAAACAGCGTTCGGGCGAGGAGCTGCGTATCCTTGGCAAGTCATCCGCCGTCAACCAGTTGCGCCACGCTCTGGAGCGTATCGCGCCGACGAACAGCCGTGTCCTAATCTCCGGGGCTTCGGGCGCGGGCAAGGAGCTGGCAGCCCGGGTCCTGCATTCCTCCTCGGCACGCGCATCGGGGCCGTTCGTGGTGATCAACGCGGCCACCATCACGCCCGAGAACATGGAAGTGGCGCTCTTTGGTACGGAAGGGGAGAACGGCTACAGACAGACCGGCGCGCTGGAGGAGGCGCATGGCGGAACGCTGTTCATCGATGAAGTCGCGGACATGCCGCGCGAGACACAGAATCGCATCCTGCGGGTCCTGGTCGATCAGAACTTCCAGCGTGTTGGCGGCGCCACGCGAGTCCATGTTGATGTGCGGATCATTTCCTCGACGAGCCGCAATCTCGAGGCAGAGGTGAGCGAGGGACGATTCCGTGAGGACCTGTTCCACCGTCTGGGTGTCGTCCCGGTTCGCGTGCCGCCGCTCTCGGAGAGGCGTGAGGACATTCCGGAGCTTGTGGAACATTTTATGTACCAGATCTCGGTCGCCAGCGGCCTTGTGGTGCGGACCATCGGCGAAGACGCGATGGCCGTGCTTCAGTCACATGACTGGCCCGGGAACGTCCGTCAGCTGCGCAACAATGTCGAGCGGCTCATGATTCTGGCCGGGGGGAGTCCCGAGGTCGTTATTTCCGCCGACATGCTGCCGGCGGAGGTGGGTTCGGCCTTGCCGCCGACGCCGGGCAACAGCCGGGGCGAGGAGATCATGGGGCTGCCATTGCGCGACGCGCGGGAGATCTTCGAGCGGGAGTATCTCATTGCCCAGATCAACAGGTTCGGTGGCAACATATCCCGCACCGCCGAGTTCGTTGGCATGGAGCGTTCGGCATTGCACCGCAAACTGAAGAGCCTGGGCATAGGATAATCGGGAAAAACGCGTTATGAGACGGCCCGCGCCGGGGGCAGGCTCGCCGGCGCCCTGAGAACCTAACGGGGCTTGGCGAGAACACATGAAAGTCGTCATTTGCGGCGCTGGACAGGTTGGCTTCGGCATCGCCGAACGCCTTGCGGGGGAGGGCAATGATGTCAGCGTCATCGACCGGTCGCCGCGCCTGATCCAGTCGATCACGGAATCTCTCGACGTTCGCGGTTTTGTCGGCCACGGCGCCTATCCGGATGTTCTCGACCAGGCGGGCACCGAGGACGCCGATATGCTCATCGCGGTCACCTTGTATGACGAGGTCAATATGGTGGCGTGCCAGGTGGCCCATTCGCTGTTCAACGTGCCGACCAAGGTCGCCCGCATTCGCGCCCAGAGCTATCTGCTGCCGCACTGGCAGGACTTGTTTTCCCGCGATCAGCTGCCCATCGACGTGATCATCTCGCCCGAGATCGAGGTGGGCGAAATGGTGCTGCGGCGGCTGGCCCTGCCCGGCGCCTACGACACTGTCTCGTTTGCCGACGGCAAGGTCGTGGTTGCCGGCGTCTACTGCGACGAGAACTGCCCGGTCGTCGATACACCCTTGCAGCAGCTTACCGAGCTATTCCCCGATCTCCAGGCACTTGTCATTGGTTTGCAGCGTGGCGACCGGTTCTTCGTGCCAACCAGCAAGGACTCGATCCTCGTTGGCGATGTGGCCTATTTCGCCGCGCACCGCGATCAGGTCCACCGGACGCTGGGGATCTTCGGTCACGAAGAGGTGGAGGCGACGCGCGTGGTCGTCGTCGGAGGCGGCAATATCGGCTTCTATGTCGCCAGCGAGCTCGAGGCCCGCCAGCGCAGCGCCCGGGTAAAGATCATTGAAGCATCCAGGGAGCGAGCGATCGAGGTGGCCGACCGGCTCAAGCGAACCGTGGTGCTGCACGGGTCGGCGCTTGACGAGGAGATCCTGCGCGAGGCCGACATTGCCGACGCCGACACGGTGGTCGCGTTGACCAACTCCGACGAGGTCAACATTCTTGCCTGCGTCATGTCCCAGCGTCTCGGAGCAGGGCGCAGCCTCTCACTCATTAACAATCGCGGCTACCCCGATCTCACGCGGTCGCTTGGTATCACCGCCTACGTCAATCCGCGGCAGATCACGGTGTCGAAGATCCTGCATCACGTACGCCGCGGACGGATCCGGGGCGTGCACACGATTCAGAACGGAGCCGCCGAGATCATCGAAGCGGAAGCCCTGGAAACCTCGCCGCTCGTGGGTAAGCCGTTGCGGGAGTTGAACATGCTGCACGGCGTGCGGATTGGCGCCATCCTGCGCGACGGCAAGGTCATCATTCCGCGCGGCGATACCAGCATCCAGCCACACGACCGTATCATCATGAGCGCAATCGCAGACGAGGTGCGAAAGGTCGAACAGATGTTCCGGGTCAGCCTCGATTTCTTCTGATCGGCCCGCCCGATGATCCCCGTCCTTTACATCTTTGCCTATTTTCTTGCCGCATTGGCCGTGGCGCTGGTCCTGCCGGCTCTCATGGCCGCGGGGACCGGTGAAACCGAACTGATCGCCGATTTCCTGCTTGCGGCCGTCCTGCTCGCTTTCCTCGCCGGCGCGATGATGCTGAGCCTTCGCGGTCGGGAGCGTCGGTTGCGGCCGGCCCAGCGCTATGTCCTCGCGCTCATGCTCTGGGCGTTGCTGCCGCTGTTTGCGTCCCTTCCCTTGCTCGTCGCCATGGAGGACGTGCCGCCGCTCAATGCTTATTTCGAACTTGTCTCGGCGTTGACGACGACGGGTGCGACGACACTTGCCGCGCCTGAATCCCTGCCACGCACGGTGATCTTCTGGCTGGCCCTTGTCCAATGGCTTGGCGGGGGCCTTACGCTGCTGATCATCGTCATCGTGCTCGCCCCCTCAGGTGTCGGCGGCTTGCCGGAAGCCCACCAGCGGCTGATCGAGCATGGCGGGCTGCCGGAAAAGCGGCGGCTGTACATGATCCTCAAGGACCTCATGCCGAT
>SKQW01000332.1 GCA_007118805.1 Rhodobiaceae bacterium | reverse complement strand
GTGGTGCCATGCGGCAATACCGCGCGCACGAATTCGGTGACCGTGATCATGCCGCTTTCGACATGCATGTGCCCATCGCACAGGCCGGGCACGAGATAGGCCCCGTCGGCCTCGATCACGCGCGTGGCCTCACCCACGGTGTGGCCGGCGTCATGGCCGATATAGGCGAAGCGGCCGGCCGCCACCGCCACGTCGATATGGTCGACGACCTCGCGCGAATGGACGTTTACCCAGCGCCCACCGCGCACGACGAGATCGGCCGGCCTGCGGCCCATAGCCACGTCGATGAGCGTTGTCGCGCTCTCGCTCCAGGGTTTGATCTCGTTCATACGGGGCCTCTCGCAACTCTGCTTTGCTGTGGGCGATTCTACCGGAATTCGCTTGCCCGTGTTATCGGATGGGCGACTTTCACAGGCAAGGGAGGCCTTGGACTATGGCAAAGGTTGCGTTCATCGGGCTCGGCGTCATGGGCTATCCCATGGCGGGCCACCTCAAGACCAAGGGCGGGCACGACGTCACCGTCTATAATCGCACCGCGGCGAAGGCCGAGAAATGGGCATCGGAGCATGGCGGCAAGGCTGCGCCCACTCCGAAGGCGGCAGCCGAGGGCTGCGATTTCGTCTTCTGCTGCGTGGGCAATGACGACGATCTCAGGCAGGTCACCATCGGGCCGGACGGCGCCTTTCACGGCGTCAAGGCCGGCGCTGTCTTCATCGACAATACCACCGCTTCCGCCATCGTTGCCCGCGAGCTTCATGCCAAGGCGAAGGAGGCCGGTTTCGGCTTCCTCGACGCGCCCGTCTCCGGCGGCCAGGCAGGCGCGGAGAACGGCGCGCTGACCGTAATGGTCGGCGGCGATGCGGCCGATTACGAGAAGGCCGAGCCGGTGATCCAGGCCTATGCCAAGATGGTCGGTCACATGGGCGATGCCGGAGCCGGCCAGCTTACCAAAATGGTCAACCAGATCGCCATTGCCGGGCTCGTCCAAGGGCTCTCCGAAGCGGTCCATTTCGGCAAGAAATCGGGCCTCGACATCGCCAAGGTGATCGAGGTGATCTCCAAGGGCGCCGCTCAGTCCTGGCAGATGGAGAATCGCTGGGAGACGATGAATGCGGGCAAGTTCGACTTCGGCTTTGCGGTCGACTGGATGCGCAAGGATCTGATGATCTGCCTCGAAGAGGCGCGCCAGAACAAGGCGAATCTGCCCGTCACCGCCCTCGTCGACCAGTTCTATTCCGAGGTCCAGAAGATGGGCGGCAACCGCTGGGACACCTCCAGCCTCATCGCCCGGCTAGAGCGCTGAGGGCGCGTTGCGGCCCCGTTTCGATGGGCAATGGCCGGACCACGTCCTGTGCTGTCCGGTTCATTTCAACCGGGGGCATCAGCCCCCATCCTGCGCCTGTGGAAGCGGAAGCCCGGCACTGGATCCCCGCCTAAGGCGGGGATGAGGGGTTGGGGCAAGGCCGGGCCCCAACCGCCACTCGCACCCGCTTGAGGCGGGCGTCCAGTCACGCTCGCCCCAGATCCGACAGGATCGGGACCGAGTCGATGGTCAGGCCGCTATGGGCGACCAGCCAGTAGATCAGGGCCACAATGACGCAGGAGACGGCGGTCGTCACCGCCATCTTGCGCAGGAGCATGGGGTGGATCGGCGCGCTCGGCGCCGTGCCGGGCACCATCTCTTCGTTGTGCTCGTGCTGGGCGCGAACGCCCCAGGGCAGGATCGCGAACAGCACGATCCACCAGGTCACGAGAAATGTCGCTAGCAGGATGAACGGGCTCAACTCCGCCTCCCACTCAAGTCTGCTCAAGTTCTATCAGCGTGCCGGTCATATCCTTGGGGTGCAGAAAGATGACCGGCTTGCCATGCGCCCCAATCCTCGGCTTGCCGTCGCCCAGGATACGTAGCCCTTCACGCAGCAGGCGGTCGCGCGCCAGGGCGATGTCGGCAACCTCGTAGCAGAGATGGTGGATGCCGCCCTGCGGGCTGCGCTCCAGAAAGCGGGCGATCGGCGAGTCCTCGCCCAAAGGCTCCAGGAGTTCGATCTTGGTGTTCGGCAGTTCCACGAAGACCGTGGTGACGCCATGGTCGGGCAAGGGCACGGGCTCCGAGACCCGCGCGCCGAGCGTGTCGCGATAGATCGCGGTGGCGGAGTCGAGATCCGGGACCGCTATGGCCACATGATTGAGCTTGCCGATCATCGCCCCCTCATACCGGGAGTATATGGACCTGGCAAAGCGGCTTCTTGCCCCAGCTCGCGGCGATCGCGCCGCGCACTGCCCGACGCACGGCTTCGCCCAGCACCTCGGGGTTGCGGCGCCGGCCGCGCGGCAGGGAGTCCAGCACCTCGTCTACGGCGTCCGCGGCGATCTCGGCGAAGGAGGCGCCTTCATCGTCGAATTCCGGCAATCCGAACACCGAAATCGCCGGCTCTCCCACCGCGTCGCCGCGTCCGTCCACGGCAAGACTTATCGTGACAGCCCCGGCAGAGGCAAGGCGGCGGCGCTGGCGCACGCCTTCGGAGTCGGAGTCGACCAGCAGCCGGCCATCCTTGTAGACGCGCCCGCTCGGCGCCTCGTCGATGATCCGCGCCGCCCCCGGGCCGATCAGGACGACATCCCCGTTATAGGCGGTCACCACCTCCGGAACTCCCGCTTCCCGGGCGAGCCGGGCATGCTCGTCCAGGTGCAGGGCCTCGCCGTGCACGGGGATCGCGATCCGCGGGCGCACCCAGCCGAACATGTCGCGCAGCTCGTCGCGTCGCGGATGCCCGGAGACATGTACGAGGTGGGTTCGGTCGGTAATCACATCGACACCGCCCCGGATCAGCGCATTGACCACCGACCCGACCTCGCGCTCATTGCCCGGTATAGTGCGCGCCGAATAGATCACACGGTCACCCGCCCCGAGACTGACCGTGGGGTGATTGCCCGCGGCAATGCGCGTTAAGGCGGCGCGCGGCTCGCCCTGGCTGCCGGTGCACAGCAGCACCGCCTTGTCGCGCGGCAGGGCGGCGAATTCCTCCTCGCCGAGAAAGGCCGCAATGCCGTCGAGATAGCCGAGTTCGCGGGCGACCATGACGGTGCGCCGCATGGCCCTTCCCACCAGAATGACCTTGCGGCCCGCCTCGGCCGCGGCCTTGGCCACCGCCCGCATGCGGGCGAGATTGGAGGCAAAGCAGGTCACCGCGACCCGGGCGGGGGCCTGGGCGATGAGCTCGGCCAGGACTTTGGCCACATCGCCCTCCCCCGGCGAGCGGCCCTCGCGCACGGCATTGGTGGAATCCCCCACAAGAGCGAGACAGCCCTCCTCGCCGAGCGCCTCGAACGGTGCCGCATCGAACGGCTCGCCGATCAGCGGGTCGTAATCGACCTTCCAGTCGCCGGTGTGCAGCACGGTGCCGACCGGCGTGCGCAGGATGATGGCGTTGGGCTCGGGAATGGAATGGGTGGTCGACACCAGTTCCAGATCGAAGGGCCCGACCTTGAACCGCCCGCCGAGGGGCACCTCGTCCACGGCGATGCTCGGCGCGCCCCGCTCCTCGTCGAGCTTGGCCGCCAGCAGCCCGGCCGTGAACGCGGTGGCATAGACCGGGGGCGAGCCGAGCCGCTCCCACAGATCGGGCAGCGCCCCGAAATGGTCCTCATGGGCGTGGGTCAGCACGATGCCGCAGAGCGAACCGCGCTCACCCTCCACAAAGCTGACGTCCGGCAGGATGAGATCGATGCCCGGCAGATGCTCCTCCGCGGCGAAGGTCACGCCGCAATCGACCATCAGCCATTGGCGGTCCTCCGGCGGGCCGTAGCCGTAAAGGCCGAGATTCATCCCGATTTCGCCAAGGCCGCCGAGGGCGACAAAAACCAGCTCATCCTGTCTTGCCATGGTGTCGGCTCAGCTCTGCATTGCGGCCGATGCCACGGCCCCGAAATGGACCTCTGCGGCGGCGACGGCCTCGCTGGCGCCGTCAGCAAACCGCACG
>SKQW01000065.1 GCA_007118805.1 Rhodobiaceae bacterium | reverse complement strand
GAAGGGCCGGGCTGTGCCGGCGCCCTCGGTGCGACCGAGATGCATTTCGTAGCCGGCGATTGACGTTCCGGTTGCCGAATGCGTTCCGCTAACCTCCGTGAGCGTCTTGTCCGCGGTGAGCGTGGTCTCGACCTCGAGCAGACCGAGCCCGTCGACGCTGCCGGGCGGCCCCTCGACCCCGTCGCGATCGTGGATCGCCCGGCCCAGCATTTGGTAGCCGCCACACAGCCCGAGCACCTGGCCGCCGCGCCGGACATGGGCGGCGAGATCCACATCCCAGCCCTGGGCGCGGAGATAGACGAGATCGGCCATGGTCGATTTCGAGCCCGGCAGCAGGACGACGTCGGCGTCGCCGGGAAGCGGCCCGCCCGGCTGGACGATGGTGAGCCGGACGGCCGATTCGAGACGCAGCGGATCGAGATCGTCGAAATTGGCGATACGGGACAAACGTGGGACAGCGATATGGACGTGTCCCACACCGGTTCGTCCCACCCGTTCCAGGGCCAGCGCATCCTCGGCCGGCAGCTTGCCGGCCTCGGCGAAATGCGGCACCACGCCGGCCGAGGGCAGGCCGGTGCGGCGTGCGATCTCGCGGACACCCTCGGCAAAGAGCGCCGGATCGCCGTGGAAATTGTTGATCAGAAAGGCGCGTATCCGCGCCGCATCCGCGCCGGGCAGCACGGCCAGCGTGCCGACGATCGATGCGATGACGCCGCCTCGATGGATATCGCCGACGAGAAGCACTGGCAGATCAGCGGCTTGCGCAAAGCCCATATTGGCGAGATCGCCCTCGCGCAGATTGATTTCGGCCGGGCTTCCCGCCCCTTCGACGAGGACGAGATCGGCCGCGCCGGCAAGGCGCGCAAAGCTGTCAAGGATCGCCGGGAGGAAGCTATCGCGGGCGGCCATGTAGTCCCGGGCGCTCATGGTGGCGACGCGCTTGCCCTGCACCACGATCTGCGCCCCGCGCTCGCTTTCCGGCTTAAGCAGCACCGGGTTCATGTGGATGCTGGCCGGGACACGGCAGGCCCGCGCCTGAAGCGCCTGGGCGCGGCCGATCTCGCCGCCCTCCACGGTGACGGCGGCGTTGTTCGACATGTTCTGTGGCTTGAAGGGCCTCACGGCGAGCCCGCGATTGGCCAGCGCGCGGGAAAGGCCGGCGACGATCAGCGACTTGCCGACATCGGAGCCGGTGCCCTGCACCATCAGTCCGGCCATCAGCCCGGCTCCATGTCGACCACATGGGCGTAGGAGCCCATGACAGTGCCGCGCCGGAGCCCCATCGCGCCGAGCGGCGCGCCGGCGGCGTCGCTGGCGGCAAAGAGCGGCTCGCCCGCCCCGCGCCGAAGCTCGGTCGAATAATGGAATTCATGCCCGCGCAGCGCACGCGGCCAGGGGAGCGCCCCGTCATGGGTCAAGCGGCGGTATCCCAGGTGCAGACTGCGGTCCGCAAAGCTCGTTGCGACCGGCACGAGCCCGGCCATGGCATGCGCCTCTCCCTCGGCGTCGGTCAACGATTCGCCCAGCACCATGAAGCCGCCGCACTCGCCATAGACGAGCGCGCCGCGCTCGGCCGCCGCGCGAAGCCCGACCAAGAACGCCGAGGCCGACGCAAGCCTGCCGGCATGAAGCTCCGGATAGCCGCCCGGCAGATAGACGGCATCGGCCGCCGCATCGGGCGCCTCGTCGGCGAGCGGCGAGAACGGCACGAGCGCTGCGCCGGCCCGCCGCCAAGCCGCAAGCAGGTGCGGATAGGCAAAGGCGAAGGCCTGATCGCGGGCCACGGCGACGCGCTGGCCCGGCGGCGGAATGGTCGGCACCGGCGGCCCTGCGGACAGCGGCGCGGCGAGCGCCATGAGCGCATCGAGATCGAGATGCGTGGCGATTAGATCGGCAGCCGCCGAAACGAAATGCGCGAGATCCGGATGTTCGCCCGCCTGAACGAGCCCGAGATGGCGGGAGGGCAGCGCCAGATCGGGCGCCGGCGGCAGGGCGCCGAGGACGGGGATGCCGGTTCCGGCGATCGCCCCCATTGCAAGGCGGCGATGACGGGCGCTGCCCACGCGGTTGAGGATGACGCCGGCAATCCGGCAATCGCCGCGATGCCGGGCGAAGCCCTCGACCAGCGCCGCCACTGACTGGCCCTGCCTCGCGGCGTCGACCACGAGGATGACGGGCAAATCGAGGATGGCCGCCAGATCGGCGGTCGATCCGCCGCCATCCTCCGGCCCGTCGAAGAGCCCCATCACGCCTTCGACGATAAGGAGCTCTGCCTGCGATGCCGCGTCGCTCGCCAGCGCGCCGACCAGCGCACGCCGCATCGCCCACGGATCGAGATTGACCGCGGCGCCGCCGCTCGCCGCCTCCAGAAATCGCGGATCGATATAATCCGGCCCGGTCTTGGCCGCCGCCACGCGATGGCCGGCGCGCTTCAAAGCGGCGATAAGGCCCAGGGTGACGAGCGTCTTGCCGGCCCCCGAGGACGGCGCGGCGATAACCAGACCCTCAGCCAAGGCGGTTCTCCCGCAACGTTTCGGAATACCAGTCGAGCAGCCGGCGAAAGCCGGTGACGCGCCCGACCACCACGATGGCGGGCGTCGGCAGGTGCTCGGTCGTTGCCTTGTCGAGGATCGCGCCGAGCGTGGTCTCAACAACGGTCTGACCGGGCAGCGAGGCGTTGGAGACGACGGCCACGGGATCGTCCTGATCGCGACCATGTGCGGTCAGGCGCTCGGCGATATGCGTAAGGTTCTTGACCGCCATATACATGACGATGACCGGCGTTGCCTGGGCCACGGCGCGCCAGTCGACGCCGGCCGGTACATCTCCGGTGGCGTCGTGGCCAGTGAGGAAGAGGACACTGTGATTGGTGTCGCGATGGGTCACCGGGATGCCGGCATAGGCGAGGCCGCCGATTCCTGCCGAGATGCCGGGCACTATGCGGAACGATATGCCGGCCCGCGCCAGGGCCTGCCCCTCCTCGCCGCCGCGCCCGAAGACGAAGGGATCGCCGCCCTTAAGCCGCAAGACGCGCTTACCCTCGCGTGCCAGCGCGACGAGCCGGACCGAGATGTCGCCCTGATTCGCCGAAGGCTTGCCGCCGCGCTTTCCGGCATATTCGATCTCGGCCTCCGGCCGCGCCCAGTCGAGGACGTGCTCGTTGACCAGCGCGTCGTAGACGACGACATCGGCATGAACCAGCGCATGATAGCCGAGCAGCGTGATCAGGCTTGGCGCGCCCGGCCCGGCCCCGACGAGCCAGACCGTGCCTGGGGCAAAGACTGGAAAGGCCGCGGCATCGAGGCGCGCAAACCCGCGCGGCGATGACCCCTCGTTGTCCGCTTCCCGGCGGCGCCTAGATGGGCCCTCATTCACCTGTCGGCTCCGGTTCGGCGGGTGTATAAGCCCCCCATGACCGACGCGCCCAAGGACAAGCGGAGCCTGCGCCGGGGCTGGACCACCGGCGCCTGCGCCACGGCGGGGACCCGCGCCGCATACACGGCGCTTCTGACCGGGCGCTTCCCCGACCCGGTGACCATCACCCTGCCCAAGGGCGACCAGCCGAGCTTCGCCCTCGCCATTGAGGAAAAGGGCGCAGGTTTCGCGCGGGCGGGAATCGTCAAGGACGCCGGCGACGATCCCGACGTCACCCACGGCGCGCTCATCGTTTCGACGGTGAGGCATGGTGCGCCGGGCTCCGGCGTCACCTTTCGGGCGGGAGAGGGAGTCGGCGCCGTGACCCGGCCCGGCCTGCCGCTCGAGGTCGGCGAGCCGGCCATCAATCCGGTGCCCCGGCGCCTGATCGCCGAGACGATCGCAGAGCTTGCCGCCGCGCATGGCACGATGGGGGACACGGTCGTAGAAATCTCGGTGGCCGGCGGCGCCGCTCTGGCGGAGAAGACCTGGAACCCGCGGCTCGGCATTACGGGCGGCATCTCGATCCTCGGCACAACCGGGGTCGTGCATCCCTTTTCCTGCTCGGCCTGGATCCACTCGATCCATCGCGGCAT
>SKQW01000006.1 GCA_007118805.1 Rhodobiaceae bacterium | reverse complement strand
TCCGGAACGCAAGGCGGCCGATCTCGAAAGCGGGACGAGAAAATCACAGTTTCGCCAGAATCCGGCCCTTGCGACGCCGGAATGATCCAGGACAAATAGCATTGTTGCCTCGAGGCCCGGTTCGGGATGGCTTCGGATTTTCAGCCCCCCAGCCCCCCGAGGTCCACGCTCGGACCGGGCCCCTTCAGTTTCGAGTACTGCTGGTTCAAACCCAACAGATCCTAGGCGAGCCGTTTATAACGGCTCGCCTTTTTTCTGGCGCGCCCGCGGCATGGCGGCGCGCGGACCCGTTCAGTCCATGCGCAGTTTGACCGCCCGCCCGTCATGATCTCCGGTCGTCACGGCCGGATCGTCGACGATGGCATTGTCCATGTCGACGAACCCGGTGATCCGGTAGCGCGATCGGGCCGCCAGCTCCTGCGTCACATCATCCCGGGCTCGGTTGAAGGAGGCGTATTGATGCTTCAGGCGGGCAAGCGGCGCGATTCGCTCCCGGCTGAAAGCGGCGATGAACAGGTAGCCCTCCGCGACGGGCGCCGGCCCGAACACCCGTCCGTGGTTGTTGTCGAATATGTAGAAGCGGTTGGAATAAGCGTGGTCGGGCTCGTCGGGCAATTGGGGGTAGGTCTGTCCGCCGATCCAGCCGCGATAGCCGCCGGAATGGCCTTCCCGGCTCGGATAACCGGCGGCGGCCATCGCCGCAGCTAGCCGCGTCCTGGCCTCCCCGGCAGTATCGGCGCCCGTGTCGACAAGCACCACGTTGATCGGCTCGCGGATATGCTTTCCACCATAGGTCGCGCCCAGCCAGTGGGCGACCGTCCCATCCGGATCGATCATCCATTTGCCGAGCGCCGGCAATCCATCGGGGTCGACCACATCGTCGGGGCCAGGCGCGAAGTGCGGGGCGCCCTCCTGCGCGGCCGCCGCCTGGTCGGGCGCCGCTTTGCCTACGTCGGACAGCTCGGGGCCCGGCGCGCAGCCGGCAAGCAGTAGTACGGCTAACGTCCCGGCACAAGCGCGGAGCCCGGTGCGTGTCTGGCGGGGGCGTGTCCAACGGTGCATTGGGAAAATCCTTGACGTGGGGGCAGAGGTTTCAGGACCCATCCTGCCACACGGTACCGGATTCGGCGCCGTGGACCGATCGAGGCGCTAATCGTCGCGTCGCGTTCCGACGATCTTGGGCAGATCGCCGCCGGCCCCCTCCTCAAGCTCCGCCAGGAGGTCCTCCGGCTCGGCCGACAACTCCACCGTCAGACGCTGGGCCACCTCTGGCTTCATCGCCGCCAGGACCTCGGCCATTGCGCGGGCATTCATCTGGCCGGCCACGCGCACCAGAATCGGCATTTCGAGATCGTTGAAGATTGCCGCGGCATCGCGCGCCTTCATGGACTCGTACATCGTAACGAGGCTTGCAAAGCGCTCGGCATGCTCATCCTCTCTGGCATTGACGGCGGCCTCGATGCGGGCCTCGATCTGGCGAAGCTCGTCAATCCGGGCCTCGACCCGGCCCCGGGTCGCCTCGATCAGCCGCTCGCGCAGGTCCAGCTCCTCTTCGCGTGCATCGAGCGCCGCGCGCCGCTCGCTGAGCCGATTGAGAATGTTTTCCCGGGAATTGGGGCCAATGCCATCGGCTGCGGTGTCTTGCCGCGACGGGTCCTCGGCCATCGCGTCTTCCTCGGCGAACGCGGAGGGGATGCCAGCCAGTCGGCCTTCGCCGAAGCCCAGGGCGAACGCCTTGAGCAGGAGCAGCGCGCTGGCCGCCGCGATAACCAGGGGCAGAAGGCGCACGTCCTTCATGCCGCGCGCCCCGGCGCCCGCTGAGCCGACGCGGCAGGCTTCGACGGCTCGTGCCGGTCCGACAGGCCGTGCGTTCGGGCAACGCCGCTGATCCGTGCCAGCCGTGCCAGCACCTTCTCCCCTTCGGAAATCTGGCTTTCGAGGGACCGCGTATAGTGCTCGGCTCGCTCAAGCTTGTCCGACAGGTCACCGCCGCATTCCTTGGCAGTCGCCTGGAAGCCCTGGATCGCCCGCTCGGCGATCGACGTCGCATGGACGAGCTCTGAGATCGTCGCGCGCAGGGATTCCTCGTCGGCCCGCAATCGCTTGAGCCGACGGTTGAGCAGCGTGCAGTAGCCGATCGTGACGAGAAGCAGCAGCGCCACGAACCCCTCGATGAGAAAGCCGATCAATGACCCTGTCACGTTCCCTCCACCACCAATCGATCCGCCTTCTCGAAGGCGGCATATGTCATCTTCGGCCGGCGCAGCGGGCTGGACACGCGCACCGCGACCCGATCTCCGCTGCGCCCGGCCTTGCCGTCGGCCAGGATCGTGGCTCCGGCGCGGAGGGTCATCGTCCCGGACGGCCGGAGATCGAGCTTGAGGGTATCGCCCACCTCGAGGTCCATCACGCGGCGCAACGGCAAGGCCTCTTCGAACAAGACCGCGTCGATGTCGACCGTGGCCGCCCAAAGCTCGGTGGCAAGATGGCCCTCCCAGATCGGGTCCCGGCCAAACTTCTCGCCCATGAACATCTGAAGCAGCAGTTCGCGGATCGGCTCGATCGTGGCATAGGGCAGCAGAATCTCGATATTGCCGCCGCGGTCCTCCATGTCGACGCGTAGCTTGACGAGAATGCCGGCATTGGCCGGCCGGGCGATGGCCGCAAATCGCGGATTGGTCTCCAGCCTTTCCACCTCGAAGTGGACCGGCGACAACGGGGCGAATGCCTGGTCGGCGTCGGCCAGCACGACATCGATCATCCGGCGGATCAGATTGGTCTCGATGGTGGTGTAGGGCCGGCCCTCGATCCGCAGCCGCCCGGTTACCCGGTTGCCGCCGAGCAGTACGTCGACCATGGAATAGATGAGGCTGGAGTCGACCGTCACCAGCCCGTAATTGTCCCACTCCTCGGCGCGAAAGACGCCGAGGATGGCGGGAAGCGGGATCGAGTTCAGATAGTCCCCGAACCGGACCGAGGACAGGCTGTCCAGCGAAACCTCCACATTGTCCGAGGTGAAATTGCGCAAGGAGGTCGTCAGTAGCCGCACCAGCCGGTCGAAGACGATCTCCAGCATCGGCAGCCGTTCATAGGAGACCATCGCCGAATTAATGATCGCCCGGATGCCATGTCGCTGGTCGCCGGTGAGTTCCTCGACGTCGAAGCCGAGCAGGCTGTCAATCTCGTCCTGATTGAGAACCCGCTCGCCCTGCCCGTCGCCCTCGCCGGCCTCCTCCTGCTCAAGCATTGCGGCCCAGGACGACGCGACGTCATCGTCCGAACCATGCTCGCCGGCCTGAGCCGCAGTCTGACCGCCGGGTTCGGGTTCGTCGTTCACACCAGCCCCCTACTGAACGATGAGTTCCTTGAACACCACGCCGTCGATCTCGGCTGGGTGGATCGCCATGTTCACGCGACGCACAAGTTCCTCCTTGAGGCGGTAGAGCCCGGCCGAGCCTTCAAGATCGGTGATCCGCAGCTCGCGCAAATAGACCTGAAATGTATCGAGAACGCGCGGCAATACCGGCTCGATCTGATCGGTGACGCGCTCATCCTGGAACTCCAGGGCCGCATTGATCCGCAGATAGCGGGGATGGTCCCCGGTCGTGTTCAGATTGACCGTAATCTCCGGCAAGTCGAGATAAGTAGGCGGGGCTTGTGGCGCCGGCCCCTCATCCCCGGCAAGGCCGAACCAAGACCCAGCGCCGATGCCGGCGCCTGCGACCACCGCCAAGCCAGCGCTTCCCAGAATGAAGAGACGCCGGGTCGGCCAGCGGACACGCTCGGACTCGTCCTCATTCCCCGTGGCCTCATCATCGTCCAGTGCCGATGCCGTCTGATCCGTCATCACAGTGTCCGCTTCGTCAGGATCGGGGCGCGCAAGCCTCGCCGCTGCGCACCGACCCTATTTATCCCAGGGTTAACGAATGGTTTCCGCGGCGGGCAAAATAGGCAGGATTTGCCGGGCAACGACTTCCGCGGCACCCGGATTTGCCGGCCGATACGACCCGCCGAATTGAGACAACCCTTTGAAAAACAATATCTTACCCGTCTGGCACGGCATATGCTTAACACCGGGTGAACGCCTTGCCTGCACCGCGAGGCGTTCGGGGGAGCAAAGGAGCGGTGCCATGATGGACAACGCCCTGCTTGTCGGGCTGTCGCGGCAGGCCGCGCTACGCCGGCAGATGGATGTCATTGCCAACAATCTCGCCAATCTGGGTACGGCGGGCTACCGCGCTCAGGATATGCTTTTTGAAGAGCATCTGAGCGAGCGGGCTCAAATGTCCGAGTTCCGGCCCGGCGACCGGTCTTTGGCCTATGTGATCGACCGGGGAACGCTGCGTGATTTCGCGCTGGGGCCGATCAAGTCGACCGGAAACCCGCTCGATCTCGCCATCGAAGGGGATGGCTGGTTCGTCGTCGAGACGCCCGTGGGCGAACGCTTCACCCGCAACGGGCACTTCCAGCTCGATGCCGAGGGCAATCTCGTGACGGCGGACGGTCATCGCGTGCTCGGCGAGGGCGGCCCCATCAGCTTCGACGAGGACGAGATCGAGATCGAGATCGCGGCGGACGGAACCGTCTCCACGAACCTTGGTGAAAAGGGCCGGCTGCGACTTGCCGCCTTCGAGGATAACGAACGGCTCATTGCCGAGGGGGCCAGCCTGTTTGCGACCGATCAGGAGCCGATCGAGGCGGGGAACCTGCGCGTCGTGCAGGGAGCGATCGAGGGATCGAACGTCAACCAGATCGTCGAACTCTCGCGCATGATCGAGGTGCAGCGCAGCTACACCTCGCTTGCCCAGATGATGGAGCGCACCGACGAACTGCGCCGCCAGGGAATCGGAACGCTCGGACGGCTCGAATGAGCTCGCACCAGCGCACAGGGACGGGGGAGTAACCGATGAAATCACTGCAAATCGCTGCAACGGGCATGAAGGCGCAGGAGCTCAATGTCGAGGTCATCTCCATCAATATCGCCAATATGCGCACCACCGGCTTCAAGCGCCAGCGCGCCGACTTTCAGGATTTGCTCTATCAGAACCTGCGGCGCACGGGCGCGGAAACCTCCGATGCCGGCACCATCGTGCCGACCGGGATCCAGCTTGGCGTCGGCGTCAAGGCGGCGGCGACGCCGCGCATCATGTCGCAGGGCAGCCTTCAGAACACGGACAAGCAGCTCGACGTCGCCATTCGTGGTGAAGGCTTTCTACGGGTCGAGCTTCCGGACGGTCGCACAGCCTATACGCGGGACGGTTCCCTGGAACGCGATGCCGCCGGCCAGATCGTCACCGTGGATGGTTTTGCGATCGAGCCGGGCATCGTGATCCCGGACAATGCCAATGACATCTCGATCAGCCCGGAAGGCGTCGTCCAGGCATTCGTCGGCGCTGACAATGAACCGGTCGAGCTGGGCCAGCTCGATCTTGCCCGCTTCGTCAATCCCGCCGGCCTCCGGGGGATCGGCGAAAATCTCTTCGTCGAGACCCCGGCCAGCGGCCCCGAGCAGGTCGCCGTGCCCGGCGCCGAAGGCTACGGCACCCTGCTGCAGGGCTATCTCGAAGCGGCCAATGTGAACCCGGTCACGGAGGTCTCCGACCTGATCGCGGCGCAACGCGCCTACGAAATGAACGCGCGCGTGGTGAGCGCTGCCGACGAGATGCTCGCGGCAACGTCCAACCTGCGCTGAGCCTGACGGAGGAGCAGCATGACCCCACATCTCGGTCTCTGCATTCGGTCGCTCCTGATCAGCGGCCTGATCACGATCCTGGCTCTGTGGCTGCCGGCCTCGGCGGCAGAACGCCCCAATCTGCGGGCCACGGTGACCGTGGACGGGGAGCTGGTGACCCTCGGCGATCTGATGGACAGGGCCGGAGACAATTCCGACATCGCCGTCTTCCGCGCCCCGGATCCTGGCACCACGGGCACAGTGAGCGTCGGTCGCATCATCACCGCGGCGCGCCGGCATGGTCTGGAGCCGGCCGGCACGGATATTCAATCCGTCACGGTAAGCCGCACCAGCCGAACCGTTTCCAAGGAAGAGGTTGCGGCATTGATCGCCGGGCGCCTGGAGGCTGATGGCCGCACGACCAACGGTGCCACGCTGGAGGTCCACCTGAGCGACCTCGATCGTCCGAAGCATGTCGAGGCGACCGCCACTGAACCGCTCGAATTGCGCCGACTCGACTACGACCGCACCACGGGACGGTTCGTCGCCATCCTCGCCATCGCTGACAGCGGCATACTGGCAAGCGGGTTCCAGGTATCAGGTCGGACGATCGAGGCGGTGGAGATCCCGGTGCCCGCACGGAGCGTTTCGCGTGGCGACACAGTCGGGCCTGGCGACATCGCAATGCAGCGCATGCCGCGCCGCGATCTGCGCGCCGGGGTCGTCCATACGAAGGAAGAGGTGGTCGGCCGGGCGGCGCGTCGCAGCCTGCGGGCCGGCGAACCGATCCGCGCCGATTCGTTGATGGAGCCAGTCCTGGTTTCGCGCAACGATGCGGTAACCATAGTCTACCGCGCCGGCGGCCTCACGCTGACCGCGCGCGGGCGGGCAATCGGCTCGGGCGCCCGCGGCGACGTCGTCACCGTCATGAACAGCCAGTCGAACCGGACACTGGAGGCCGAAGTCAGCCGACCAGGCGTTGTCACGGTCGCCGCTTCGGACGGCCCGTCCATCGCGGATGCCGGCTGGTGAAACGCATATCGGGGGACACGACGATGATTCATGAACTTACACGGGCCGCCGGCATCGCGCTCATCGCGCTGACGGCTGCCGGCTGCGCCGCCGGCGAGCGGCTTGCCAATGTGGGCCAGCCGCCGACACTCAGCGCCATCAACGATCCGACCGCCGCCCCCGGATACCGCCCGGTACACATGCCGATGCCGGAATCGGGGCCACCGGAATTCAACGCCAACTCCCTGTGGCGCTCGGGTGCCCGCGCCTTCTTCGAGGATCAGCGGGCAAGCCGCATCGGCGACATTCTCACCGTCAATGTCATCATTGCCGACCGTGCTCAGATCGACAACCGCTCTCAGCGCAAACGCGCCGGCAACGAGCAAATGGGAGCACGCGGTGCGATTGGCAACACGATCACCGACAAGTTCCTCAAGGACGGCACCGACGCCTCGGCCATGGTCGATCTCAGCAGTGATGGCGGCTCATCGGGAAGCGGGTCGGTCAACCGCAAGGAAGAGCTGACCACCAGTGTCGCGGCGGTGGTGACGCAAGTGCTGCCCAACGGCAATCTCGTCATCGAGGGGCGCCAGGAGGTGCGCGTCAATTTCGAGGTGCGCGAGCTGATCATTGCCGGAATCGTGCGGCCGGAGGACATCAGCTCGACCAACGTGATCGATTCCACCAAGATCGCCGAAGCGCGCATTTCCTATGGCGGCCGCGGTCAGATCAGCGACGTCCAGCAGCCGCGATACGGCCAGCAGATCCTGGATATCATCCTGCCCTTCTAAGCGCCCGGTTGAAGAGTGGGATGGGGCCACTCCGAATTGTCAAACGGGCTCTAACAGGGCCGCCCAGCGATTGCCGTCCCTAGCTCCCCAAGCACGACGGCGTGACGGGCGCGAGGTCCAAGCTCCCCCGGACCCCGTGCCCGTCTCACATTTATCCCAGCGATGACCGACCATCCCGGAACTTCCGGCCACTCGCGACTGCCAAGCCGCCGGATAAACGGCGGCTGCACCGGTCAACCCGGGACGCTTCAGGCCGCCTCGCGGTTGACCTTGAGCCGGGCGTCCACCAGCGCCACCGTCTCGTCGATCACCGGATTGCTCATGCCGAGCTGGGCCCCAATCCCCTGCACCAGACGGTCGACGCGCTCGATATTGGGAGCCCCGGCGTAGAGCGCGCGGGCCGCCGAAGACGGCCGCACCAGCCCCTGCGCCGCGTTGGCGTATTTCTCGAACGGCACCATGTCGTCCGGCGCGGCGCCCAGCTTAACGCAAAGCTCGCATACCCAGTCGTATACGGCACGCGACTGCTCCGGATCGGTATGCACCGCCTCCTTGATGGCGCGCGGGCCCTCGGGCGTGACGCAGCGATAGTTGCCGGAGATCAGCATCGCCCATTTGGCAAGCGGCACGAAGATCGACTCGTGAACCTTCAGCTTGACCGGCAACTCGACCTCGCCATCGCCGGTATCAAATCGCGCCGCCTCAATATCGTCCTGCAACTTGCGCAGGATCGCCGTATTGGCGTCGTCGTCGAAGCGTGCCGCCTTGAAGTTGGTGGGCAACGTCACCTGGAGGACGTTGAGCGCCTCCTCGGGCGGGCGGAACGCCTGTGGGTCGGGGCTGCACAGCGTCATTAGCGCCGGATCGAAGCCGTCCCATACGCTCGGATCGGTAAAGGCGTGCTTGAGCTTGTCGGTGTCGAGCCCCGGGATGCGCTTCAGGTAGGTCAGCGGCGGCATATTCATGATGGACATGCATGGAACCCGAGCGGCGGCGACCCTGCCAAGAAGCTGGCGCACGCCGGCGCCGCCATATTGCGGCTCCTGCATGGCCAGCGCCACGAGATCGAAATCGGCGGGATCGATATTGTCCGGCGTATCGGCCGAGAGCTTGCCGGGCAGCGTGCGGGAGTCGATCTCGACATGGCCGTCGCGCCCCTTGACCGGAAGCCGCACCCGGGTCCCCTCCCGGTTGATCAGCTCCGCCTCCTCGGGCAGGCAGACGAGCTTTACCGCGTGGCCGCCTAGCAACAGCTTGGTTGCCAATAGCGAGCCGTATGACGCGCCAAAAATCAGAATCCTGTGTGCGTGCACGGCTGACCTACTCCCTATCCCATCCGAGGTTTGTCACCATTAACCCATGGGACATAAACTTTCAGATTTTGCGCTCCGGTCAATGCCTGCCGGGGAGGAGCAGTATCAACGGCGTCGAGAAAGCGGATCGAGGCTGCCGTGCACGGCGTCAGTCGTCGCGATAGACCCGTTCGCGACGCTCGTGCTGTTCCTGCGCCTCGATTGACAATGTCGCTATGGGGCGGGCATCAAGCCGCTTCAGGCTGATAGGCTCGCCCGTCTCCTCGCAATATCCGTATGTCCCGTCCTCAATCCGCTTGAGAGCCTCGTCGATCTTGGCGATCAGCTTGCGCTGGCGATCCCGGGCGCGCAACTCAATGGCGCGATCGGTCTCGGAGGAGGCGCGATCGGCAAGGTCGGGGTGGTTCAGGCTATCGCTTTGCAGCTGCTCGAGCGTGACACGGCATTCACGCAGGATGTCCTCTTTCCAGGCAGTAAGCTTCTTGCGGAAATATTCGCGCTGCCGCTCGTTCATGAACGGCTCTTGCTCGGTCGGTCGGTACTCCCGATCCAACGTGTCCGACATACAGCGACTCCCACCCGACCACGGTTTTGGGCGCCCTTATAACGACAGCCCCGAACCTGCACAACCGAGCGAATGGCGGGTGGCGTCACATGAATTTGATGGTGTCCGTCATTAAACGGTTGCACAAGTCAGCCGGCGGCAAGGTGCGTTAGGCCGCTTCGCGGCCCTGCTTGGCAAGCTCGACCCGTGCCCGCAGCTCGATCTCGTCGAGCACGTCTTCGACGCCGTCCCCCTCGATCCGGGCGGGACGCCGGGCAAGGCTCTCCACGAGCTGCTCCAGCTTGCTCGCCGGGAGCACGCCGCTCAATAGCCCGATCTTGATTTCGTCCAGGAGATCAAGCATGCCGTGGCCGTGCCGCAGTCGCTCGGCGACCTCTCCCACCGTCCCGACCGACTGGAGCGCCAGCAAGGCGTCGACGCCGGACAAGGCAGCGGCAGCACCGGTGCCGGACGCTCGCGGCGTATCGGCCCCCTGTTCGAGCCGGAACACCTGTGCCCCCTCACCGGACCTGCGACGAACTTCATTGCTCGCCGAGTTGATCGGCTTATCGCCGTTGATTCGCATTATCCAGCCCCCCGAGCCCCTTACCGAGGCGGACCCTGTGCGAACATGGTTAACACAGGGTAAATTTGCCGGCATTTCTTGCCTACTTAGGCAAATCTGCCCCCGTGGTGCGCTTAATCCGCAATGTCGCTTTCGCTCCAAATTAGGCGCCTGGGCAACCACTTATCCTGAGACTTCGGATTTCCATCATATTGGCACGGCGTTCGCATGTGGGCAGTCGTTGCAGTGGGAGCAATGGCAAGGATGACACGGACTCAGATCGGATTCGGACACCGCCTGCTCATGGCGCTCGCCGGATTCCTGACGTTGGCCCTGCTGTCGGACACGGCAGCGGGCGCGTCGCGCATCAAGGATCTCGTCGATATCGAAGGCATACGGGACAACCAGCTCGTCGGTTATGGCCTTGTCGTCGGATTGAACGGCACCGGCGACAGCCTCAACAACACGCCGTTTACCCGCCAGAGCTTGCAGGCCATGCTCGAGCGGCTCGGCGTCAACACGCGCGATGCGAACATGCGCACCGCGAATGTGGCCGCCGTCATGGTGACCGCCAACCTGCCCGCCTTCGCCACCCAGGGCACACGCATCGACGTTTCGGTCTCGACGCTCGGCGATGCCTCGAGCCTTCAAGGCGGCACGCTGCTGGTCACCCCTATGCTGGGCGCCGATGGCGAAGTCTATGCCATCGCTCAGGGCCCGATCGCCATCGGCGGCTTCGATGCCGAGGGCGAGGCCGCCCGCATCACCCGCGGCGTGCCCACCTCCGGCCGCATCGCCAACGCCGCGGTGATCGAACGCGAGATCGAGTTCTCGCTCGACAAGCTGGAGACCGTCCGGCTGGCGTTGCGCAACCCGGATCTCACGACGGCGCGGCGCATCGCCACCAGCATCAACGATTTCATCGGCGACGGCACCGCCAAGCCGACCGATCCAGCCACGGTCCACCTCTACGTTCCGAAAGGCTTTCAGGGCGGCCTTGTGGAGCTCCTGACCGATATCGAGCAGCTCCGCGTCGAACCCGACCAGCCGGCCAGGGTCGTGATCGACGAGCATTCCGGCATCATCGTGATGGGTCGCGATGTCCGGGTGTCGACGGTGGCCGTGGCACAGGGCAATCTTACGGTGACCGTCACCGAGACGCCTCAGGCCGATCAGGCCCTGCCGTTCGCCCCCGGCGGCGAAACCGTGATTCTGCCCGAGACCTTTATCGGCGTCGACGACGAGGCCGACCACCGGCTCGCCGTCGTCGAGGAAGGGGTCACCCTGCAGCAGCTGGTGGACGGCTTGAACGCGCTTGGCATCGGCCCGCGCGACCTGATCGCGATCCTGCAAGCGATCAAGGCCGCCGGCGCTCTTCAGGCGGAGATCAAGGTGCTGTGATGATGGAGGCTGCCCTCACGGCCGAACTCGCCCGCCCCGGCAACCCAAAGGACGTCATTGCCCGTTTGAGCACAGACGACGTGAGCGAGGTGGCGCAGGAATTCGAGGCCGTTTTCTTGTCCACCATGATGGAACACATGTTCGCCGGGGTGGAGACGGACGGTCCCTTCGGCGGGGGCAGCGCCGAGCGCACCTGGCGTTCCTTCCTAATCGAGGAATACGGCTCGTCGATGGCCCGGTCCGGCGGCATCGGCATTGCCGATGATATTGCCCGCGAACTGCTCGCCCTCCAGGAGGCCACAGCCCATGAGCCCCGTTGACCGACCCACCGCCCCCGCAAACCGTGACGAGGCGCGCGCCTTCTGCGCCGAACTCACCGACACGGTGGACGCGCTGATCCGCGTCCTCGATGAGGAGGCACGACTTGTTCGGGCCGCCCGGCTCGACGACGCGGCGAGGCTGGCGGAGGATAAGTCGGAGCTGGCCCGCCGCTACGGACAGGCGCATGGCATCGTCAAGGCGCATGGCCAGGAGATCGGGCGCCTCGCAGCTGTCGAGGTCGACCATCTGCGCCGTCGCCACGATGCCCTGGAGGTCGCGACCCAGAACAACCTCGCCGTGCTGGCGACCGCGCGCACCGTCTCGGAGACCCTGATCCGCAGCGTCGCCGACGCGGTGTCTCCCGATTCGGCCCGGCCCGACACGTACAGCGCCGAAGGTCGCTCGGGTGGGAAGGGACCGGCGCATGGTCCAATCAGCGTCAATGTCGCTCTCTAGCCTCCGGCGCCGAGATAGAGAGCCCGCGGCGCAGACGATAGAATTGTCATCGCATTTTCCCCCGTCGCGACATCTTATCTTATCGATACGATGGGTTAAGGTGACGCTCTGCGAGATTAACTAAGTCCGATAACAAAGGATTCAGTCCGGAAGCCGAGTTTGCGTTGCGTAATGCCAAGGGGGCTCTTTGTCGAAAGGACAAGGGCTATGGACACCAGCGCAACAAACAGTGGCCGCTTAGGCCGTATCGGATCGACCACTCCAGCCACGCGCAGCGGCCGGCGGCATACCGCGTTCGCACCCGGCGATGCGGTCGCCGGCGCAGACTCCGCCGAGGACAGGGACGACCGCCCGCCAGAGCGCGACGACAAGGCCCGGCAGGACTCGCCGCAAGACGCCAACTACGCGATCTCCTCCGAAACGCAACTTGTTCTGCTGACCTCGATGGACACTGACACGCCGACACGGCCATCGCCCGGAAGCCGGCGGGTTCGGGCCTATGGTGACCTCGACACGATTTCTGACGTCGCGCCCGGCCCCCCGAAAGCGCCGCGGTTCAGCAGAACCGTTTGAACCTGACGGCAACCAACCTGCGAAACCCTCAGGCCTGCGCTGTATGGGTCATGGTTCTGCCGCCTTGTTTGCAGCAGACTATTGGGAACGGGTCAGCGATTCGCGGGAAGGTCCCATGGCGCTTAAGGTTGAACTCAAGCCGGGCGAGCGGTTCATACTCGGCAATGCAGTGATCACCAATGACAACCAGCGAACGCGCCTGTTCATCGAGGGGGACACCCCGATCCTGCGCGAGAAGGACATATTGACGCCGGAAACCGCCGACAGCCCGGCCAAGCGGGTATACTTGGTAGTTCAACTCATGTACTTGACCGGCGATATCGCCGCGCACCGGGAGCTTTATTTCCAACTGGTAAATGACATTTTGCGCGCTGCGCCCAGCACCCTGCCGTATATAGAGAAGATCAGTAATCTGATTTTAACCGAGTCTCTTTACAAAGCTCTACGTGAGGCCAATCGCTTGATCGCGTACGAGGGGGATCTCTTAAAACATGCAAACGGCGGTGCAGACCTACGGCAGGATCCAGCAGACGACAGCGAATCCACGACAGCTTGAAGCCGACCTGCTGGTCCGGGCGGCAGCCAAGCTGCAATCGGTTCATGATGACTGGGCGTCTGGGGGGCTCAGCGACGCGCTGACCTTCAACCGCCGCCTCTGGACCATTCTCGCAACCTCGGCGACATCCGAGGAAAACCCCCTGCCCCTTCAGGTCAAGCAGAATATCGGCAATCTCGCGATCTTCATCTTCAATCGAACGGTCAGCATCGAGAGCGAACCCGAGCCGACCAAGCTCGCTTCGCTGATCACCATCAACCGCGAGATCGCGGCCGGGCTGCGCGGCGAGTAGGCCGCGCGCGCCTGATCACCGACCGAAGCGCAACGGCCCGGTCGAGCCGACCGGGCCGTTTGCGTCTGCTTGGCCGAACCACCCACCGTACCCGCTACATGTGGTAAACGAGACTCATCTGCGAGAGCATCGCCGTCGTCCGGTAGCTTGCTTCGAGCCGGGTCTGGAGCTGAAGCAGCTTGACTGCGACCTCGTGCGGATCAGCCGACTCGACATTGTCGAGGATCTCGAGCGACATCGCCTTCAATGCGGTGTGCCGCTCATTGGCCTTGCCCACCGTGTGGTGCTGGGCGGCGATATGGGCCTGCAGGGCCTCGGGCGAATTGCGCCCCTGATTGGTCGACATGTTCGCGACGCCCCGCTTAGCCATTGCCTGATAGCGTTCCTTGTCGCTCTCCACCTCGCCGTCGAAACGCTCCGCCGCAAGTACCGCAAGGTTCTGAACCTGCCAGCGCAGCGCCTCCTCGTTGGCGCGGGCGCCGTAGTTGATCTGGATCTGATCGTCGACACGGCCTATCGCGGTCTGCCGGGGATCGCCCGAGCCGGCTTCGCCCCGATACCAGAGCACCGTGTC
>SKQW01000173.1 GCA_007118805.1 Rhodobiaceae bacterium | reverse complement strand
ATCCCTGAGCGCCGAGCCGCCCGAATTCCTCGGGGTTGGCGGTCCTGCAATGGAGGCCGAGGGGCTGTCGAGCCTGTTTCCGCTCTCGGAGACGGCGCTGATGGGGCCGCGTGCGATCATTGGACGGCTTCCCAGGCTCATCCGCCTGGTCCGTTACACGGTGGACGCGGTCACGGCATTCCGGCCCGATGTCCTCGTGATTGTTGATAGTCCGGAGTTCACCCATGCGGTTGCCAAGCGGGTGCGACGCAGGCTCCGCGACCTTCCGGTGGTGGATTATGTCTCGCCCACGGTCTGGGCATGGCGGCCTTGGCGGGCCCGCGCCATGCGGCGCTATGTCGATCAGGTTGCGGCCATCTTTCCTTTCGAGCCGGACATCCATGCCCGTCTCGGCGGGCCGCCCTGCACCTATGTCGGCCATCCCGCCGCCGAGGTCGCGCAGATGGACAGAGGAAAACTGGGCCAAGCTGCGGCGCCGCCTGTTCTGGCCGTGCTGCCGGGCAGCCGGCGCAGCGAGGTGCGCCCGTTATTGCCGATCTTCCGGGCCGTGCTTGACCGCCTGCGGGCGGATGGGGTGGTCTTCAACCCGATTGTGCCGGCCGTGCCGCATCTTGCCGAGGAGATTTCGGCCGCGCTCGCCGACTGGCCCGATCCGCCGCGTGTTATCGTTGGAGAGGAGGGCAAGCAGGCCGTATTCGCCGCATCGAAGGCGGCGCTGGCGGCCTCGGGAACGGTAACCCTGGAACTCGCCTTGGCTGGTGTACCGATGGTGGTCGCCTATCGGGTGGGTCCCCTGGTCGCCGCTATGAAGCGTCTGTTCTACCGGCCTCATTCGGTCGCCATGGCCAATCTGATGCTGGAGGCACCCGCATTCCCGGAATTCGTCGGCCCGAGGCTTGCGCCGCAGGCGCTCGCCGATGCGGTGGCCGAGTTGCTCGATGATGCGCATCCAGCGCGCACGGCGCAGCTCGCCGCCATCGGCGAGGTGCGCCGGGTCTCGGAACCCAGCGGAGAGGCTCCCAGTCTGCGGGTGGCGCGATTGGTTCTGGATGCTTCTGGAAGGAAAGGTCAGGGCGGCACGGCGGGCGCCGGAGCGGTCGGCGGGCACACCGAGGCCGGGATGGGTAATGGCTGAATGAGCCTATCAACCGGCGTCGTTACAGGTTGCGGCGGCTACTTGCGCATCGAGATCGGCACGTAGTCGCGCTGCGCGGCCCCGGTATAGAGCTGGCGAGGCCGGCCGATCTTCTGTTGCGGGTCCTCGATCATTTCCTTCCACTGCGCGATCCAGCCTATGGTCCGCGATACCGCGAAGAGCACGGTAAACATGGTCGTCGGGAAGCCCAGCGCGCTCAGGGTTATGCCCGAGTAGAAGTCGATGTTGGGATAGAGTTTCTTCTCGACGAAAAACTCGTCCTCGAGCGCGATGCGCTCAAGCTCGAGGGCCACGTCGAGCAGCGGGTTGTCGTTGATGCCGACCTCGGCCAGCACCTCGTGGCAGGTCTTCTGCATGATCTTGGCCCGTGGGTCGTAGTTCTTGTAGACCCTGTGCCCGAAGCCCATGAGGCGGAACGGATCGTCCTTGTCCTTGGCGCGGGCAATGTATTCGGGAATGCGGTCGACCGTGCCGATCTCGGCCAGCATGTTGAGGGCCGCCTCGTTGGCGCCGCCATGGGCCGGCCCCCACAGACAGGCGATGCCCGCCGCGATGCAGGCGAACGGATTGGCCCCCGACGAGCCCGCCAGCCTCACCGTCGAGGTCGAGGCATTCTGCTCGTGATCGGCGTGCAGGATCATGATCCGATCCATGGCACGGGCCAACACCGGATTGACCCGGTATTCCACGCATGGAACAGCGAAGCACATGTAGAGGAAATTGGCCGCGTAATCGAGGTCGTTGCGGGGGTACATGAAAGGCTGGCCGATATGGTATTTGTAGGCCATGGCCGCGATGGTCGGCATCTTGGCGATCATGCGGATCGACGCGACCATCCGCTGATGCGGATCGGAGATGTCGGTGGAGTCATGATAGAAGGCTGACAGAGCGCCCACAACACCACACATGACCGCCATGGGGTGGGCATCGCGCCGGAACCCCGAATAGAACCGCGTCATCTGCTCGTGCAGCATGGTATGGTGGGTGACGCGATAGTCGAAGTCGGCCTTCTGCTGCTGGGTCGGCAGCTCGCCGTAGAGCAGCAGGTAGCATGTCTCCAGAAAATCGCCCTGTTCGGCAAGCTGGCTGATCGGGAAACCGCGATAGAGGAGGGTGCCCTCCTCGCCGTCGATGTAGGTGATCCTGGATTCGCAACTCGCAGTTGAGGTGAACCCCGGATCATAGGTGAATACGCCAGTTTCGCCGTAGAGCTTCGATATGTCGAGTACATCGGGGCCGACCGTGCCCGACTTGCGTGACAGATCATAGACCTTGTTGCCGAGCGTCAGGGTGGCGGAATCGGAGCTCATACTTTCTTCTCCCTGTCCTTCAACCCGGCGTCGGCCATCCTGCAGCCCGCCGTGGTGGGCCGGTGACCGGCCTTGGTCGACCTAAGTCCGTCGGGTAGGAAAACGGGCTCTTGGGTAACCTATTTGTTCGCCACCCGCAAGCAAGGCCAGGATGGCGAATCCGGCCCGATCCGTGGGCTCGGCAGCGGGACTGAGACCGACTTGTCAGTCCCCGTTACCCCGCCTGATCACGGATCCGAGCCAGGCTTTCCTCGCGCCCCAGCACGACGAGCACGTCGAATATGGGCGGCGAAACGCCGCGGCCCGTGAGGGCTGCCCGCAGCGGCTGGGCGACCGCGCCGAGCTTGAGCCCTTGCGCTTCGGCAAATGCGCGCACCGTGGCCTCCAGCGGTTCTTCGCGCCATTCGCTGGCTTCGAGCGACGGCATGAGGCGCGCGAGAACCGCCCGGCCGGACTCGGTCAGGATCGTCTCGGCCTTGCTGTCGAGTGACAGTGGTCGCTCCGCGAATAGAAACGAAGCGCCATCAAGGAGTTCAATAAGCGTCTTCGCGCGTTCCTTGAGGCTGGGCAGGGCAGCCCGCAGCTTGGCGAGCCCGGCATCGTCGAATCCGGCGGCAAGCGCCGACGGTGCGGTCAGGTAGGGCAGGGACTCCGCGATCACGGCGATCAACTCGTCATCGGGCGTCATACGCATGTGGATTCCGTTGAGGTTTTCCAGCTTGGCGAAGTCGAAGCGCGCCGGCGAACGGCCGATGGCGTCGAGCTCGAACCAGTCGATCATCTGCTCGGTGGTGAACACCTCCTCGTCGCCATGGCTCCAGCCGAGGCGCGCCAGGTAGTTGCGCATGGCGGAGGGGAGATATCCCATCGCGCGGTAGGCATCGACGCCAAGCGCCCCATGCCGCTTGGACAGTTTGGCGCCGTCCGGCCCGTGGATGAGCGGGATATGCGCCATGACCGGCGGCTGCCAGCCGAGTGCATTGTAGATCTGCACTTGGCGCGCGGCATTGGTCAGATGATCGTCGCCTCGGATGATGTGCGTGATTCCCATGTCATGGTCATCGACCACCACGGCCAGCATGTAGGTCGGGCTGCCATCGGAGCGCAGCAGAACGAAATCGTCGAGATCGCTATTCTGCCAGGCAATCCGGCCCTGGACCCTGTCCTCGATGACGGTCTCTCCCGTCTGCGGCGTCTTGAGCCGGATGACCGGCTTGATGTCGGGCGGGGCCTCGGCAGGGTCGCGGTCGCGCCAACGCCCGTCATAGCGTGGCGTGCGGCCTTCGGCGCGCGCGCGCTCGCGCATCTCGGCGAGTTCCGCCTGGCTAGCATAGCAGCGATAGGCCAGGCCCGCGGCCAGCAGGGACTCGGCAATCTCGGCATGGCGTCCGGCGCGGGAATACTGCGACACCGGCTCGTCGTCCCAGTTGAGCCCCAACCATGACAGCCCGTCGAGGATGGCGGCGATCGCCTCATCGGTTGAGCGCTCGCGGTCTGTATCCTCGATCCGAAGCAGCATGCGCCCGCCATGATGCCGGGAATAGAGCCAGTTGAAGAGGGCGGTTCGCGCCCCGCCAATATGCAGGAAGCCGGT
>SKQW01000042.1 GCA_007118805.1 Rhodobiaceae bacterium | reverse complement strand
GGCCCTTAGGATAGGGGCCACGACCGCGGCGGCCCGATCCTCGGCGTCTTGTCATGCACCCTCATGCGGCAGTAGCGATCGCGTCGCCATCTATCCTATCGCCAATATGTTGAGGGCGGTGGCAAAGTCGGCCATTGGAGCGGCGCCATTTCGGCGCTGTAGCAACCATTAAGTTTGGGCGGGCTTGTCGATCCAGGGGGTGCCGCGCGCGACCACGGTGTTGGCGTAGATGAGGAGCTTTCTGGCGCAGGCGACGAGGGCCACCTTGTGGGTTTTGCCGTTGCCGACGAGGCGGCGGTAGAGGGCGATCAGGGCCGTGTTCCATCGGAAGGCGGCTGGAAGCGCGGCGGCGAATAGGGAGCGGCGCACACGGCCGCGTCCCCCGGCGATGCGGCGCTTGCCCTTGTGCCTGCCGCTGTCATCGTCGAATGGCGCCAGACCAGCCAGGGCGGCAATCTGCTCGCGGCTGAGATGACCGAGTTCGGGCATGCGGACGATCAGCCCGATTGCCGTGCGTGACGCCCGCAGTGTCGCTCTATGAATTGGCAGCAGCAGCCGAGCGGCCGTGGGTGGAGCAAATGGAAGCTGTGTTCGACACATGTCGCGAGTAGCTCGCCGGCACAATGGGTAGTCTTCGGCCCGATGCGGACTGACGGGCAGCTGCTCATGGCACTGTAGCGGTGACTCGATCTGGCGTCCGTCAGTTCAGAGTAAGTCGCCGCCCTCAGACGAACTGAAGGGCCAAACCACCGAGCCCGCCAAAATCCCCATGTAGCGTGTCGCCCTTCTCCGCGAAAACGACGCGCGTGAAGGATCCCGTTAGAACAACATGGCCGGGCTCAAGCGCGGAGCCGTGCTGTCCGATCTTGTTCGCCAGCCAAGCGAGCCCGAGCGCGGGATGGCCCAACACCCCGGCCGCAACGCCGGTTTCCTCGATCTCCCCATTCCGGTACATGATGCCGCCGATCCAACGCAGGTCGACTTCATGGGGCAGGATCGGCCTGCCGCCGAGTACGATTCCAGCTCCCGCACCATTGTCGGAGACGGTATCGACGATCTTGCGCTGGTCCTGAATGCGGGCATCGACGATTTCAATCGCCGGGACAACATATTCGGTCGCCCGCAGGGCATCGACGAGGCCGACTCCAGGCCCCTGCAGGCGGCGACCAACAATGAAGGCCAGCTCAATTTCAACCCGCGGTTTACAATAGTCAGCATGAGCGACCTTGCCGCCATCCTGGATCATCATGTAGTCAAACAGGTAGCCAAAGTCCGGCTCGTCGATCTGCGAGGAGCGCTGCATGGCCTTGGATGTGAGGCCGACCTTATGGCCGATGATCTTGGCGCCGGCCTCCTGCTTGCGCCGGGCCACCTCGCTAGACACCGCGTAGGCGTCCTCGATCGTCATGTCTGGCCAACGAGATGACAATTGGGGCGTCTGCCGACGCGCGCGCCCCGCTTCGATCAGGATTTCGGCCGCCTGCTTGCGGTCGGCTTCGCTCAGCATGGTGATCACCCCCAATGTCCATTGCATCGCACAGCATTGCCTGCCATGCGCAACGGTCGGCATCTTCTGGTAAAATCGATTCAATGACAATAGTCGATTTACAGAAGCGAAATCGGTCTCTATAGGGTTTGGTTTATGGACAAAGAGAGCGTCAAGCGACAAGTGCGCGACCGGGGCGATCCGACCCTGGCCTCGATGATCGCGGCGAAGCTTCGCCTTGCCATCATCAGGGGCGATTTGGCGCCCGGCGAAAGATTGCAGCTGGCGAAGCTGCGCCAAACCTTCGACGTCAGCCTAAGCCCGCTGCGTGAGGCGCTGGCGCGGCTGGGCTCGGAGGGCTTTCTGATTATCGAGGATCAGCGCGGCTATCGCGTGCCGCCGGTCTCGGAGAAGCACCTCAACGAGGTCGTGCAGCTGCGTCGGGATTTCGAGATCTATGCGCTACGCGAAGCCATTGCAAAGAGCAATCTCGACTGGGAAACCGCGGTCACTGCGGCGCTTTACCGGCTGCAGCGCACCAATCGCAATGACCCCGGCCAAATCGACATCTGGGAGGAGCGCCACCGCGAGTTTCATCTCACATTGCTGGCGGCCTGCGAGATGCCGCTCCTGCTCAACATGTGCGGCTCGCTGCACGATCAATTCGACCGCTATCGTCGCATCTTCCTGGCCAACTCGCCCGACGCCCGGGTGCCCACCGAACATCAGCGCCTTGCCGAGGCGGCAATCGCCGGCCGCACGGACCAAGCGTGCGAGATGTTGCGCCAGCACATCGAATGGGCCGGCGACAAGGCACGCACGGCGGTCCAGCGCAGGGCGAAGAACGAGCAGGGCGCGCCGGAAGCGCAGCACTAGCCGGAAGCGCAGCACGAGGAAGGAGGACGGCCTTGGAGCTTCCCACCAACACCTTTAAACACGCCATCCGGGAGAGTCGTCAGCAACTCGGGTTTTGGTGCACATTGGCCGATTCCTATGCCCTGGAGATCGTTGCAGGTGGCGGATTCGACTGGCTTCTGATCGATACCGAGCACTCTCCCAACGATCTGCGCCAGGTTCTGGCCCAGCTCCAGGTGGCAGCCGCCTACCCCGTCTCGGCCGTGGTCCGGCCGGCGTGGAACGACGCGGTGCTGTTGAAGCGCTATCTTGACATCGGCGCCCAGACGCTGCTGATTCCGTATGTCCAGAACGCGCAGGAGGCCCGCCGCGCAGTGGCTGCGGTGCGCTATCCGCCCGACGGCATCCGCGGTGTTTCAGCCGTCACCCGCGCCACCCGCTTCGGTCGGGTGCCCGGCTATGCACAGCGCTGCGCCGACGAAATCTGCCTGCTGGTTCAGGTCGAGACCCGCGAGGCTCTATCCAATCTGGAAGAGATTGCTGCGGTCGATGGCGTTGACGGCGTTTTTGTGGGGCCTGGAGATCTAGCAGCCGATTTGGGGTTTGTCGGACAGCCGGGCCACCCGGAGGTTCAACAAACGGTAGAGGAGACCCTAAGGAGGATCCGTGACTGCGGAAAACCTGCGGGTGTCCTGTCGATCGACCCAGCACTTGCCCAGCGGTGCATCGAGGCAGGCGCGGTATTCGCCGCGGTAGGGGTCGATGCGGCGATCCTGGCACGGGAAAGCGAGCGGCTGGCGGCGGTCTTCCGTCGGTCAGACGCCGCTGCGACGACATCTTAGTAACCGTGAAGTGCAAGGCGTTTGGCGAGGCCGTCTCATGATCCCGCGACCGTAGCCGAACAGCCTTCGCGCGCTAAAGTCTATAGCCGTCCGAGCTAAACTGGACGAGCTGCTGGACCCGCTGCATCCGTGCGGTGGGACCTGGCGTGAGTCCCCAATGATCGAGCCGGCCCGGCGGCCATTTCCACTCCTCGGGCTGGCGGATGACGTAGCTGTCGTCGATCTGGTCCATCTCACAGGTGTATTCGAGCGGCAGTTCCTCTGGCCCGGCGAAATAGGCGAAGGCATTGTTGCCGGGCCCATGCCGCCCCGGGCCCCATTCGACGGGATAGCCGTGGTCGCGCAGCCGTCCAACTCCGCGCATGACGGAGTCCATATCCGGCATCTCGAAGGCCAGATGATTGAGGGTCGGGCCGCCGGAAAATCCGAGCACCATGCTGTGGTGATCCCGGCTGCAGCGCAGGAATTTCATTTTGGGCGTGATGTCGCTTACCCGAAAGCCCAGCAGGTCCAGAACTTGCGCGCTCTCCTCATGCACACCGGCATTGAGATTGACATGCGACAGCTTGGTCGGGCGGTCGGGCTGATCTGGCAGGGCGGTATGGTCGGCCACGTCGCACACCACGGCATAGTTGCGGCCTTCCGGGTCGCGCAGCCCGAATCCATAACCACCGCCCGGCCAGTCAACTTCGCCGGGAGGTGTGACGGTCAGCCCGGCATCGGCAGTGCGGGCATGCAATGCATCGACGCTGTCGCGGTTCTGCGTGCCAAACACCACGCGCAGGAGGCACGGCCGGCCGAATGCCCGTAGCGACAGGATGTGATGGTAGGGGGAGGTGCCGCGCAAGTAATGCACGCCATCGCGTTCGGTCACCGACT
>SKQW01000141.1 GCA_007118805.1 Rhodobiaceae bacterium | reverse complement strand
GCCGACATCTACGGACCGTCCCAGCCGCGCCTGCTCGGCGTCTCCGGACGGCCCGAGCCTGTACACGGGAAGGTCCTCAAGCCGATGGAGGGTTACGGCATCAAGGTGATGTCGATGGGCTTTCTCGTCGAGGAGGACACGCCGATGATCTGGCGCGGGCCGATGGTCATCTCGGCGCTGACCCAGATGCTCCGGGAGGTGGCCTGGGGCGAGCTCGACGTCTTGGTGGTGGACATGCCGCCGGGCACCGGCGATGCGCAGCTCACCATGGCCCAGCAGGTGCCGCTGGCCGGCGCCGTGATCGTGTCCACGCCGCAGGATCTGGCGCTGATCGACGCGCGCAAGGGGATCAACATGTTCCGCCGGGTCGATGTGCCGATCCTGGGCGTCGTCGAGAATATGAGCTACTTCCTGTGCCCTTCCTGCGGCACCCGGGCGGATATCTTCGGCTATGGCGGCGCGCACGAGGAGGCCGACAAGCTCGGCGTCGAGTTCCTCGGCGAGGTGCCGCTGCACATGGATATCCGCGAAAAGTCAGATTCGGGACGGCCGCTGGTCGTTTCCGAGCCCGACGGGCCGCACGCCAAGGTCTTCATCGACATTGCCGGCCGCTGCCACGCCGAGATCGAGCGCCAGAAGGGGCTGAGCGGCCGCGCCGCGCCGAGCATCGTCATGGAAGGCTGACCCCTCCCGGCAGCCGGTCTGCTCAGATGTAGCGCCGGGCGACCAGATACCCCAGGGCTCCGACGATGCCGCAAACCGTCATGGCGGTGATCATCGGGGCGGCCGTCTCGCCGAGCTGAGCGGCGATGATGACGGTGACCAGCGCGGCAAGCCCCATCTGGAAGGCGCCGGACAGACCGGAGGCGGCGCCGGCGTAATCGGGCCGGACGCTGACCGCCGCGGCGATGACGCTGGGCAGGACGAGGCCGTTGCCGAGCGCGACCACCATCATCGGCAGGAATATGGCCGGGGGCGTAAAGGGGGCGAGGAACGCGGCCCCGATCATCAGCGCAAGGCCGATGAGATTGAGCACGGTTCCAACGCGCATCAGCGGGGTGATTCCCACGCGGCCGGCATAGCGTCCGGACAGGAAGTTGCCGAGCATGTAACCGCCGGCATTGATGGCAAACCACAACCCATATTCGGCGGGGCTGCGGGCCATCAGGGTGACAACGATATAGGGGGCGCCGGCCAGAAAGGAAAAGAAGATGGCCGACGTGAAGGCCATGATGACCGAGTGGGCGAGAAAGGCGGGGGTGGCCATGAGCACCCGGCAGCCGCGCAGGAGGCCGACCAGTCCGCCCGCAGACAGCGGTTCGCCGTGCGTTTCGGGCAGTCGTAGAACCGTGGCGGCAAGCAGCGCCGCGCCGGCGATTGCCACGACGGCGAATCCCGTGCGCCAGCCGGACACCTCGTCGACTGCGCCGCCCAGCGCCGGGGCGATCATCGGCGCGGCCACCATCGCCATGGTGACATAGCCGAGCAGGCTTGCCGCCCGGTCGCGGCCGTAGAGGTCGCGCAGCATGGCACGGCCGAGCACCATGCCGGCGCAGCCGCCAAACCCCTGGATGAAACGTCCGGCGAGCAGCGTCTCCACGTTTGGGGCGGCGGCGCAGACGGCGGTTCCGGCGAGGAAGACCATGAGCCCGCCGATCATCACCGGCCGCCGCCCGAAGCGATCGGACAAGGGGCCATACACGAACTGGCCCGCGGCCAGGGCCAGCAGATAGAAGGTCAGGACGAGCTGCACCACACCGTATGACGCATCGAGCGTGCCGGCGATATTGGGCATCGAAGGCAGAGGGACGTTGAGCGAGAACGGCCCGAGCCCCGTGGTCAGCACGATCAGCGCGAAGATCGTGCGGTGGGGGATGGCGACCTCGCCGGGCGGGTGCTCCAGCGGTCTCACAGGCGCCTCGCCGCCGCCTTCCGCGCGGCGCGCTGGCGACCCTCGCGATAGAGGACATAGAGCCCGCTCCCGGCGACAAGGATGATGCCGGTCACGGCAACGACGTTCGGCGTCTCGCCCCAGATGAAGATGCCGTAGACGAAGGCGGGGATGAGGATGGTGTAGCGGAAGGGCGAGATGGCCGACATCTCGCCATGACGCATCGCCTCGACCAGGAAGAAGAGTCCCCCCGTAAGCGAGATGGCCGAACACAGCAAATAGCCGAACGTGATCGGCTCGGGCATCCGCCAGTTTTCGGCCAGACCGAGCGCGCCGCCGGTCAACGTGACCGCGATTGCGCTGACGAGGGTGACGAGGATCGCCGGTACGGCCAGAGGCAGCCAGCGGGTCGCAAGGTCGCGGATCGTCATGGTGAACACCGCGCCGACGGCAAACAGGGAAAACGCGTTGAACGCCGCGCCGCCGGGCTGGACGATCATGAGCATTCCCGCAAAGCCGACCAGGACGGCCAGCCAGCGCCGCCAGCCGACGGCCTCGCCCAGGAAGATGGCGGCGACCCCCGTCATCACGATCGGCACCGCCTGCAGGATGGCGGTGGCATTGGCGATCGGGCTGTTGAACAGCGCCGTCAGGAAAAGCACGGTGGAGCACATTTCGCCGAAGGTGCGCAGGCCGACCGCCGGCCGGCGCAGCTCGCCCAGCTTGGCCAGCGCGCCCGTTGCCAGAGCGATGGCGCCGATGATGACTGTCGTGAACAGGCCGCGTATAAAGATAATCTGGCCGATGGGGAGGTCCTGGCTGGCCAGCTTGGCGAACATATCGTTGGTCACGAAGCCGAACATGCCCACGGTCATGAAGACCGCGCCGCGGAGATTGCCGCTGGCGCCCAGATGATCGGCACCCGGCGTCATGGCCGCTCGTCGCCGCTACACAGCCCGCGCGGGAAGTGCACCGCCAGCATCGATTCGGGCGTCCTCTCCGTGAGACCGGCGATACGGCTGTCGGCGGTCCTTATTCTCAGAATCTTGCCAGTTATCACGGTCCGTAGCGCGCGGGCCACCCCTGGCGCCGAGGGGCAGCCATGCAGTGCGGTCAGGGGTTGCTGAACGGATCGCCGCCGACGGGTCAGCCCCCGGTGACGCTCATATGCCGCGACACGCTGGGGCGCCGGCTGCGCCGGTCGATGACGAAGTCGTGCCCCTTGGGTTTGCGGGCGATCGCCTCATCGATCGTCTCGTGCAGCAGATCGTCGGCCTCGGACGTACGCACCGCCTCCCGGAGATCGGCGGCATCCTCCTGGCCGAGACACATGAAAAGCGTGCCGGTGCAGGTCAGCCGCACGCGATTGCAGGACTCGCAGAAATTGTGCGTCATCGGCGTGATGAAGCCGATGCGGCCGCCGGTTTCCGCCGAAGCGACATAGCGCGCCGGCCCGCCGGTCTTGTAGTCGATCTCGCTCAGCGTGAAGCTCTGGCCAAGCTGTGCGCGCACCAGCCTGAGCGGCAGATACTGGTCGGTGCGATCGCCGTCGATCTCGCCCATCGGCATGGTCTCGATGAAGGTGATGTCCATGCCGTCGCCATGGGCCCAGCGCACCATTTCCGTAAGTTCATCCTCGTTGACGCCCTTGAGCGCCACCGTGTTGATCTTGACGTGAAGGCCCGCGCGGCGGGCCGCTTCCAGCCCATTCATGACCTTGTCGAAGTCGCCCCAGCGGGTGATCTCACGGAACTTGTCGGGATCGCGGGTGTCCAGCGAGACATTGATCCGGCGCACGCCGGCATCGACCAGCTCCTCGGCGAAGCGGTGGAGCTGCGAGCCGTTGGTGGTGAGGGTGAGTTCGTCCAGCGCGCCGGTTTCCAGATGCCGTCCGAGCGAATGGAACAGGCTCATGATGTCCCGTCGCACCAGCGGCTCGCCGCCGGTAATCCTCAGCTTCCTGACGCCGCGTTCGACGAAGGCCGAGGAAATCCGGTCCAGCTCCTCCAGCGTCAGGATCTCCTTCTTGGGCAGGAAGGACATGTGCTCGGACATGCAGTAGACGCAGCGAAAGTCGCAGCGATCGGTCACCGAGATGCGAAGATAGGTGATTTCCCGGGCGAACGGATCGATCAGCGGCGGTCTCGCGGAAGGTGCTGTCCGAGCAAGTGTCATGACGACCCCTTAAACCAGATT
>SKQW01000125.1 GCA_007118805.1 Rhodobiaceae bacterium | reverse complement strand
TGCGGGTCGTCGCCTTCGCCGCGCGCCGCGGCTCGGCGAGCCTGGCATCACAAACCTATGACGACCTGTCGCCCCCGCCGGTGCCGCGCGCGCCGCCCGACGGCGCCCGCCCGCCCGGCGTCGGGCGACCCACCAAGCGGGAGCGCCGCGAAATCGAGGCATGGAAACGGGACATTTCGACCCCAGATGATTCCGCAGAATAACGTTTCCCGTGCCGCACTTGAACGGTTTCTGCAAACCGGCTAGGGCCATCATAGTCCGGAGGCGGATGGTATCCGCGTGACTGGAGAGCGGAATGACCTATATCGTTACCGATAGCTGCATTCGCTGCAAATATATGGATTGCGTCGAGGTGTGCCCCGTGGATTGCTTCTACGAGGGCGAGAACATGCTCGTGATTCACCCCGACGAATGCATCGATTGCGGCGTGTGCGAACCAGAATGTCCGGTCGAGGCGATCAAGCCGGATACCGAGCCGGGCCTGGAGCAGTGGCTGAAGGTCAACACCGAATTCGCCGATAAGTGGCCCAATATCACGATCAAACGCGATCCGCCCGCCGACGCCAAAGAATGGGAGGACGTGCCCAACAAGTTCGACGAGCACTTCTCGGCGAATCCGGGCCAGGGCGACTGAGCCGCGCAATCGGGCGCTGTTGCCGCCCCGGCATCCCGCCACCTGTTTGTGCGTTGCAGCATTTGGATTCGTGAAGGAAATGTGATATATAGGATGGGTCGTTGGAATTTCCCTCGATCATCTTGAGGTCGTCCGTGTCTCGGGCGGTTTTTTTTAACTGGCAGGGCGAGAAGGTTTCTGCCGGAGGGGCTGCCCTGAGGGGTGGCTGCGGGGAGGCAAGGTTCCGGCGCGCATAATCTCAGGCGAGGCGGCGGCTTTGGCCGCAAGGTAGGAGTTCGAAGAAGAGTATGACTCTCAAGAACAAGAAGGCCGTTCAGCGTCAGGGTTTTCGAACCAGCGAATACATTGTCTATCCGTCCCATGGTGTCGGTCAGATCATGGGCATCGAGGAGCAAAGCGTTGCTGGCGCGACGCTGGAGCTGTTCGTCATCAATTTCGAGAAGGACAAGATGACCCTGCGCGTGCCCACGGCCAAGGCCGAGAGCGTCGGCATGCGCAAGCTGTCTGAGGAGGACGTGGTTGGCAAGGCGCTGGAGATCCTCAAAGGACGGGCGCGGGTCAAGCGGACCATGTGGAGCCGCCGGGCCCAGGAATATGAGGCCAAGATCAATTCGGGCGATCTGATCTCGATCGGCGAGGTCGTTCGGGACCTGTATCGGGCCGAGAGCCAGCCCGAGCAGTCCTACAGCGAACGCCAGCTCTACGAAGCCGCGCTCGATCGCATGTCGCGCGAAATCGGCGCGGTCAAGAAGATTACCGAGACCGAGGCGGTTCACGAGATCGAGGCCATGCTCGCCAAGGGTCAGCGACGGGGCGCCGCCCGTGCGGCTGAAGCCGAGGACGAGCCGCAGGAAGAAGCCGCGTAGGTCGCGCGCCGGGCAGCGACCGCGCCGATCACCGAAATGTGCGCCGCCCGGCCTTCAAGCCGGGCGGTTTTTTTGTTTGGATGAGGGAACCAGGGGCGCGAATCGATCGTCGACACACCATATGACAGTCAAGATCAACAGATGACGGTCACGTGCAGACGGTCAATGAACCGAGTGAGCGCCGCAGGCTAAAGTTGCCATGCAGAATCAGTTGAGCCCACGCCGGCGGTTCGTGAAAGCCGCGATGAACGCGCCCTATCTGGAGCGCGACGAGGAACGTGCGCTGGCTCAGCGCTGGAGGGACCACGGCGATGACGCCGCCCTTCACCGGCTGACCCACGCCCATATGCGGCTGGTGATCGCCATCGCCGCGCGGTTTCGGCATTTCGGGCTGCCGATGAGCGATCTCATCCAGGAGGGCCATGTCGGCCTTCTTGAGGCAGCCGCGCGCTTCGAGCCGGAGCGGGAAGTGCGCTTTTCGACCTACGCCACATGGTGGATCCGCGCCTCGATCCAGGACTATATCCTGCGCAACTGGTCGATCGTGCGGGGCGGAACCAGCTCCACCCAGAAGGCGCTGTTCTTCAATCTTCGCCGGTTGCGGGCGCGGCTCGGGCAGGGCGTTTCGCCGATGCCCGAACAGCAGATGTACAGCGAAATAGCGGCGGCCGTCGGCGTCTCCGAAGATGATGTGGCGCTGATGGATTCGCGCCTGTCGGCGCCCGACAGCAGCCTCAACGCGCCGATGCTGGAATCCGAGACAGGCGGTGCCGAGCGCCAGGATTTCCTGGTTTCCGACGCCCCGCTGCAGGATGAAACGGTGGGTGCCGCGCTGGACAGCGAGAAGCGCAGCCTCCGGCTTCAGGCGGCGTTGCAAGTGCTCAACGAGCGCGAGTTGCGGATCGTGCGTGCCCGGCGGCTGTCCGAAGAGGGCGCGACGCTGGAATCGCTCGGCCACGCGCTGGGCATCTCCAAGGAGCGGGTGCGCCAGATCGAAAGCCGGGCCCTTGAGAAGCTGCGCTCGGCGTTGCTCGCTGAGGCGGGCGCGGACGCGGATGCGGCGTTCGTCTGACGGGGCATGTCGTTTCCGCCCATATCGCGCCGCGCCGTGATCCCAGTTGACGGACCGCTATAGGCGACGGGGATTGCCGGATCAGCGGACGATGATCTTGACCCGTTGGCCCGGGCGGATGCGGTCGCTGGGCGACAGGCCGTTAAGGGCACGGAAGCGCTCGACCTGGAAATCGTCATAGGCCATGCGGGCGGCGAGGGTGCCGACGCTGTCATTGGGGCGGGCGGTGACCGCCCGGATGCGCTGCTGCCGGGCCCGGCGGGCCTCGTCCGCCGGCAGCACGCGGAAACTGTCGGCCGTGGCGATCAGAGACGCCTCGCGCTCAGGCTCGAGCTCGCGCGAGGCGAGGATGAAGCGATAGATGATCTCACCTTCCCCCCGGATCGCTGCCACCTTGAAGTCCCAGGACCTGCCGCGCACCCGGGCGATGGCGCCCGGCATGCCGTTGATGTCGCGCTCCTCGACGCCGCTGACCTCGCCGCCGCGCACCGCGTCCTCGCCGAGATACTCGGTCAAGGCGACGTCACGGTCGACCGAGACCGTATCAAAGCGGATGATGTCGCCGGACTCGGCGAAGCCGACCACGGCGGACGGCGTATTCTCCAGCACGAAACCCGGCGGAACGGTGAAGTTGATGCCGAGCTGGGGATGAATGAAGGTGCGGCCCTGGACCAGTCCTTCCCGAGGGTCGTCGCCGTAGGCCATGCCGTTGATGGCGTCGAGAAATTCGTCCTGGCCCCGGCGCGGCCGCTCGGCGACCTCGACCTGCCGAGCCTCGCGCTCGGCCGCAATGATGCGCTGGGGCGTGGTGGGATGGGAGGCGAACAGATCCACCCGCCCGGGCTCGTATTCCTGGTGCATGGCGCGCGAGCGAACCTCGTTCTGGCGCTCCAGGCCGCGCAGGAAGCTGATCGCGCCATTGGGGTCGTAGCCGGCCCGCGCCGCAGTGCGGATGCCGATCATGTCGGCCTCGAGCTCCTGCTGGCGCGAGAACTGGGCCAGGCGCCCGCGGGTTAGAGCGAGGGCCGCGGCGTCGCTGTCCGGCCCGTTGGCAACATCCGACATGACCCGGCTGAGCATCGTCGAGGAGGCCGCCTGCTCCTCGCGCTGAATGGCGTGCCGGGCGGTGATATGGGCCATTTCGTGGGCCAGCACGGCGGCGACCTCGGAGGAATCATTGGCCAGCGCCAACAGTCCACGCGTCACGTAAAGATAGCCGCCGGGCAGCGAGAAGGCGTTGATCGAGGGCGAGTTCAGCACCGTGACCTGGTAGCCCAGATCGGGCCGTTCCGACGCTTCGCGCAGTTCCTCGACAATCCCGTCAAGATAAGCCTGCAGCTCGGGATCGGCATAGATCCCACCAAAGCTCGTCACGATGCGGGGATGATCGCGCTGGCCAAGGGCCACCTCGCGGGAATCGAACCCCTCATTGGCCAGCGTCGGCGTGGACGGAGGCGCGCCAAACATGCCGGCGCGCTCGATCCCGGCACAGCCCGACAGCGCCAACGCCAGCGC
>SKQW01000385.1 GCA_007118805.1 Rhodobiaceae bacterium | reverse complement strand
GTCCAGCCACTGAGCAGCGGGCACTCACGCCCGACGAAGTCCGCGACGTCTGCGGATCAATACCGGACTGGAAGGTCGAGGACATAATCGACACCGGCGCCGACCTCGAGGCGCTTGAGGAAGCGGCTGCCTGGGCGTCGGGCGACGATGAGAGCACGCCACTGAGGCACCTGCCGCCGCATAGTCCGGCCGGCCAAGTCTACGACATCCTGATGGCCGGCGAAGAGGCCGAGGACGAGGCGCGCCAACCGCCGGGCGCTGGCTGAACCGGCAGCCAAGGGCCCACCCAAATGGAACCGCGGGCCGAATTCCAGCGAAGCTCGGGCGGGCAGCGCGCCCGCCCCGCGCTCTGGCTGCTGCTCGCGATTTTCGGCCTGCTGCTGTCCACTCTGCCCAACCTCGCCCAGACTGATCGAGCTGCGATCGTGCTCGAGATCGATGGCGCGATCGGGCCGGCGGTGAGCGACTATCTCACGCGGGGGATCGCGCATGCCAGCGAGCGCGATGCCGGGCTCCTCGTGGTGCGCCTTGACACGCCGGGCGGGCTCGATACCTCCATGCGCGAGATGATCCGGACCATCCTCGCTTCCCCAGTTCCGGTCGCCACCTTCGTGCATCCGAGCGGCGCCCGGGCGGCGAGCGCCGGAACCTACATCCTCTATGCCAGCCATGTCGCCGCTATGGCCCCCGGCACCACCCTGGGCGCCGCCACGCCCGTCCAGATCGGGGGCGGAGGCCTTCCCTTCGGCCGGGACCAGGGCACGGACGAAGCGAAGCGAGACAACGACAATCCAGTGCCCGATCGCCTGACGCCCATGGAAAGAAAGATCATCGAGGATGCGGTGGCCTATATCCGCGGTCTCGCTGAGCTGCGCGGCCGCAACGCCGACTGGGCGGAGAAGGCGGTGCGAGAAGCGGCGAGCCTGTCGGCACGGCCTGCGGCCGAGCAGGGTGTCATCGACTTCGTCGCCCGCGACGTGGCCGAACTCCTGGCGCTTGCCCATGGCCGGGTCGTGACAGTCGCCGATCGCGACGTGACGCTCGACACCAAGAACCTCATCGTCGAAGCGTTCGAGCCCGACTGGCGCACCCAGATGCTGCAGGTCGTCACCAATCCCAACGTCGCACTCATTCTGCTGATGATCGGCATTTACGGGCTGATCTTCGAATTCATGAATCCGGGATCGCTAGTGCCGGGCACCATCGGGGCGATCTGCCTCTTGATCGGGCTCTACGCGATGGCGGTTCTGCCGGTGAACTATGCCGGTGGGGGGCTGATGCTGCTCGGCGTCGCGCTGATGATTGCCGAGGCCTTCGCTCCCTCCTTCGGCATCATGGGCATCGGCGGCGCCATCGCCTTCGTCCTCGGCGCCATGATCCTGATGGACCCGAACGTGCCAGGCTTCGAAATCGCCTGGCAGGTGGTCGGCGCGATCGTCATCACCACGCTCGCCTTCAGCCTTCTCGTGGTGCGATTGGCATGGACGTCATATCGCCGCGGCGTCGTCACCGGACGTGAGGAGCTCGCCGGCGCGCAAGGCAAGGTCACCGATTGGCGCCGCGACGAAGGCCATGTCTTCGTTCATGGCGAACGCTGGCGAGCCAGGTCGGAAGTTCCGCTGCGCAAGGGCCAGTCAATCCGCGTCATCAGAGTCGACGACCTGACGCTTGAGGTCATTCCCGAGAAGGCGCCGGACGCGCAAACAAATTGACCGGAGATCCTCCGATGCTCGACCAACTGCCCTTCTATCTTCCGATCATCGTCATCGTCGTCCTGTTCCTGGCGGCGGCGATCAAGATCCTGCGCGAATATGAGCGGGGCGTTATCTTCACCCTCGGCCGTTTTTCGGGCGTCAGGGGGCCCGGCCTGATCATCCTGATCCCGTTCATCCAGCAAATGGTGCGCACCGATCTCAGGGTGCTGGTCCTTGACGTTCCAACCCAGGATGTCATCAGCCGAGACAATGTCTCGGTGCGCGTCAACGCCGTCATCTACTTCCGCATCGTCGATCCAGAGCGGGCGACCATCCAGGTCGAGAACTTCATGCAAGCAACCAGCGAACTGTCGCAGACCACGCTACGCTCGGTGCTCGGCAAGCACGACCTCGACGAGATGCTGGCCGAGCGCGACAATCTCAACAATGACATCCAGGAGATCCTCGACAGCCAGACGGATGCCTGGGGCATCAAGGTGATCAATGTCGAGATCAAGCATGTCGACCTCGACGACACCATGATCCGGGTCATCGCCCGCCAAGCCGAGGCGGAGCGCGAGCGGCGCGCCAAGATCATCAATGCCGAGGGCGAGCAGCAGGCGGCGGCCAAGCTTCTCGAAGCCGCAGAGATCCTCGCTCGGAAGCCGGAGGCCATGCAGCTGCGCTATCTCAGCACGCTGGCCTTCATCGGCGGCGACAAGAACTCGACCATCGTCTTCCCCTTCCCGGTCGAGTTCGGCGAGCTGCTGAAATCGCTCGGCGCGCAGCAGCGGGAATAGCGCGGCCATCCAGGGGCGCAGGACATCAGGCGCCCCTCATCCGCCGTCGGGGCCGGCGTAGGGTCGCCGGGAGGTTTCCGACTGTTCCTCCACCGGCAGCTTGCTTTCTTCCTCAGCCAGCAGTCTCAGCAGCGCCGACCGCTCCGCCTCGTCGATCGTCGTCTTCAGACACTGCCGAAAACGCTCAATATTCTTGCGGCGAATGTATTGCTCGATGGATTCCGGCATTGGCCAGTCCGCCAGGTTGCGCGACAAGATCATGCTCGGTCAGCGTGTATCGTGGAGTCGAGTAAAATTCCTGCGCGGTGCTGCATCACAGCCATGACGCCCGTGCATGCCGGTCGGTGCTGCTGCAGCGGACGACATGCGCGCGGCAGCCAGGCGACCAAAGAGTTGCGTCAGGTCAAGGCGGCAACTGATGTTCAGCCGCAAGAGCTGTCGGTGATGCGCAACTCGCAGGAGCTGACGTTTGAAGCTGAGCTGCTGGAAGCCGAGCCGGCGGAACTGCGCGACCCGGACGTGATGCCCCGTCTCGAGGGCGCACGCCTTCGCGAACTTGAACCGACCGATCCCCACCATGGCGTGGTCGACGGCGTCATGGTCGAGAGCGTCGAGAGCGGCAACGCCGCGGCACGCAATGGCTTGCGCGTCGCAGACCTCATCTTCGCCGTCAACCGCCGCCCGGTCGGCTCGCTCGCCGAGCTTCGCACCGCGTTAGAGGCGGCAGGCACCACAGCCGCGCTCAGCGTCCTGAGAAACGGCACCCGCTTGTTCCTGGTCATAGGATGAACACGCGAGGACCTGAACGCATGCATACCGGTGCGCCGTCCCGTTGCAGGTGCGGCGAGTGAGAGGCAGATTCTGATCGCCAGGGTCCCCGGCGCCAAGTGTCCGGACAGGGCGTCAATCAGCAAAGGGCCGGATTATGCTGCACCGGCTTTCCGCTTGGCTCGCAGGTGCACTGCTCCTGGCAGCGCTGGCGGCCGCTTGGCGGCTGCTTCCGCTGGATGAATTGATCTCCCGAATTGCCGAGCTGATCGATGCCCCGGGGTGGGCGGGACTCGCGCTCTTCGCAATCCTCCACCTCTCGCTGAGCTTGATGATCGGGCCGGTCTGGATCATGCCAGTTGCCGCCGGCCTGGCCTTCGGCTTTCGAGGCTTGGCGATTGTGCTTCCGGCGGCGATGGCCAGCGCCATCATCGGCTTTCTGATCGCTCGCCATGTCGGGCGCGACAGGATCGCCTTCTATATCGGCCGACGACCAAGCCTTGAGGCAATTGATCGTGCTGTCGGACAGCACGGATTTCTCGTCGTGCTGCTGCTGCGCCTCAGTCCTGCGATGCCCTTCGGCGCGAAGGGCTACGTGCTTGGCCTCAGCTCCGTTTCGTTCGGCAGCTATATCGCCGGCACTCTGATTGGGATCATTCCAGGAAGCTTCCTATACGTCTATGTCGGCGTGGCAGGCGCCTTGGCTTTCGAGGGGCCGGCAGGCACGGCAGAATCCGTGATGCTTCTGGCTGGGCTCGTCATCACCGTTCTTCTCGTTCTGTTCATTGGCCAGCGGGCCCAGAACCATCTTCGCCAAACAGGTCTGGAGG
>SKQW01000044.1 GCA_007118805.1 Rhodobiaceae bacterium | reverse complement strand
CCGAGCACCAGCTCTTCTGAGGAGGTACCGGAGGCTTGCTCACAGCGCAGCCATTCTTCGACGGCCTTGTCCTCAACGGCCCGCGCGCACAACTCGTAATACAGATCAATCGCGTTCGGATTGTTTCCAGGGCCTGTGAGGAAGACAGCGCCCAGTTGGCCACCGTTGAAAATCTCCATGCGCAGGAGTCTCGTCTCGGGCGGTAGAGCCGCGCCAGCCAAGTGGCGCCGCACCCGTTCATCCGCCGTGGCGTCGATGATAACGGGGTAAGCACCCGCGACATTTGCAAGGTCGTCGTTCGACAGGGTCGTAACGTCACGATCGATGGCCCCGCGCTGTATTTCTTGATTGAGGAACGTGACCTTGCCCGCCAGCCTGTTCAGATGCGCGCCCTTGTGCGCATAAAGGTCCTCGACCGTCGCATGGTGCCGCGCGAGGTTGTGCGGTTCGACAATGTCCTTGTCCACGGCCGCGATCTTCGGAATGCCGGCCCGGAGCAGAAAATCGGCCACGCAACTGCCCAAGGCGCCGTAACCCAGCAACGCCACCGGTAAGTCCGCCACAATCCCCGAAGCGAAGGCAAGCATCTCCCGGCTTGGAAGCTGGAGGCCCAGCAGTTGCCGCGCCGGGACAATGGGATCGATTGGGTTGCGCCTATGGTTTTCGCAACGAAGAAGGTATGCCCGGATTTCCAGACGCCGTGCCTCCGGCTCCGACGCCATGCCGAACACGGATTCGGAGATCGGCTCAGGCCTCCAGACGCCGACCAGCAATGCCACAGGACGCCCGCCGGTAGTCGCCGGGTCAGCGAGCTGCAATAGGGTGGTCATGATCGCTGTGGGAAGCTGGTCTGCGATCCCAGTGTCCTTGAGCCCGGCCTCGATCTCCCCGTAGCTGTTCCATACGCCAAAGAGCTGACGGTCTATGGGCTTTGCCCGGTCCGACCATACGAAAACCCAGGGGATGTAGGCCGCGATGCCTGCTTCCTTCGCCGTCTCTCTGGTTAGCTTACTCGACGCCTGGACCTGCGCATCATCGTTGAGGTCCACCGCAGGCGTCAGGAACACCACGCGGCCCCCAAGGTCTTCGGTCAACCACTTGCCCACTCCGCAGCGCCAGTTGGTGTTGCTCACCTCGTTCAATGCCAGCTCCTGGAAAATTCCAATATTGAAGTAACCACCGCGGGCGTCCTGTCCTTCGCCCATGGGGACCGGCTCCCAGCCGTCCTTCATGAGCTGCCCTGTCTTGGCGTCATGGAACCAGTCGGAGAGCCGATCGAGCACACCATCCACACCGTAGCGGTCATAGACGGTTTGCAGGCCTGCTCGCGCCAGGCAAAGGCTCGCGGGGTGCTCGGGGGACGTCGGGTTGATGTGCCCGATGTCGCGCGGGAAGTCCGTGCGCGCGCTCCAGACCGCCGGCGCATGCATGCCAACGGCGTCAACCGAACGGTACACAAACGTTACCGACTCCACATCCTGGATCGGGGTCGCCGCAGCTTCAAGAAGTCGCTCGGTTCGAAAGTCAAACCCGATGCGGAGCCGGGCTCCTTCGTCGGTAGTTACGGACAGGGTGCCCGAATCGACAGCCGGCCAGCGGCGGATGCGACTGACTTCGCGCGTCAGTGCGTCGGGCCAGTCCTTCTCAGGCAGAGCGCGGCCATCATGTCCGTCAGCCATTCATCCGTAACCGCCGCCGCGTCCGCTCGACGAGCCGGTGGTCGCAACGAACGGCGCCGCCATCAACGCCCGCGTCGGGCCGCTGGCGCTGAACTTGAAGACCACGTGCTCCGGCTTATCCCCATCCCCTTCGCCGCTCGTGCAGAGGAAGCGCTTACGTTCGTCATCCGTCACCGCGCCACCGCCGGCCAGTATCTTTAGATAGCGATTCTTGGCATGGTACGAGGGCGGCGTCGGCCCGCCCCGCACGATCCGGTTGCTGCTCGCGACGACGTGGCCGTCGCCGCGCTGTTCCTCAAGTGCTGCCTCCGCATCCGGCGATGGCACGAATCTCTCGTCCTTCGTGCCCGGGTTTTCGACGTGCCCGATCGAGCGCCGGGAGCAATGGTGCAGCGACAGCAAGATGTGCCAGGCCAGGGCGTCCGGGTCATTGCCGAGAACTTCGTTATAAAGGCGTTCCCAGACCTCGACGGTCGAGTCGCCGCCGAGCAGCACGTAGTTCGCCTTGCCGCCGACGGTGATGGTCCATCGGATCACGAGGCTCGACGCATTCGAGCTATTCGGCTTGTCGGGATCGTCGGACTTAGGAATCTCGGCCTCTTCAGGCGTCGGTGCCAGCAGGCGCCATTCCAGCCCGCCGGTGACCGTGCCGGATTTGTGCGAATCGGTGTCCATGATCACCAGCCGGTTGCCATCCTGGTCCTCCGCCGCCGTGCCCTGCAGTGCCTTCCGGCGCTTGATCTCGTCGATCACTGGCTTCGACGTCTCGGTGGTGTAATGGGGATTGGCCGCATAAGGGCTGCACCAGATTTCATTGACGATGATCTTGACCGGCCCTTGCTCGGGATCGTCATCGCAGTCATTCGGCGATCCGAGATGAAACATCTCACCGAATCCACACAGGTGGTCCTGGTCGGGGTGCGTCAGCACGAAGATGCCCAAATGATCGTCTGGGCAGGCGGCCCGGATATCCGGCCCGAAATCGGGAGCCTCTTCATCGTCGTCGTCCTGGCAGCGGCCGGCCCGATAGCAGATATCGGTCATGACGGTGTGCCCCTGCGCCTCCAGCAGTACCGAGTCTCCATTACCTGAAGCGAAGAAGGTTATCTTATTGGTCGTGGGCATATCGTCCCCTCGATTTGCTTTATCTATCCAATCTATGCTCCCAGCAGCCCCGATTCAACCCCCGCGAGTCGCCAGCGTCTTCGATCGATGATCCTTGGCACAAAACACAAAGGCTCTTTCACCAAAGCCTGTTGGTCTGGTGGCTCGGTTGCGACAACGCGCTTTCGGCACGGCCTTCATGAGGGGTTACGAGTCGCCAAATGCCTCAGGCCACGTTCGTGTCTCATGCATTCCTTGGGAGTGCCCAACACCCAGGGTTGAAAGAGCCACCACAAAATGTCGTGAGAAGCCGGCCGGGTCTTCGTCAACGTGGCCGCGCAACGCGCCCTCGAGGCCCTCTCCGGGCTCGCGCGTCGCCAGTGGGCGTGCTCGCTGCCGTGGCGGCTGCGCTGCCCGCTCGGCTACGATCTGTGCCTCTGTGCCGCGGTGCTCCAGGCTAGGCCCGCTCGGTGCGCCGCCGGGCCAAGCAGGGCCTTGGCCTGCGTCAGGTCGATGCGGGTCTCGTCGGTGCGTGCACCCTCGTGCAGCGCGCCGACTCGGCGCTTCGGCTCAATCGCCACTTCCACACCCTCGCCTGCGACGGCGTGTATGTTCGCTGCAGTGACGGGCGGCTGCGCTTCCACCTCCCCGATGCACCGGTCGGATAGGAGGTCGCCCAAGTGACAGCCTGGATCCAGTCTGTGAAACAGGTGCCGCTTCTTCGATTCCCGGATCCCCGGCGCCTAAGTACGCGTCTAATTAGTCGATCCCGAAGAAACCCTTACTCGGCAGGGCTCAGGGGGTGCTCGATAGTGGAATCGGCGGTGCGAACTCCCCCGAGCCAGGCGGCCAGCAGGGCCAATATGGACGGCAAGGCACCAAGGGCCTTCTTGTCCCTATTCGCGCTACTGCTGACCTGGCTTGAGCGAGCGCACGGTGACGATTCCTCTATCAGACGCTCTTGGAGGGTTGCAACGTAACGGCTATTTCAGGACCGACCACATTATGACACTTGGCCGAGCTAGTAGCGCTGCGCGCATGCCCAGCATCAGTGAGCGTGGCAGTGAGCACCAGCCGGTCAAAACAAGAAAGCATCCCCTTGATCTGTTTAGCGAACCGTTGAACCAGCAGCATCAACGACCTCCCGAGCGAAACCTGCTGGTCTCAGATAACGCCACCAAGCCCTATTTAGTCATACATGTTGGTTCCGGCGTGTCCGGGTCAGGGCCTCGCTCTACAACAGCTCGACCGAAATGTCCTCCATGAACGGCGTGTTTCGCGGCACGTAAATAGAATCGAGTCGTGAGTCAAGCGGGCGATCT
>SKQW01000294.1 GCA_007118805.1 Rhodobiaceae bacterium | reverse complement strand
TGTATCGTGCTCGAGAAGGGTCGTGTGGTTGCTGACGGACCGACCAGCGAGATCGTTGAGAGCGACACCGTGCGGGAGCATCTGGCGATCTGAGGCGCCAGGATAGCAGGACCCGTCATTGCGGCCTTTGTAGGGTCAGCCGCGAGGCAAATCAGTGGTGGAGACGCGCGCTCCACCTGTGGGGCGCACGCCTTTCTTGGGCAGATCGTTGGCGTGCCGCCCGGTATGGGAGGCGGGCTGCGCCGGGTGCCATTCGAGGACCGCGTGCGCCGACCGCCGACGCATGGCGCAAAAAATAACTCAGCACGAGGGGGATCGAATAATGAACGACCTATCAGCAGGTGCCGAACTGGCAAGCAAACTCGTCGGGTTCGATACGATCAATCCTCCAGGAGCCGAACGTGCGTGCATTGAGTACATCGCTGCGCGATTCAAGGAACCGGTGTTCGAAACGGCCGTTTACGATTTCGGACCCGGTCGAGCCAACCTTGTGGTTCGACTGCCGGCGACAAAGGCGAGCCGAAAGCCGCTGGTCTTCTCCGGCCATGTCGACACGGTTCCGCTCGGGCACGCTGAATGGTCGGTGCCGCCCCTTGCAGGGCTGGTGAAGGAGGGGCGCCTCTTTGGGCGCGGCTCGAGCGATATGAAGAGCGGGATCGCCGCCTTTATCGCCGCGACCCTGCAGTTCGCCGAGTTGCCCGACCGAAATGCGGACGTTGTGCTGGTGATTTCGGCGGGGGAGGAGACCGGCAGCGAAGGTGCGGCATGGCTGGCAGCCCGCCCCGAGCTTCTGGGAGACTGTGGTGCCCTGATCATTGCCGAGCCGACTGGCAACCGGCCGATGGTCGGCCACAAGGGGGCGCTCTGGATGTATCTGTCATTTGACGGTGTGACAGCGCATGGTTCCATGCCTCAGCACGGTGTCAACGCCGTGGCGAAGGCGTGCAAAGCTGTCCTGAACTTGTCGGCCTTCGATTTCAACGTTGCGCCGCACCCGGTGATGGGGCAGCCGACACTCAATGTCGGGACGATCTCGGGCGGACTGAACGTGAATTCGGTGCCCGATCACGCGGTCGTCGGCCTCGACGTGCGCACTGTGGAGGGCCAAAGGAATGGGGATGTGCTTGAGCAGGTCGCCGCGCAATTGCCCGATGCCCGCGTGGAGCCGTTCGTCGATCTGGAGCCAGTCTATACGCCCCCGGATCACCCTTGGCTTCGCCACGTTTTCCAGACGGTGGAGCAGGTCACGGGCCAAAGCCCAACTGTTGAGACGGCCAGCTATTTTACGGATGCGTCCATCCTGAAGCCGGTATTCAACGCCCCTCCGACGGTTATTCTTGGGCCGGGGCCGATCGAAATGGCGCATCAAACGGACGAGTATTGCGACATAAGCAATATCGATCGATGCGTCGACATATATGTTTTGCTTGGATGTGATTATCTGACTTGAGATGTTGGTTGGCCAGTGTGATACCGACTTCAAGGAATTGACTGCAAGACGTAGTCACAATCTGATTATGCGCGCCTTTTTGTCAACGAGAGCACCGGACACAGCAGACGGTGACTGTGTTGCTACCGCCTGACGCCGGCGCAGGTGGTGCCCGCTGCCGACCTGCCGCAAGACGTGGTCACCATTGGATCTCGCGTGACCTTCGTTGACGAGAGCACTGGCCGGCAGCAGACAGTGACGGTGGTGTTTCCACCCGACGCCGATATCGGCGAGCGCCGGGTTTCGGTGCTGACGCCGATCGGCGCTGCCCTCATCGGGATTGCCCCGGGCGCGTCGATCAGCTGGAAGACCCGCACGGGTGAGACGCGCGAGCTCACCGTGATTGATGTCAGACCGCCGGAGCAGGTTAGCGATACCGCGACCGCCGTCGAAGCTCGGGCATCCTTATCATGAATGCTCCTATGCACCATGGCGCGCCGGGGCATTGTGCCGGAACGCCGTCGCCAATCTCCCGTCAGCAGGCCCCTGCCTTGCCCGGGATGAAGGTGGCCATGACCGACATTGTTGTGTTACATTAATGAACGCGCTCCTCGATCCAGCCTCGCCGATGCCGGGTACGCTTAGCACCAGATGCAGGCGTGTTGCGAGATCGGGATGGGCGCGCAAGGCTGCGGCGATGCGGGCCAGTTCGGCCCTGCGGCGGGCCGTCAGGCGAGCGATGTCGGCCATGACCATGCGCCGCAGCCGAGGCTGTTGGATGTGCTCGAGCCGGACCTTGAGACGGGCGATGTCCTCCTCGATCTGCTCCACGAAGGTCAGCGCGTCGGCCAGACTGGCCAGTCGCGCGTCAGGCTCGACCGCGGGCGGATCGAGTGTCGCCACACAGGCGGCAATGAGGCCGGCATCGAGCTGGTCGTTCTTGGCCCGGCGCAGATGCATGCGCGCATAAGCCCTGACCTGGATCGGCTGCAGCACCAGCACGGCGCAACCGGCGGCCCGAAGATGTGCCACCACGCCGCGCTCATAACCACCGCTGGCTTCGACGCCAATGCGGGCGACGCCAGCCTTCAAGAGTATTGCCGACAAGCGACGCCAACCGGCTCTTGTGTTGGCGACCTGAAGGCGATCCGGCCGGCCGTGGACTGCCACGTCGAGCTTGTCCTTGGCCGTATCGATCCCCGCCACCAGCGTGGTAATGTTCGTCATCTTCGTCGACCCTGCCTTGTGAAGCGAACCTGTGAGTTCCGGCAACCATCCGGGTCCGATGAAGGCGCCGGCGACGATCACGCTACAGCACAGCCAAGCCTGACTAAGGGCGGCGCCGATCCGATCGCCGGCCGCCCTGCCACAGATGGCCATCTGTGGCAGGGCGTTCCTCTCGGAACACACCCACGCTATCGAGATTCGCTATTACAAGGGCGGCGTAAAAGCCGGCCACTGGAGGGTCGTTTCTTTCCATGATGATCTGGAGGGGGACGATCGGGGGATGTTCGGCTTGGATATCTACGCAACCGTCCGGCAGCTTGTGTTTCTGGAGGGCGTGAGCCGGCGGGAGGTTGCCCGCCGGCTTGGGATCAGCCGGGACACGGTCAGGAAGATGTGCCTTTACGAGGCGCCTCCTGGCTATGTCCGCACGAAGCCGGTGCCGCGTCCGAAGCTGGGGGCACTGATCCCCGTCATTGACAGTATCCTGGAGGCCGACGATGGCGCGCCGGCCAAGCAGCGACACACGGCCAAGCGGATCTGGCAGCGTCTTCGCGACGAACACGGCTTTGACGGCGGCTACACGACGGTGAAGGACTATGTGCGTTCTGCACGGGTCCGTCGCCGGGAGGTGTTCGTTCCCCTGGCGCATCCGCCGGGCCACGCGCAGATCGACTTTGGCGAGGCGATCGGGATCATCGGCGGAAGCCGGGTGAAGCTGCACCTGTTCTGCATGCATCTCCCGCATTCGGATGCCTGCTTTGTGAAGGCCTACCCGGCCGAGACGACGGAGGCCCTGCTTGACGGGATCGCCTCGGGCTTCGGCTTCTTCGGTGGGGTCCCCCGCTCGGTTCTGCTCGACAACATGAAGCTGGCGGTGGTGCGGATTCTGCCTGAGGGCAGGCGTGAGCGAAGCTCGGCCTTCACCCGCATCATCAGCCACTTCGTCTTCCTCGATCGCTATGGCAGGCCGGGGCGCGGGAACGACAAGGGCAATGTCGAGGCTCTGGTGAAGTTTACCCGGCGCAGCTACCTGACACCGGTGCCGACGGCATCTTCCTTCGCGGCCCTCAATCGGACGCTGGAGCATCATTGCCTGGGGCGCTTGAACGAGACGTCCGGCCGCGACAGGCGTCTGATCGGGGAGCGCCTCCTTGCCGATCTGGCGACATTCCGTCGGCTTCCCGCCTCGACCTTCGAGGCCTGCGACCTGCGGCCCGGCCGGGTCAGTTCCACCTCGCTGGTGCGCTACCGCAATGTCGACTACTCGGTGCCGACGGCGCATGCCCATGGCCAGGTTCTGGTGAAGGGCTTCGTCGATGAGGTGGCGATCATGGCGGAAGGCAAGGAGATCGCGCGGCATCGCCGTTCCTACGAGGCCGGCGACATGGTGAGCGACCCGCGGCACTACCTGGCGCTTCTGGAACGCAAGCACGGTGCGCTCGACCAGGCCGCC
>SKQW01000110.1 GCA_007118805.1 Rhodobiaceae bacterium | reverse complement strand
GGTCGAGTCTTTCCCCCGGCTCAACGCCGCCATCGCGCTGCCGAAGCCACGGGTCGGGAATGGCGATGCCGGCTCGCCAACTGTTGGCCGGCGGCGCGGCCGGCGACGCGAACGTGCTTCCGACCCCGATGGGGTAACGGACTGACCAAGGCTCAGACCGCGCCTTGGCCCAGCTCGGCAAAGCTTTCGGTGACGTGCTGGGCGAACGCTTCCGACGCGGGTCGCAATTTCCGCGCGCGCGCCAAGGCAATGTGATAGTCGCCGATCGCCGGCATGCCGTGGCGTTGTTCATCGAGACGCTGCAGCGGCGCCTCGACCAAGCTGGCGGGGAATGGCGCCACCGCCAGATCGGCCAGCACCGCGGCGGCCTGCCCGTTGCAGTGTTGGCTCGTATAGGCAATCCGGTGATCGATTCCGGCCCCGTCAAGGGATTCGACGGCGCGCTCGCGCCACGAACAGCCGGGCGTGGAAACCGCCAGGGGCAGCGGTCGACGCTCGTAAGCGCAGCCATTCTCCAGCCCTGCCCAAACCAGCGGCTCGGAGAACACGATCTGGCCCCGCTCGAGGGCATCCGGCCCGAAGGCCGACGTCACCAGAGTCAGATCGAGCAGGCCCCTGTCGAGATGTTTGAGAAGCTCGTTGCTCATGTCGAGCGCCACGTCCACCTCGACCGCCGGATGGCTTTTGGCGAAACGAGTCAAAATGCTGGGCAGGAACCGGGTTCCGAAATCGTCCGGGGTGCCGAAGCGCACCTCGCCTTCGAGGTCGGGGGCCTTGAACATTCCGACGGCTTCCTCGTTGAGTCGCAGGATGCGCCGGGCATAGCCGAGCAGAACCTCGCCCTCCGGCGTCAGCCGCACTGATCGCCCGTCGCGCAAGAAGACGTGCCGGCCGAGCGTAGCCTCAAGCTTCTTGATCTGCATGGAGACCGCAGATGGGGTCCGGAACACCACCCGTGCCGCGCGATTGAAGCTCTGCTGTTCCGCGATTGCGACAAACGTGCGCAATAGGTCGTGATCAAGCAGCGGGAGCTGTGCGGCGGACATGACGGCCTCTCAGGCTACGGTCAGAAAAACTGAACGGTCAGATAATTCCAATTCGTTTGATTGAACAGGGGTGAGGCCACATATCGGGGAGAACTTCACGCTGTACCAATGGAGGCCGACATGCTGCACATCGGGACGACCGCACCGGACCATGTCTCCATCTTCGCCCGACTCCGCGACATGCTGGCCGGTCTTACCAAGACTCGTCGCTCGGCTTCGCGGCGCAATGCCGCGCGGCGGACGCTTCGGCTGGGCCATCTCGATCCGCATATGTTGGACGATATCGGGGTCACACCTGCCGAAGTGGCGGCCGCGACCTCGCGCTCGGCCACACTGAACGGTTATCTCGCGCTCAAGCAGGTCGAGGCCGAGCAGCAGGCTCGCCGCACAAGCCGGCCCTGACCATCGCCGTCGCGGGGCCGCGTCCTGGATGCGCGCCTCACCTCGTCATGAGCAGTAAGATTGCGGCGATATGTCGAAAACTGGTCCTGAACCAATCCACGGGCCTTCGCGGCGACCACCGTCGCGGAGGCCCTGTCGTTTCGCTGGCCCGCCGCCAGGCTAACGCGCCAGCCGCCAGGTCTCGCCCGCCAGCGGCTCTTGGACCGGCAGGCCGAACTCCCTGCCGGCTTCTGCCAGTAGGCACCAGAGATAGTCGGCCGTGGTCCAGCGCACGAACAGCCGAAACGATGGGCTGTCGTATTCGTCGGAGCCAGCGTGCCACAGGGTCGCCTGGGTCTGCGCGAACATGGAACCGGCAACTCGTCCGAGCGGAAAGGCTCTCCGGTGAAGGTCGAGCGTCGTCAGCTTCGAGAGCATCTCGATCACACGCAGCCCGGCCACCTCGATGGTGGTGTAGTAATCGGTGACGTCGACGGTCTGATGATGGCGGCCCTGAAGTGCGACCGACAGCCGCGCCTGCGTATCCCGCTCAACACCGGCCTCGGTGATGATCCACCATTCGTCCGGGCCGATCCAGAGAATCGCCAGGTTGGCTCCCAAAGCCGAGCCGCAGGGCTCGACGGGCAGTTGTGCCCCCAAAACATCCGCCGCAGCGTCGCCGATGCTGCCGGCATCCCCGCGCAGGACAATCTTGCCCTGAAACGGCAGCTCTCGCAGGTGAGCGGCCTCCTCGGCCGAGATCTCGGTACGGTGGTGGAGCGGCGATCTGCGGTCCGGCTCAAGCATCGCCTGCCTCCCGCATGGCCAGGAAGTCGGTCTCGCTCACCGTTACGGGAAGCGGGTCGCCACCTTCCCGGGCGACATAGAGGCGTGAGCCGATCCGTCCGCCGCCGCCCTTCAGCATGGCTAGCGCAATCGAGCGGCCAAGGGTTGGACTCATATAGCTCGAGGTGACGTGGCCGAGCATCGGCACCGGCGGCTCCGGCTCGCTATCCGTCTCGATTATGTGGGCACCTTCCTCCAGCATGAGATCCGGATCCTCGGTGAGGAGCCCGACGAGCTGCTTGCGGTCTGGCCGCACCGTGTCGGACCGTGACAGTGACCGCCTGCCAATGAATTCGCCCTTCTTGGTGTTGACGATCCAGTCCATCCGCAAGTCGTGAGGTGTCACCGTCCCGTCGGTTTCCTGACCGACGATGATGAATCCCTTCTCCGCCCGTAACAGGTGCATAGCTTCGGTGCCGTAGGGCGTGATGCGATAGCGCCGCCCTGCCTCGATGATCTTCTCCCACAGCCAGTGCCCGTAGCTGGCCTGAATGTTGATCTCGTAGGCCAGTGCCCCGGTGAACGAGATCCGGAAAACCCGGACGGGGATCCCGTCGACTTTGGCGTCGGCCCAACTCATAAACGGGAAATGCTCGGGGTCGGGGTCAAGCCCATCGCACAATTCCGCCACTACATGCACGCTTTCCGGCCCTGACAGGCTGGCCACCGCCCATTGCTCCGTGACCGAGGTGAGAAAGACCTCAAGATCCGTCCATTCCGTCTGCCGATAGTCCTCCAGCCAGGTGAGGACGCGCGCAGCGCCGCCGGTGGTCGTCGTCATATGGAAGTGATCGTCGGCAAGGCAGGACGTCACCCCGTCATCCATCACCATGCCATCCTCGCCCAGCATCAACCCGTAGCGGCAGCGGCCGGGCGCGAGCTTCTTCCAGGCGTTGGTATAAACCCGGTTCAGAAAGGTGCGCGCATCCGCGCCGCGGATATCGATCTTACCGAGCGTCGACGCATCGAGCACGGCCACTCCCTCCCGCGCCGCTCGCGATTCGCGCTGGACGGCGTCCGCGAAGCTTTCACCGGATTGCAGATAGGCGCGGGCGCGCAGCCAGTCTCCGACCGGCTCGAAAACCGCGCCGTTTGCACGATGCCAGGCATGCATTGGCGTCGTGCGGCGGGGCTGGAAGTGACCGCCGACGTGCTGGCCCGCGATCGCACCAAAGGTCACCGGCTTCCAGGGCTGCCGAAACGTGGTGGTACCGATCTCATGCATCGGCCTGCCGCGGAGATGGGCGATCAGGGCGAAGGCGTTCATGTTGACCGTTTTGCCCTGATCAGTGCCCATGCCGGTGGTCGTATAGCGCTTGGCGTGCTCAACCGACTCGTAGCCCTCCTGAAGAGCAAGCTTCAGGTCCTTGGTCGTTACGTCGTCCTGAAGATCGACCCAGGCCCGCACCTTCTCCTTCGGTCGGCCGGCCGGAACCTCTGGCATGACCAGGATTCGGCCCTGACCTGTCACCTCGCCCTTGAGCTTGGGCGGCGTGGCTGCCTTTGCTTCATGCCCGGTTCGCTTCGCTGCTTCGGCCCCGGCTCGCGCGCCCTCGCGCAGACAGCCCGCGAGATCGAAGGTTCCGGCTGCCGCCCCGGCCGACCGCTCGCGCTGCCACGACTTGCCGGGCCGGAATGCACCGAGCGCTTCATCATAGGCGAGCATTCCGCGCGATTGCGAGAACAGTGCGGCATTGGGGGTCCAGCCGCCTGAGACGGCGATCAGATCGCAATCCACCGCGGTGGACGGGCCGGTAACGCCGCCGAGGCCGTCCAGCGAGCGGATCCGCGCGCTACTGACACGGTAGCGCCCGCTGGTTTCGACGATCGCCGCGCCG
>SKQW01000023.1 GCA_007118805.1 Rhodobiaceae bacterium | reverse complement strand
GCGCCCTGATCGGCGGACCTCCCGGCGCCATCATCGGTGGAGCCCTGGGCGGCATGGCTATGGCTGGTGCGGGGCCAACCCACCACCAGCGCACATTCCGTTAAGTCGGCCCCTGTGACGGCAGCCTCAAATCAAGGGACTACCGTCATGGCCTTGTAAAGAAGGGGACTCTTATATGCCCCAACGGCAAGGACTTGGAGTTCCAGCACACCGGGACCAAGTTCCTCTGCTTCAGCGTGTCCTTCAGTGGGGGTTATTGCGGCTACTCGCTCAGCGACAGTCTGAGGGTGGCAGGCGTAGAAGCGCACGATGGCCTCCCGGCCCAGCCAGGCCATGAGGCATACTGTGCGTCGGTCCCAAGAGACATCATATGCTGTTGTGCTCCTGACTTTTTGGCACAGGACCTTACCAGCCGAAAGCGGCGCATGTGGTGGACGGCGCGATCATGCGGCGGTCCTCCAGTCGATGGCAAGGCGATGGATGTGAAATGAGCGACCTGGCGACGAAGCGGTTCAGCTTCGGCGACGTCCCGCAGACGGAAGTGTCGCGCGAGATACTCCACCACGTCCTAGTGACAGTGGAGCGCCTTGCCGGTATCGGCGGATGGACATGGGACCTTGTCAACGATCAGCTGGTCTGGTCGCAGGAAGTCTCCTGTATCTTCGGGCGCGATCTGCACAGCTTCCCGGCATCCGTCAATAACTTCCTTTCCGTCATTCATCCCGACGACCTTCAGCGGGTCCAGGCCGCCCTGGCCGCGACCTTCGACCACAATGCTCCCTACGACACCGTGTTCCGCATCGTCAGGCCGGACGGGACCGACCGGATCATCCACGCACAGGGTGAATCGACCCTGAACCAGGCCGGCAAGGTTGTCCGCCTGACGGGGACGGCGCACGACATCACCGAGCGCGAGGCGGCCGAACGGGTGGTCCGCGACGAACTTCAGCGCACCCAGACGCAGCTTGAGATCATCGGCCGGATCAGCCAGTCCGAGGCCTTGCTGTCGGGCGATATCGAGGCGATCGCGCTCCAAATCACCGAACTGGCGGCGCTCGCTACCGGTTGCCAGCGCGTCAATGTCTGGCTGTTCAACGACGACGAGACCGAGCTTCGCTGCATCGACCTTTACGAGGCGACGCCTGCCCGTCACTCCTCCGGAATGATCCTCAGCGAGAATGACTTCGGCGATGAGATCGCCGCCGTCAAGGCGTCGCGATACGTGGCCGCCGACGATGCTCTTACCGATCCAAGAACCAGGGGCTATGTGGAGCCCTACCTCAAGCCGCACGGTATCACATCGATGCTCGACGCAGTGGTCCAGGCATCGGGCCGGCATTTTGGCCTCTTGTGCTTCGAGCACGTGAACAAGGCCCACAGCTGGACTCGCGACGAAATCGCCTTTGCCTGCCAACTCGCCGACAAGATTGGCCTTACCATCATAAGCCTGAAGCGGCAGCAGGCGAAGGCGACGACGCGGACGGTCGAACGACTAGCCGCCATCGGTTCATGGGAGTGGAACCTGGTCAGCGATCAAATGATCTGGTCGGACGAGGTCTGGCGAATCTTCGGCCGCGATCCGCAAGACTTCCCCGCAAGCTTCGCCGATTTTCTGTCGATCGTTCATCCCGAAGACGTACAGCTGATCCAGGATGCCCTCGCTGCCACAGTCGAGCAACATATCCCGCATGACTTCGAGTTCCGAGCAATCAGGCCGGACGGGTCCGAGCGGAATGTCCGCACCCAAGGCAAGATAACGCTCGATACGGCCGGCAGGGCCGTCGGTATCACGGGTACCACTCAAGATATCACCGAGCGCAAGATCGCCGAGGCGGCGCTGCGCCGGCGCGATGCCTTGCTGCATACCGTCGCGGTCAGCGCCAGCGAGTTTGTCTCGGCGTCCAGCCTGGACGACGCCATGCCGAAGGTACTGGAACTGGTATGCAGGGCACTTCAGATCGACCGGATGACTGTGCTGGAGCAACCAAGAACGGATACTGAGGCGCCTGTCCTGCGATATATCTGGCAGAGTGAGGACGTGACGTTTCGGCTTGATAAGGAGTTTTTCGAGGCTCCGGGGCTCATGAGTCCCGCAATTGAGGAATGGCTGGCGCCGTTGGTCAAAGGTGAGATCGTGTTGTCCAACCTGCAGAAGACCACCGGTGATGTAAAGGTTATGCTGGACGGTCTGGGTAGCCAGACGGTGCTGGTCATCCCGATCATGATTGACGGGAAGGGCTGGGGCCAACTGGGACTGGAATCTTGTACGGCCGAACGGCTGTGGGCGGACTTCGAGATCGAGATCCTGCAGACGCTGGGCGAACTGATCGGCAATTCGATCCGCCGCGAGCGCTATGTCGAGGAAATCGCCAACGCCAACCGCATCATTCAGAACTCTCCGACGTTTCTGTATCGCCTGCGCGGCGAGCCGTCGTTGCCGATGCTCTATGTATCGCAGAACATCACGCTGTTCGGCCACGAGCCGGCCGATCTGATGGCGTCACCGCATCTTTACAAAACCCTCATCCATCCCGACGATTTCCCGACCTTCAGTGAATCGCTGGCAAGTGTGTTCGACGAGGGCAATCAGCGCGGCGTATCCGAATTTCGACTGCTAACAAGCCGCGGTGACTACCGCTGGGTCGAAAACCAGTTTACGCCCATCCGCGACGCGGCGGGCCGGCTGATCGAGCTGGAAGGGCTGCTGATCGATGTCACCGAGCGCAAGGCGGCCGAGGCGAAGGTCATGCATCTTGCCCGCACCGACCAGCTAACTGGACTGGCCAATCGAGCGACGTTCATGGAGCGGCTGCGCCAGGCGTTTGCCGCCTCCGGACGCGGGGCATCGGCGTTCGCGCTTCTGTCCCTCGACATCGATCGCTTCAAGGAGATCAACGACACGCTGGGCCATCCGGCCGGCGATGAGCTGCTGGCAGCCGTTTCCGAACGCCTCCAGACGAGCGTGCGGGAGTCCGATATCGTCGCGCGTCTGGGCGGCGACGAGTTCGCCATATTGCAGTTCGACCTGAATGACGGTTCGGACGCCGGCGCACTGGCCGGCAAGATCCGCGACGCGCTGGCCAGGCCTGTGAGCCTGAGCGGCAACGTGGTTAGCATCACCGCGAGCGTCGGCATCGCCACCTATGCGCCCGAGATCGCCATCGCCACCCCTGGCGACATGCTGGCGCAGGCTGATGTCGCTCTCTATCGCGCCAAGGAAGAAGGACGCGACCAGTACCGGTTCCATACGAAAGAACTGGATGAACGCGTGCGTGCGCAGGTGGCCATGACGAATGATCTGGCGGCGGCGATCAGCCGCGACGAGTTTGCATTGCATTACGAGCCGCAGCTGGAATTCTCCACTGGCAGGAATGTCGGGATGCAGGCGGTCCTGCGTTGGCATCATCCGACGCGCGGGGTGCTCATGCCGCCGGCGTTCCATGCCATTGCCGAAAGGTCTGGTGCGAGCGCGACGATCGGGCGATGGATGATTGATCGTGCCTGCGAGCAGATGAGCCGTTGGCGCAAGGCCGGCAACGCGCCTGCGACGGTTGGCGTCAACATCTCGTTTGCCCAGATCAAGAACGGCGACGACTTCGTAAGGTTCGTCTGCGAAACCCTGGCAAAATGGGGCATGGCTCCGGGCGAGCTGGAACTCGACGTCACCGAATCCGTGCTGGCGCAAGCCGCCATGGCACAGAACGATGTCCTCGAGCAACTGCAGAAGCTCGGGGTCAGGATTTCGATCGACGATTTCGGCACAAAGTGCTCGACGTTCGACTACCTCAATACCTATCGGGTGGACCGCATCAGGATTTCGAAGCCGCTGATCGACGCCGCAATGAACGACGCCGACAGTGCAGGCACAATGCGTGCCATCGTCGCCATGGCGAGCGAGCTGCGTATCGACGTTATCGCGGAAGGTCAGGGCCACGAGCTCGTCAACGATTCCGAGCTGGCCGCCGCGACCATCCGGTGACCGGCGGCCGGGCTTGCCCGGCGTCGGGGTCGATGCAGAGCGCTGCGCCCGCGCGAACCGGTTGATGGAAGACGCGGCTTCGCCGTCAGTCCACGGTACCGATCATACCTTCGACGAACCAATTCATGGCGCGGATGTCCGCTTCGGCGAGGACCTCCCCGGCTGCGACGCGAACCTCGCCTTGCTGATCCCGGAGCTCGCCGGCAAAGGGATGCAGTGCGCCTGAAGCGATGTCGCCTTCGGACTGCTCGAGCTCGGCGCGAACCTCAGCGGGTATCGCGGTATTGTAGGGTGCCATCGTGATCACTCCGGTGGCCAGTCCGCTCCACCGCTGTTGTGGTTGCCAGTCGCCAGCGACGACCGCTTGCGCGGCCTGCTCATATACACTGCTCCAGTCGAGCACGATGGCGGTCAGCTGCCTGCCGGCGGCAAAGTCGGTCATGTCGCTGGCATAACCAATCGACCAGGCACCGCGCTCGCCCACCGCGTGCACGCTGGCAGCCGTGCCGGTCATCGAGTAGATCACATCACAGCCTTGCGCCATGAGCGCGTTGGCGGTTTCGGCTTCCTTTTCAAGATCGAACCAGGTCTCGAGGAAGACCGCCTCGCAGGTCGCATCGGGCCTGACCCGTTGTGCCCCCAACAGCAGCGCGTTTGCCGAGTTGATGATGTCCGGGACCGGAAAGCTGGCGATGAACCCGACCTTGCCCGATTGGGTCATGTGGCCGGCAGCGACGCCGGCGACATAGCCGCCTTCGTAGTATCTGGCATCGAATGTCCCGAGATTTTCCAGGCTCGCAATCCCCGAAGCTTGCTCGAAGATCACATTGGGAAACTGCGGCGCCACGCTATGCATGGCAGCGCCATGCACATAGCTGGTGCCGAAGATGAGGTGATTTCCGTTCTCCGCAAGCTCGCGGAAAACCTCTTCGGCATGCTGGGGATCGAAGACATTGTCGACGACGCTGATCTGGATCCGATCGCCAAACCGCGCCTGCAAAGCCTCGACAGCGATGCTGTGTTGCTTCGTCCAACCAATCTCGGCAACGGGGGCAACGTGGACCACTCCGACCCGGATAAGTACTTGTGCCGAGGAGCCGTTTGCGTAGCCAATGCTGCTCCAGGTGCCCGCCGCCATAGTTGCCGCCATCGCTGCGCCACACCTGAGAAAGCGGCGTCTTGAGGTCATGTACATCTTGCTTCTCCTCTCGATTTCTCACCACGCGCCTTCGCCTGGCTTGTTTCCGCCCCGTCCTTCCATTTCCTCCCTTGCCAGCCCCTGATCACGTCGCGCGCGGTTTTTCGGTCGCGGTCTACATGCTGCGTGGCTCGAAAGAGGTATTGTCATAGACCACGCTGCCACTTGGATACTCGGCCTCGATCCGCGTCGCGCCGCGCAAAGGTGCGAGCGTCATCGTACAGCTGATCGGCAAACCGGGATGGCGCTTCAGCGGGCGCGTGCGGATGGCGAGCCGTGGATAGGCTTGGTCCGGGACCGCCAGACACTCGCAGGCGACCGTGACGAAGACCTGCATGTCGAAGGGCGACAGGAACTTTCTGAGGTACTGCAGGGTCTGCAATTCGGTCAGGGGTAGAACATCGGTCCACTGCAGGCCCGGCTGAGCGCAATACGGGATCGATGGTGCGGCGATCATTGCCATAACCATCGCTGTTCCGGATGAGCCCTTTGTGCGGATCACACGTATGGCGTCGGCGTCCAGACGGTATTCGACCTCTGCATCTTCGCTGGACGTCAAGACATAGGTTCCGGCTTCCGACAGGCGCGACTCCACGATTATCGGGCCAGTGGACACGACGGAGTCCGGCACATCGCCGTTAACGGTCACCGCATAGATGGTGCGTCCCGGCCCGGTTCCGGTGAGTTGCTGGAACACTGCCGGATTGGTTCTGGCGCCCTCAACGATTTCGCCCTCGCCGGGCAGTCCGGCTGCATGCCAGAACCGGGTATTGCTGTTGTCCCCGCCGAACGTGTAGTAGTTGGCAAGGCTGAACGGCTGAGTTGGCGCCCCTGGCTCGCCGGTCGCCTGCACCTGCATGTGCAGATGCGACACTGTTGAGCGCCCGGAATTGCCAACGCTGCCCAGGTAGCTCGCGTAATCGACCTGCTGTCCCGGCGCAACCGCGATGGATCCCTGCATGAAATGCGCCAGCAGCACATGTTTCCCGGCACCCGTTCTCAGGATCAGGTAATTGCCCCAATTGTCGCCATAGTTCGCCACGCCTGGCGGATTGTCTGCGACATCGTTGCGCATATTCACCACTTCTCCTACCGCCGGGGAATAGACTGGTTCGCCAAGAAGCGAGGGGCGTCCCCTCCGCTCACCCGGCGCAACTGGGGGGCGCTGGAAATCCAGGGCATGTCTCCAGGCGCCTTGATGGCTGGGTTTGCTGTCGAAACCCTGAACCACCTCCACTGGGCCGACGAGCGGAACCGCCAACAGTTGCCCCAGTTCTCCCCAGCGCTTGCGTGTCCACGCTTCTTTGATCCAGGCGTCCTCCGGTCGATCAAACCAGGCGAGATTGCGCCGCAGACCCGGTGCAAGAGCCGGATTGTCCAATGCAAGAAGGCCGCTGAAGAGGGTGAGACTGAAGGGGATGGGGAGGTAGGCTATTCCGGACGGTCCGACATAGATCCTTAAGACCGCCGCGAAGAGCGCGCAGATCATCCCGGCAAAGGCTGCGACGGCCATCCCGCGCAGACCCGGAAGGAAGAACACTGCGCCGAGCGCCATTCCGGAAAGGAAGAAATTGTAGGAAGCATGCGGCCAATGCGGATCGACGCCCACGGAAACTAATCCCATCGACGTCAGTGCGCCCACCAGCCAGCCAATCATTCCGGCAAGAAACATTGCCGGTGACCAGACAAACACCAAGAGTGCGATCACGGCGCCTGACAGAAACCAGGGCGAGTAGAGGAACCCGCCCATGGTCAGCAGGAAGGCGCGGGGAAGATCGATGAAGCTGACCACTTCGACGACGGGCCAGCCGAAATGGTGGGCCGAATTGCTTACGCCGTAGGGGATGAGGATGGCCGATATCGCCGCAAGCAGAACGTAGGGCACGATCACCGGCGGAAGCGAGGTGTTCCTGAGCAGACGCTTGAAAATCAACGTGAAGTAGAGTCCTACGCAGAGGGCGCCGAACATGAGCACGATCTGCAGCAGAAACGGCAGTCCCATCGGACCCATCAGAAACGCTGCGCCCAGCGCACACAACAGCGCGTTGGCGCGGGTCAGGGGACCAAAGACGGAGGCGTCTCCGCGCGCCATTACCTGGCTGATGATCTCGATAATGCTCAGTGCGAGGAATGCCACGATTGCCAGCAGAGGTTCCTGCAGCAGCAGGATCCACAATCCGGCCCCGACCCAGGCCGAGCCGATCAGCAGGATCGACGCGAGCGGGCGCAGGTAGAGCTGGGCTGCCACGGCCAAGATCTGCCTGGGTGTGGGGAACTGGATCTCGGTGGCCGAGACGTCCATTGGCCGTGGCTTCCTGTTGCAGAGTCCGGCTCGAAGCCGGTCTAGCCGGAAAGATGGGCAGGCAGCGACTCGGCAGCCTCCATGTCGGCGAGTGTTTCCTCGCGGCGAATCAGATGCACCTTCCGATCCTCGCCGATCAGAACTACCGCTGGTCGTAGATGAATGAACTGCATCGATTGATCGAAATTGTAGGCTCCCACCGGATGGAAGGTAAGATGATCGCCGGTCTGCAGTCGGGGCAGATCGACATGATCGCGGATGACGTCGATCTCCATGCACAGACACCCCAGAAGCCGGGTCGGTTCCGGGAGCGAATTCACACGGCGGTCCGGGAACGGCTGGATGGCGAACCAGTTTGCCGTGTAGAGCAGATTGACGCCCGCATCGAGCACATAGCTCAGCCTGGCCGTGTCCGACAGAAGCATCTGTTCCTTGACGACAAGCGAGCTCAGCGTCTCGGGCGGAGCATCGCGGCGCGGCCCGCCCTTAATCGCAACGATGGTGGAAACCAGATAGCCGGCCTCATCCACGAGATAGCGCCCCGACTCCACCCGCAGAAGAGGCTTGTCGCGCTTCGGCAGCGCGTTCAACTCCCCGGCAATCGCGTCGGCATAGTCTTCAATCGGCGGAATCACGACCTCGGCGGGCCCCACCATACCGTGCAGGAGGCTGTTGGAGGGAAAGCCGCCACCAAGGTTCAAGCATGGTACCAGATGGCCGGTGTCGTCAGACAATTCCTTTCGCAGCCCGAGCAGAACCTGCGTGGCCACGCGAAATGTTTCGGGATCAAGAACATAGGTTCCGACGTGGCAATGGATCGTGTGCAGCCTGAACTGTGGGTGGCGAATTATTCGCCTGGCTGCATGCTGCGCTTCGCCATTGACTAGGCTGAAACCAAATTTCGACCAGATCGGCGCGTAGCCGGTGGTCACCCAGACTCTTATTCCCACATCGAAGGTGCCGTGCAGTTCGCCCGCTAGCTGTTCCACCACAGCCAACTCGTCCCAATTGTCGATCTGGATCAGCGCTCCCTCTTCCAGGGCGGTCTTTATCGAAGCCCGGCTCTTGTATGGACCGTTGTATACGATCTCGGGACCCGCATATCCGAGCTTGCGGGCCTTCTCGTATTCGAAGTCGGAAACCACCTCGGCGGCCCAGCCTTCGTCTTTCATGATCTTGCAGATCGCATCGAGCCGATTGGTCTTGAACGACCAGGCGAAGCTCATATTCTTATAACGGGAGGTGAAGGCTTCACGCATATGCCGTAGCTTTCTGCGCAATGTGGTCTCGGAAAAAACGAAAAGCGGCGAACCGTGGTCACGCAGCAGGTCGGCGACGGGCGAGTCGTCAATTGAGTCCAGTACTTCTGAGGCGGTCCCGCGCGACAGGCGATTGCGATCGGCAGCAGCTTCGATCGGCAATCTGCCCAGTTCGCTGGTGATCGTGGGACCTTGATACATGTCATTCATTGGGACGCCCGCATTCTGGGCCACTGTTCCTGTGCATCATAAGCAGGGAGGGCGTTTTCGGAGGTATGTTCAGTTTCACCGCGGGTGATGATCCTTGCCACGTCGGCTATGTCGGCAACCACATCTTCGGAATGACGGAAGAACATCTTGCCCACCGGCGCTCTGCTCGGAGTAGCAGTCGTGAGCCCGAGCGCGTGTTCGGCAACATAGGCGGGCATGTTGCATCCGATCTTGGCCGGAAAGGAAATCCAGGCCGGGAAACGCGGATTGATCTCGAACAGGTGATGCTCGCCCCCGGCCGGCTTAACCAGTTCAATTTCGAACGGTCCTTCCCATTTCAGTTCCTTCACGAGGCGAAGTGCGATGTCGTTGACCGCTGGGTCTTCGATCACCACGCCGCCATAGGCCTTGCCCAGCTTAGATCGCAGGAGCTTGCGCATGGCGCACTGGCAGACCAGCCCGCCCTTTCCATCGCCCACCCCCCCGACGACGTACTCTTCGCCATAGATCGCCTCCTGCACCAGAACGGGTGGGCCCCAGACAGCGCAGATTGTGGTGAAAGCTTCATGGAGCTGGGCGTAGTTGTAGACGAGGCGGGCATCATAGAGCGCGCCCTTTACATAGCAGGGGTAGCCGATTTGCGCAGCATAGTCGGCAAGCGTTGCGGGGTCATTCGCCGTGAAGGTGCGGGGCACCGGCACATCGGTACGTTTGCCCAAGAGATCAAGCACTGGCTTGGCGCGGGCCTGCAGCGATCGGCGTGAGGGGATGATGATCTTGATCCCCATTTCGCCAAGGCTGGATTGCACAGTGAGGAGATTGTCCAGCTCGGAATCGAGGGTCGGGATAATCAGCGAGAGGCCTTCGGCCTCGTGAACCTCTTGCATTCGCGTCAGCAGTTCACCCGGGCCGGCCACCGGATAGGGAAACAGATAGGCCGCATCCACCTGGTCGCGATCGCAGGAATAAAGCCCGGTCTCCAGCGAGTCATAGGAGATGCCGATATAGCGGGCCTCGGGAAGCCTTGCCCGGAGCGACTCGATCACCGCGCTTCCCGATTGCGGGCTTTCGCCCCGGTGCAGCCCGCTGACCGCGATCACCGGTCGTGAAGGAGAATGCTTCACGATGACAGGTTGCTGTTTGGGGGAAGGAGATCCAGATCCCTGAGCTTGGCCAGAAACTGTTGGGTATCTCGGATCGCGGTGCCGCGATCAATGCCAAAACGCGCGATCATCATGTCTTTGATCTCATCCGCACTTTGCTGGTCCCATGCCGCCTGGAGGATCAGCGCTGCCTCGTCGCTCAGGGAGAAGAACATGCCGTTCACACGGTTGAACACGAAGTGGTCGAAAAACACGAAGGGCGACGCCGGCACGCTACTCTTGCACCCTCGTCCTGGTTTCCGTTGTTCATTCAGTGACATCCACTCTGCCATGCCGTCGCACGTTGTTGGTCTCGTCTAGGAAGGTCTCAACGCGCGTTTGGACGATTTGGTTCCATTTTGTCAGGAAAGTCCGCTCGGCACCGGTGCATTCTGCGCATAGCACATCGTTGTTCAGACAAAATGGAACCATTCAGTCGATAAGTTGTTTAATCTTGGTGCTGCGTGTCCACAGTGTTGTCAGCTGAATGCGAGCGGCAGCACTAGGACAAGGAGCCTACTATGACCCTGCCACTCAGGCTGACGCGTGCCTTCATCGTGTCGGTGGCTCTTACTGCCCCGGCATTAATGGTGAGCCAGGCCACCGCCGAAACGCTTCGCGCCGTGCCCCATGCACAGCTCGAAGTGCTCGATCCGATCTGGACCACCGCCTATATCACACGCTCGCACGGCTATCTCGTCTACGACACGCTGTTCGGCCTCGACGAGAGTCTCGAGCCGCAACCCCAGATGGTAGACACCTGGTCGGTGTCGGAGGATGGGCTGTCGTGGAGCTTCACCCTGCGTCCGGAGCAAAAATGGCACGACGGTACCGACGTGACCGCGGCCGACGCCGTGGCCTCGCTGCGTCGCTGGGGCGCGCGCGACGGTCACGGCCAAGCGCTATTCTCCCGCATCACCGCGATCGAGGTCGAGAGCGACGACACCTTCACCATGACCCTGTCGCGCCCTTATCCGTGGATGCTGGACACACTGGGCAAGATGTCGTCCAACGTGCCGTTCATCATGCCCCAACGCATCGCTGAGACCGACCCGAATGAGGCAATCACCGATCCGATCGGCTCGGGCCCCTATCGCTTTTCGATGGACGAATGGGAGCCGGGCGAAAGGGTCGTCTATCTACGGAACGAACACTATGTTCCACGCGATGAACCCACCTCGCTTGCGGCTGGCGCCAAGTCCGCTTCGCTCGAGCGCATCGAATGGATCACATTCGATGATCAGGATCAGGCCATCGAGGCCTTGCTGAACAACGAAGTGCACTATCTCGAATCCCCCTCGACCAGCCGCGTCGAGCGCCTGGCCGACCGCGATGACATTGTCGTTGCAGTGACCGATCCGACCGGCAATGTCGGCATGGCGGTATTCAATCACGCCATCGCACCATTCGATGATGTCGAGATGCGCCGCGCGGTCGTCGCCGGGATGAACCAGGAAGACTATATGCGCGCTGCCCTGGGCGATGCCACGACACCGGCGGGAGAGCCCTACTGGCAGACCTGCGCATCGATCTATCCATGCGGAACGGTCTATTCCACGCCGGTGGCCGCCAGCAGCTTCCTTGGCGGCGACCTCGATGCGGCACGCGCGATCCTTGAGGCATCGGACTATGATGGAACGCCGGTGGTGATCCTGGACCCGGTCGACAGCCCGGTGATCTCGGCGTTGACCGGCGTCACCCTTGAGCTGTTTCAGGATATGGGCATCGCGGTCGACCATCAGGAGATGACCTGGGCCGAGTTGGTCCAGCGTCGCGTGGCGCGCACTCAAGAGGACGGGGAAGTGTGGAACATGTTCCACACCTGGTGGATTGCCGCCGACCTCGACGATCCGCTGAAGATCGCGTTCTCGGGCGATCCGGCGAGCGGCTGGATCGGCTGGCCCGAAGACCCCGATCTCGAGGCGCTGCGGGCGGCTTATCTCGATGCCGAGACCAGCGAGGATCTCCCCGAGCTGGCGGCGCAGATTCAGCGGCGGATCGTGGACGGTACGAACTTTGCCATCCTCGGCCAGTTCTTCGAGCCGATTGCTTTTCACGTGTCGGTGCAGGGGACCCAGCGCCCGATCCAGATGTACTACAATCTCGCCCTCGAGCCACAGGGCTGAACAGCCAGCACCAACAGGTTGCACAAGAGGGGGGCGTCAGACACGCCAGGGGGGCTTTTCTTGCATAAGACCGCCGGGGTTGCCTAGCCACCCAGCGGCCGGCAAGACGATTCCGTACCGGGACTCAAAAAGAGTGAGGTTTCCTTAGCCAATCCCGGGTATCCTCCTTCGACCATCGCAACGCAGTCGGAAACGAGGAACGAAGGGCACAAGTAGGGGTGATGACGTGCAATCGGGGTAATGCCGGCCTTGGCGGGATCGGAGCAATTCGCCAGGAGCGGGATGGCAAACTGACCCGTGTGGCGCGCCGGCTGCAGGGCATCTTTACTGCGCATGCCCTGATCGGCTCGATGCTGGCTTGGCTTTTTGTAATGGCAGGTGTTGGGGTCGCCGCGGCTTCGGTGGCCAAAGTCCACATCTCCTCGAGCGCATCCGGCGGCGTCATACTTTCCGGGCGGCTGCATCGTCCTTCGTCGCAAGGACCGAGCCCTGCGGTCATACTCATGCATGGCTGCGGCGGCTGGCAGCCGGCGGTACTTCGCGGGCTCGAGGACTATGCGGCGTTTTTCGTCAGCAACGGTTTTGTCGTGCTCAATCTCGACAGCTTCGGACCTCGCGGCAAAGCGGGCGGCACCGTATGTTTCAGCCACGGCCAACTCGCCCAGGCCCGCAAGTACCGCACCCGCGACGCGTTTGATGCGCTCGACTTCCTGCGTCGACAGACATTCGTCGATCCTGAAAACATATTCCTGATCGGCCAGAGCAATGGTGGCAGCGTTGCGATGCTCGCCGCCACCGAGGCCAACCAGCCGTCGTTCCGCGGAGCCGTGGCGCTCTACCCCTGGTGCGGTGCCACGGGCTCGCACCGGCTGCAGCTGGGCGCGCCGCTCCTGATCCTCGGCGGTGCGCGCGATGACTGGGTGCCGCCGCGCGAGTGCCGGTATCTCGCGGCGAACGGCGCCGAGCTGCGAGTGAAGGTCTACCGGGATGCCGCGCATTCCTTTGACATTCCCGTCCCCGTTCAGCGCTATCTCGGCAAGCGCATCGGTTTCAACCGGTCGGCCGCCGAGGACAGCCGCAAGGAGATGGTGCGTTTCTTCTGCCGCCATCGAGCGAGCACCCGGTCTATCAGGAGCTGTTCGGCCCAGCCCTAAGCAGCTCCTTTACGATGATCAAACGTCGAGGCGAGCGTCATCGAGCTGACGCCAGAGATGGCGAGCGGCTGGAGGCGAGGTGAACGCGATTCAGGGTTAGAACCGGCATGCCCAACGACCTCACCTTCCGCGGCGACGGCGATGGGGAAGCGGCAAGGGCGCACCTCTCTCAGCTGAGGACCGTGACGCCAACTTCTTTCATCTCGAACAGCGCCGGGCTCACCTCGGCGTGGTCGAGGTGACACCTGCGCTAATCGATGGCTTCTAGGTGGAGGGCGATCGGTTCTGGGGCCACCTGGAGGGCGAGACGGAGCCGCTCGGGCCATTCTCGCTTCCTATCGCCCTCGTGCGCTGGCGCGGTCTGTGACAGGCGGTTGACCACTTTGAAGCTGGCGATCTGTTGGTGGTGATCGGCCGCGGCCCTTATGGGGTGACGGGCAAACACACCGTGCCACCTCGGCTCCGACAGACCTGCAGCGAGAACGGACGGCGCGCCTACCGCCTGCGCTTCGAACTGCCGCCGCCGGAAGGGCTGATCGGCGTCCGGCACATCGCGGGCAACAGCAGCGCCGGCTGCCTGTTCGGAACGCAGCCGGATGATGCAACCTGGACCGGAAGCAGCGCCCGGCTGAAGCGGGCCATGGCGAACAGCGCGACACGGCGATGGAACGTGGCCGCGACGACAGGCGTTGACCCCGGCTCTAACAATTCCTCGTGATCGACGGCCCCAGGATCGTTGGTCGAGACCAAGTCACGCGTCGTTTGTCACCCCGAGGATCATCAATGACCACAGAAAGCGATCCGGACTCGACGCAGAACCGTTTACTGGCATCGCTCTCGGCGACGGACCGAGAGCGGCTGCATCCGCACCTGGAAGCCCTGGAACTGCCGTATAAGGCCTCGCTCTACGAGGCCAACGAG
>SKQW01000097.1 GCA_007118805.1 Rhodobiaceae bacterium | reverse complement strand
GCAGTTGGCCGACGCGCTCGTCCGCGATGCGGTAATAGAGCGTCTGGCTCTCCCGCCGCGTGGTGACCAGGCCGTCGGCCCGCAGCTTGGCAAGGTGCTGCGACAGCGCCGACTGGCTGAGGTGTACCGCCTCGCCGAGCGCCGTTACCGACATCTCGCCCGCCTGTGCCAGCCGACACAGCACGAGAAGCCGCTTCTCGTTGGCGATCAGCCGCAGCGTTGCGCTGACCTCGGCGGCCTTCTCCTCGATGCGCTCGATGGTGTCGGTGGAATGCATGCTCGTCAGCCTTTGTTTTAGATATTGCTAAATTAGTGGTCACTCATATATATGTCAACGACCGAAGCTGATATTCCCGCACGAACCGCAGGAGACGACATCATGACCAAGCGCGAAAGGCTGGCGATCCGCGCCTTCTTCGACGAGCCGACCAACACGGTCAGCTATCTCATCTGGGACCGCGAGACGATGGCGGGGGCCGTCGTCGATCCCGTCCTTGACTTCAATCATCGCTCCGGCAAGGCCTCGACCGCCTCGGCCGATGAGATCCTGGCTGCCGCCGAAGTCGAAGGCGTGCGGATCGAATGGGTTCTCGAAACCCACGCCCATGCCGACCATCTATCGGCGGCGCCCTATATCAAGCTGAAGGCGGGCGCCAAGGTCGGCATCGGCGAGCACATTAGAGACGTGCAGCGCATCTTCCGACCGGTTTTCAATCTGACCGACATATCCGGCGATGGCTCCGAGTTCGACCGGCTGTTTGCCGATGGCGAGCAGTTTCAGATTGGCGGACTTAAGGTCGAGGTCATCTATGTGCCGGGCCACACGCCGGCCGACGTCGCCTACAGGATCGGGGATGCGGTGTTCGTCGGGGATACGCTGTTCATGCCGGACTACGGCACCGCGCGGGCCGACTTCCCCGGCGGCGATGCCCGCAAGCTCTATGCGTCGATGCAAAAGCTGCTCGGCCTGCCGGACGAGACGCGACTCTTCATGTGCCATGACTACAAGGCGCCCGGACGCGACCACTATGCGTGGGAGACGACGGTCGCCGAGGAGAAGAGGAACGTCCACCTCGCCGGGCGCAGCGAGGACGAGTTCGTTGCCTGGCGCGAGGGGCGGGATGCCCAGCTCGAGGCGCCGCTGCTTCTGCTACCCTCGATCCAGACCAATATCCGGGCCGGCAAATTCCCCGAGGCCGAGGCCAATGGAGTGCACTACCTGAAGCTTCCGGTGAAGCTCGTCGAGCACGCTCTTTGACCTTTGACTTTGACGCGGCGGGGCTTGGCCCCGCCGCTCTCTTTCAGGGCGAACAAGAATGAACACGTCCCAGCCGCAGGATACCGCGCCTCCACCCAAGACAAGCCGGCTTGCCCGCTACTTCCCCTTCCTCGACTGGGGCCGCGGCTACGGTCTGACGACGTTTGGCGACGATCTCATGGCGGCGGTGATCGTCACCATCATGCTGGTGCCCCAGGCGCTGGCCTATGCCTTGCTGGCCGGCCTGCCGCCCGAAGTCGGGCTCTATGCCAGCATCCTGCCGCTGATCGCCTATGCCGTCTTCGGCACGAGCCGGACGCTCGCCGTCGGGCCGGTCGCCGTGGTATCGCTGATGACGGCGGCTGCCGTCGGCCAGCTCGCCTTGCCCGGCACCGCCGACTATATCGCGGCTGCCGTCGTACTTGCCTTCATGTCCGGCTTGATCCTGGTCATCATGGGCCTCTTTCGGCTCGGCTTTCTTGCCAATTTCCTAAGCCATCCCGTCATTGCCGGCTTCATCACCGCCTCCGGCATCCTGATCGCCGCAAGCCAGCTCCGACACGTTTTCGGCATCGAGGCCTCAGGACACACGCTCTATGAGATGGCGGTTTCGCTCGCCGCGGGAATAGGTCAGGCGAATCCGGCGACGTTTGCCGTTGGCGTGGCGACGCTTGCATTCCTCTTCGGTGTGCGCAGATGGCTTAAGGTCCTGCTCACGCGGATCGGTGTGCCGGTGCGCGCGGCCGATATCGCGGCCAAGGTGGCGCCGATTGCTGCCGTCGCCGCAACCGCTTACGCCTCGGCGCTCCTCAACCTGCCGGATCAGGGCGTGCGCATCGTCGGCGACATCCCGCAGGGCCTGCCGCCACTCACCGTGCCGAGCATCCAGCTCGAGCTGTGGCTGCAGCTTGCCGGGGCCGCTCTCCTCATCAGCATCATCGGCTTTGTCGAGTCCGTCTCCGTGGCGCAGACACTGGCGGCCAAGCGGCGCGAGCGCATCGATCCCGACCAGGAGCTCGTCGGCCTCGGCGCCTCAAACGTGGCGGCCGCCTTCAGCGGCGGCTATCCCGTCACCGGCGGGTTTGCCCGCTCCGTCGTCAACTTCGATGCCGGCGCCCGCACGCCCGCGGCCGGTGCCTTCACCGCCGGCGGCATCGCCTTGGCCACCCTCTATCTGACGCCTTATCTCTTCCACCTGCCGCAGGCGACGCTTGCCGCCACCATCATCGTCGCGGTGCTGTCGCTGGTCGACTTCGGCGTCCTGCGTCGCACCTGGACCTATTCGAAGGCCGATTTTGCGGCGGTTGCCGCCACCATCCTCACCACGCTCGGGATCGGCGTCGAGGCGGGCGTGCTCGCCGGCGTCATCCTGTCGCTCGTCCTCTTCCTTTACCGCACCAGTCGGCCGCACATGGCGGTCGTCGGCCTCGTCCCCGGCACCGAGCATTTCCGCAACGTGCTGCGCCACGAAGTCAAGACCAGTCCGCGCCTGTTGAGCCTGCGGGTCGACGAGAGTCTCTATTTCGCCAATGCCCGCTATCTCGAGGACAGGCTCTACGACATGGTGGCGGCGCAGCCCGAGCTGCGTCACGTCGTCCTGATGTGCCCGGCCGTCAACGAGATCGATGCCAGCGCGCTGGAAAGCCTGGAAGCGATCAACCATCGCCTCTGTGAGCTTGGGGTCAGCTTCCACCTGTCGGAGGTCAAGGGTCCTGTCATGGACCGGCTGCAGAAGACGGAGTTCCTGGATCACCTCACCGGCGACGTCTTCCTCAGCCATTATCAGGCGGTCGCAACGCTCGCCCCCGAAATCCTCCAAGGCGACGCCCTCGATGCTCCGGCGCCGCAGGTCGCGCGCGCGTGAAGGCGCTCAGTCCTTCACTGCTTCTCCCACCTTGCCGTAGTTTGCGAAGAGGTCGTTGACGAGAACGACCTCCCGGCCCGTGCGGGCGAGATAGGCCGCGGCCACGGCGGCGCGAGCTCCCGAGCCGCAATGAACAAGCAGCGGCCGGTCCGCGGGAACCCGGCCCTCGAACTCGGGCAGACGGGTGTAGGGCGCGTGAATTGCTTCCGAAATGTGCCCCTTGCGGTATTCGGGGCCGCTCCGGACATCGATGACACTGGCCTCTCCCCGCCGCCGCTCGACCTCCGCGAAATCGATCGCCTCGATCGTCGCACGATCGCCGCTAGCTTCGATGTAGGTCTGCAGCGTCCTCGGCTGCGCCTGCCCGATGATATTGTCATAGCCGATCCGAACGAGGCGCCGGACGGCTTCCTCCGTACCCGCCTCTTCGACGATGAGGATGATCGGCGCCTCGACTTCGGTCATGACTGAGCCAACGGCCGTGCAGAACATCGGGTTCAGGGGCGCGTGCAGCGCCCCGGCGAGATGGCCGCGCATGAAGGCGAGCCGATCGGGTCGCGCGTCGATGAAGGTCGCTCCGCCATTCGACCTCATCGCGCTCAGTTCCGGCACCGACATGCGGTCGGGCATGGGCAGCCTGCCCATGAGCGGCGGCCCCTTCTTGTTAAGCTCCTTCATGCGGGCAAAGTAGAGCGGCGGCTCCGTCTGCGCATCGAGGATGTAGTCGAGAAACGCATCCTCCCCGCGTTCCGCCGCTTGAAGCGCCGGATTGACCGCCTTCTCATAGCCGAGCGTCGAGTGCGGCATGTTGCCGAGCGACTTGCCGCAGGCCGATCCCGCGCCATGGCCCGGCCACACCTGCAACGCCTCCGGCTCCTCAATGAATTGCCGCGCCGAACGATAGAGGGCCTTCGCCGACGGCTTCATCGTCTCTTGGATGTTGGCCGCGACCTCAAGAAGATCCGGCCGACCGAGATCGCCAACGAACAGGAAGTCTCCGGTAATCGCCCCGATCGCGCTCGGTGCATTGGGCTCGCGGATGAGGAAGGTCAGGTGCTCAGGCGTGTGGCCGGGCGTGTGGCGCGCGGCGACTTCAAGCTCGCCAACCGGGACGGTGTCGCCGTCCCGCAAATAGATCACTTCCGCATTGCTCAGACGCGGCCAGTCATAGCCCCACCCCTCTTCCTCGCCGAGCGGCGAAAGGTAGACCTTGACGCCGGTCCGGGCGGCAAGCTCGTGTGTGCCCGACAGGAAATCGGCATGGATGTGCGTCTCCGCGACTGCTTCGATCGTCAGCCCCAGCTCGTCCGCCAGACGGAGGTAGCGATCGACGTCGCGCTCGGGATCGATCAGGATCGCCTTGTTGGTCGCCTCGCAGCCGATCAGATAGGCATATTGCGAGAGGCCGCCATCGTAGATCTGATGGAAATGCATTGAAGCGCCTTTCAATTCGACTGCAGCGAGTGAGCGAAGAACTCCAACAGGTTGGCCTTGTTCCTAGCGGTGTAGGCCCTATCCTGGTTCCCCGAGTGTCCTTTGGTCCGTGGCCTGGCATCGGGAACTGGAAGCTCAATTCGGCGATCCAGCGTTTCTACCAAGTCAGAAGAGAATGACCTTGTCGGCGGCGATCGTTCCGGCGGCAAGTTCCTCCATGGTACTGCGCTGGGCGCCGTCCATTACGTCCTCATCCGTCATACCGCGCACATCCATGGCAGAGCAGGACGTTGCCCTTGGCAACCACCACCCGCTTCAGCATGCGTTCCATATTGTAATTCCGGCGTCTTTTGACCCTTGCGGGCGGCCACAATGGCATCCGCCGTGAGGAAGACCGAGATCTCGGTATTGGCGTCCTTCTTGAGAACCGAGTGGGCGAGCCGGCGCGCGTTGTAGCCCCGCTCAGTGCCGTAGGGTGGAACGTTGATGATGATCACGAGCTTCATCGCCTGGCAGTGCCTCTGTCGTCGCTCTATCGCTACCTATCATCCCGTCAGGGTGCGGCGCCGATCGTCGAACTCGTCCTTGTCGATCTCGCCGCGCGCGTATCGCTCCTTCAGGATGTCCAGCGCCGTTCTACTGGAGCGGCCTCCGTCGCCGTTGCCTCCGAACCAGCGCGCCAGCAACACGACGAGCGTGACGACCAGCGCCAGGAACAGCACCATGGTGAGCGGCCCGAGGAACCATCCCCAGCCACCCCACATGTGTGGGCCGTGATAGAAGCCCGGCTGTTGGGCGAAGGCAGGCGCTGAAACAACCGCCAGAGCCGCTGTGGCCAAGCCTCCAAGTGGCCGCTGGAGTAGATGTCGCCTTGCCATCTGGAACATGTCGTTCTCCCTGTGGATCGGCCTGATGCATCGGGACACCCTTGATCGAACCGCGCACCTTCACATTGATCGGGGTCAAGTCCGGTTTCTCTCCACTGTGACTGCCTGATAGAGCCTCGGATGGGTCTCCTCGCCGAACCACCCCAAGAGCGCGCCGGATGACGACCATCGTTCGCGCCAGGACATTAGCGCAATCGAGCGTCGCCTCCACGTCGATTCCAGGGGGTTGGGTGGGCCGTGCGCTCGAAGACTATGACCTACCAAGTCGAGCGGTGACGAGCGGTCGATGCAATTGTCAGGCGCCGCCCCCTTCAGAGAATGGAAACCACCTCCGTGCCATGCTCGGCCCAGGTCCTTGTCCTCGTCAGACTGAGCGCGCGTATTCGAAGGGCGAGGCATGAGGGCCGCGCCATATGCTGGTGGTTTGACACCATGCAGGGCGAATATACGAGTTCACAGTGGCCGGGAAACCAGAAGGCAGCTCCGCGACGACATGCCCAGGCGCGAACGGCCACCTCAGACGGAACGCAGCGAGCACTGGATGCGCGCCGCGGTCAATGAGCACGCGGCATCACTCAACGGGCTGATCGCGAGCCTGTTCAAGAAGTGGCAGGGGCCGGAAGAGATCAAGTGGCTGTCGCCTATCGCAGTCGACGACTACGCGGAGTATTTCGACGAATCCTTCCTCGAGCGGCTGGGCGTGTCGCCCGAGGGCCTTCGCGTTCCGCTCTCAGACTTCTGGCCAAGAGGAGGCCCTCGCTGGGACGGGCTCGCCAGAACCAGCTCCGGAAAGCTGATCCTCGTCGAAGCCAAAGCATATATCGAGGAGGGCGTGGATTATGCCAGCAGGGCAGGTCCGACCTCGGTCGAGAAGATCAACGAGGCGCTCGACCGTGCGAAGGTGGCCTTTGGCGCACGGACCGAGGCGCCGTGGCGGTCGCCATTTTATCAATACGCCAATCGGCTAGCCCACCTGTACTTCCTCCGGGAGCTGAACGGTCTCAATGCCTACATGGTTTTTCTCTATTTCGCAGACGCCCCCGATGTGCCGGAACCCTGCAGTATCGAGGAGTGGCGGGGAGCGGTTCGGCTGATGGAGAAGATCCTCGGTCTCGGAGCACATCGATTCAGAGACTGCGTGGGCACCCTGATCTGGAGTGTGCCGGACATGCTGGCTGATAAGGACGGATCAGCGCCCGTTGGAACGATCGCTTTGCCGAACCAGTAGAGTGGCGCCAAGCCTTGCCCGACCCTGCTGGATCAGAACAGGCGCGATATCGTAGTGGAGGACAACAGACGTCCCGGTCATTCCAGACCGGAGTTTTTTTGCCTCATTGCCCGTCGGCCAGGGCAACAAGGATACCGAGTGGGGCGCCGTAGCCACCGTAACGTGGTGCTGCCGTGGCTCCGGCGCCCGCAATTGATGCATGATCGTGAACGAGAGTACGATCATTCAGCCGGCAATATGTGAGGGCCGGCCTGGTGGGCTCCGAGCGGGTTCGCCGCCATCTCCACCGCCGCGCTCGATCCGCCCCACAGTGCGGCGTCTCCCGCGGTCCCCGCGCTTCTCGGGTCCGGGTCCCCATCGTCGGCCACCAGGAATCGTGGTCAGGCGGCCGTCGTTTCCAGTTCCGCAATACGCTGAAACTCCGTCAGCAGGTCCTGATGATGCTGGCCGAGGTAGCGCACCACCCGGGCGTTTCCCAGCAGCTTGGCGAGATAACCCTTGGCCAGCACCAGGTCGAGGTGATCTGAACCGTAGGACTGCTCGACCAGCTTGAACTCGCGGTCGAGATTGACCGACTCGCGCTCCATCAGCGCTATTTGTTCGCCGCTCAGACCCCGAAGAATCTTGTGCTTGTGCCCGTTGACGAGTTGCTCGGGCGGCGTCGCGGCGAGAAGCGATCTTGCATAGCTGAGCGTGAACTTGTTCATCGCCACCATCAGCTCAGCCGCCTCGATCTGCCGCAGCGAGCGCATCTTCTTGAGCACCCAGAAGGTGTTGATGCCGATGTGCTTGTCCTTGAGAATCTCAGCGGCCTCCGGGCAGATCCCGTCGAGCAGCCGCAGTTTCTGCTCCAAGGTTCTCACGTCGACATTGAGCGTACTGGCGATACGCTCTTCCGGCACGCCTTGCTCGATCGCCTTCAGGATCATCCGGTGCTCCTGGATGATTGCGATGCGGCTTATGCGTCTGTTGTAGGTGAAGGCCTCATCGTCGGTCGACACGAGGCAGGTCACCTCCGAGACACCCAGCTCCTTCAGTACCTCGATCCGCAAGTGACCGTCCAGCAGGAGGAACTTGCCCTTCTCGCCGCGGTCGCGCGCGACGACCGGCGGCTCGACCAGGCCTATCTCACGGATGGACGCGGCGATCTGGGCGTATTTGGGCGAGGCTTTGATAGTGGCGGTTACAACACGCAGCGGCTGGATGTCGGAGATTGCGATCCGCACCCCGACCCCCTCGAAGGACATCTTCACAGTGCCGGCGGCCCGCTTGCGCGATCGTCTCATGGGGCACCTCTGGCTTTGATGCGGTCGACAAGATTGCTCGGCAATGTGTCGAGCCCTTCGGCGCGGAGCAGCGTCACGAAGTTTTCGTCCGCGAGCAGCTTGCGCAGAGCCTCCGTCACGAATGTCAGCCGGTCGCGGGTCGCTTCCGCCTTGCGTACGAGGAGGCGCTTCTTGTCGACGTCATCCCGGTATGCGCGCACCAGGGCATCAGACGAAACAGGCACGGTTCTCCTGGCCAGGGTGGTCGAGAGACCCTTCCCGCGTAGCTTTCTTTGTTCCGCGATCCGCTTGGCCGCGAGGAGCCGGCTTCCCCGCAGCAGCTTCGATTCGTAGGCTTGCTGCAAGGCGCGCTGGATACCGGCATCGTCGGATTCGGCAATGTCAACCGCAACGCTCACCGGGATCTGCCCCGATTCCACAGCGCGCAGCAGCCTGTGTTCGCTGCGCTCGAGGAGGCGGATCACGCCCCGGACGTATTCGGCGGTCAGGCCGGTTTTCGCTGCGATCTCCGGCACCTCGTAACCGCGCTGCTTCAGGCCTCGGATATCTTGAAGGAGCTCAATCGCGTGATGCTTGCGGCGCGCGCAGTTCTCGACGAGGCTCATCACCAGGCAATCTTCGCTGCTCGCCTCGATAACGAGGGCCGGAATCTCTCGCTGTCCGAGTGCAAGATAAGCCTCAACCCGGCCCTGCCCGCAAACCACCTCGTAACGCGGGCCCTCTCGGGAATTGCGACGCGCCACCGTGATCGGCCTCTTGAGGCCGACCTCGCCGATGTTGTCAGTGATCTCCTTGAAGATGCGCTTGTTGCGCACCCGCGGATTCATGATCGCGATCTGGTCGATCGGAATCAACTCGACGACCGGAAGCGAGGCTTCTTCCGTCATGCGACCTCCATCAATCTCACGCGGGCGGCCATCCGATAGAGATGATCGAGCGTGTCGAAGCGATAGGCATCGAGGGAAACACCGTTGTATTCGGCAAGCCGCAGTCGTGGCAGGCTCATGTCGATCCGCGGCAGCAGGTAGTAGTCCAAGGGATCGCGGTTGTCGGAGGCCATTCGGATCGCGACGGTGATGTCAGGCTGGAGGCTCGTGTCGAACCGAATGTTCCAGCGCAGCGACCCCGCCTGCGTCTCCTGGCATCGCGCAATCACAAGGGAAACGGAGAACTCGCCGTTGACCCACAGGATGTCGGTGTCCGGATCCCGCTCCACATATCCGCCGATGCGCTCGATCTCGGCGACGGTAGTGTCGACCACCCTTGGATGCATCCGGCGGAGCGTCCGATTGATCTCGACATAGCGGTAGTCTCGGTCGGGAGTGAAGCCGACCAGCTGATAGGCCCTCAATAGGCTGCCAAACCGGTGCTGATAGGCACTGCTCGAAGGAATCTCGCTCGCCTCATCGATAATCAGGCCGGAGAGGTAGCCACGTTGCTCGAACAGGCGTTTGAGGACGCCGAGCATCTCGTCATCAGAAAACCTCTGCGAGCGCTCCTGGATGATCGACTGTGCGGCATCGAACATGATCCGTGGCACGATCGCCTCGAAGACGCCGTCGGCACGCACCCAATTCTCCGGGCTGTTGCGTACCCGGCGTCGTTTGAGCTTGAAGGAGCGCCGGTTCCAGACGTTGTTGCCGACATACTTTTCGTTGATGAGGATCTGATGGACGGTGCCACGGGTCCACGGCCGCCCGAGATCGGTCGTGATGCCGCGCGCATTGAGGATGTCAGCGATGTCGCGTTCGGACTTGCCCTCCTCGACGAATGCCCGATAGATCCACTGCACCGTCTCCACCTCGGCGCGGGGCCCGAGCACCAGGACCACCCGATCGGTCTGGATGCTCTTGTGCTCACCTCGGGCGAGTTCGCCCTTGAGCTGCCCATCCTGGTCGACGAGCATCCGCCGCAGACCGAAGCCCGGCGGGCCGCCCTGCCGGTATCCTTTCTCGATCAGTCGGCACTGCCCGGAGAACACCTTGGCGGAGAGCTCACGGCTGTACTCTCCGGCCATTGCCCGCTTCACACCCTTGACGATCGTCGCCACCGGGCTCTTGTCGTTCTCGAACTGCTCAGCGCAATAGTGGACGTCGATGCCGGCTTGCGTGCAGATGAACTCATAGTGGGCCGCTTCGTCGGGATCCTGGAACCTGCCCCAGCGGCTGACGTCATACACCAGGATCGCCGAGAAATCGGCGTTCCCGCTTTGCACATCCATGATGAGCTGCCTGAGCGCATCGCGCCCGCCAAGGCTCAGGCCGCTCTTGCCCTCATCGACGTAGACCCGAACGATCTCGATGCCGCGGCGCTCGGCATATTCCCGGATCGCTTCGGCCTGATTCTCCGTCGAATACTGCTGGTGCTCCGTTGACATGCGCAAATACTGCGCCGCCCGCACTGGCGCGCCACCTGATGCATCGCCTGTGTGACCGCGACCACTGCGCCCACTCACCGATCCGGCTCCCTTGATCTTCCGCCGATCCTTGTCTGGCTGGCGAAAGCCCTCGTTCCGCCCGTGCCGCAACGAGGAAACGCTCACTCTAGTCAGGGGGACCCGGAAAGATGTTGCCGAAAACGGGCAAGAATGTTCCGCCGCGTGGCGGTGACGGCGGAACTGGCTCACCTTATGCAACAGTGGTGGCCGCCGCCTTGCGCCGTGAGCTCGGTGACACGCACCGGGCGATCAAGATCGTCATGCGCTGGACCGGCGCCAGCGAGCGAACGGTCAAGCATTGGTATGCCGGAACGACGGGGCCAAATGGCGAGCATTTGATAGCACTGCTGAGTCAGTCGGATGAGGTGCTCGAAGCCTGCCTTATGATGGCGGGACGAAAACATGCCATCGCAGCGCAGAAGCTCATCGAGGCACGAGACGTGCTGGCCGATACTCTGGAGCGGATCGTCGAGTTGACGCGTTGAGAATTCCCCAGGAGGGCCCGTGCCGGGTTGCTACTGTCCGGGAATATACCCCAGTGCCCGATAGCCGGCACGCCGCCTGGCGGCCATGCGTTCCAGCATCGGAACGAAGCCGTCGACATAATCATAGACGATCACCTCCCTCTTGCCGTGGTGCTGGCGATGGAGGCGGCCGACATATTGAGCAAGCGTGCCCTTCCAGGAAATGGGCATGGTGAGGAACAGCGTATCGAGCCGGGGATCATCGAAACCCTCGCCCAGGTAGCGGCCGGTCGCCAGCACAAGCCGCTCCTGATCGACGGAGGCCTGATAAGCCGCTTCCGCGCACTTGCGATCGGCGGCGCTCATCCCGCCGCGCAGCACGATGAGGTGCCGGACGAAACGAGACAGCCGTTCCTGCAGCATCTCCAGATGATCGCGGCGCTCGGTGAGGAGAACCGGCGAGCGGCCGCGCTCCAGGGCCTTCAGCACGTCGTCGAAGATCAGGTCGTTGCGCCCTTCGTCATTGGCGAGCGCGGCATAGACAGCCGGCATCGCCGGCCGCTCGGCACTGGCGAGCTCGGCCGGCAGCCGGAACTGGGTCGGCCGGAACTCTACGCGGTGCACGAGGCCCCGTTCGGCCGCGTGCATTCGCGCATCGACGCGATGGCGGACCGGGCCGCATTGCATGAAGATGATGGGATGATGGCCGTCCTTGCGGGTCACTGTCGCGGACAGCCCCAGCACATGGCGAGCCTTGGCCCGTCGTGCCACCAGCTCGAAGCTGACCGCCGAGAGGTGGTGGCATTCGTCCACCACGAGATGCCCGTAATCGGCGACCAGGTCCGACACCTCGCCCTTTCGCACCAGGCTTTGGATGAGCGCAACGTCGATGATGCCCGAGGGCTTGCGTCGGCCGCCGCCGATCGCGCCGACGTTCTTTGGATCGATATCGAGGAAGGCCCGCAGGCGCTCCACCCACTGCGTCAGGAGCTCGCGTCGGTGAACCAGCACCAACGTGTTCCGGCCGCGTTCGGCGATCAGCGCGCAGGCGATGATGGTTTTCCCGAAGGCTGTCGTTGCCGCCAGCACCCCGAAATCATGAGGCCGGAGCGCCTCGAAGGCTGCGGCCTGCCGTCCCTGCAGCTCGCCCGTGAAGCGCACGCCTTCTGGCAGAGGTGCGCCTGACATACGTCGGTCGTCGAGCCTGATGGTCGAGCCATGGGTGCGGATAAGCTCGGCCGCCTCGTCGAGACAGCCGCGCGGCAGCGCCGCATGATGCGGATGGATCTCGGCACAGGAGATGATCCGAGGCTTGCCGAAGACCGGCAGCCGCATCGCCTGGGCTCGATAGAACTCCGGATTTTGGAAGGAGGCCAATCGCATGAGGCGGGCCATCATCGAATGCGGCAGGTCTCGGCGGTCGACATAGACTTGGTCGGCCAGCACGACGTCGACCGCGTCGGGCAGCGGCTCGTCGAGCGAAGCGGGCTGGCGGTTGCGCGACGGTGGCATGCGCCAGGGCTCGTCGGCATCCTCCTCCTCGACCGGCATGCGCACGGCCAGCACGCGGCCCTGCGTCTCGGCTTCGCCGACGATCCCGGCCAGGGCTTGGGACGACAGGCGTTGCACTGAGGACAGGAACGCCCACTGATCCTCGTAAGGCTGAAGGTCAGAACCGACGAACACGCTGTTGCCGCACTGTCTGGCCCGGCCCTGCAGGGGCAAGGCAATCAGGTTGCCGAAGCCGCCGGCCGGCATGGTGTCCTGGCTCGGAAACAGCCGGTCATAAGAGGAAAACCCTACCTCCGGGCGGCGCTCCATGGTTTCGGTAAGAATGAGCCCCCCGAGCTGGCGCGCCCGGCGCGCGGAAATCGGTTCATCGAAGAAGATCCAGATATGCCCGCCATTGCCCGACCTGGACCGTTCGAGCGCGGCAGGGATCGTCTTGGCCTTGCACGTCTCCATCACCGCCTTGGCGTCCGCGGCCCAGTTCGGTCCGTCGAAATCTGCCGCCAGGAACCAGCAGGTCTCGTCAGCCAGCAGCGGAAAAACGCCGGCGACGAAGTCCGCAGACGCTGGTGAGGACGGATCTCCGCCCCGCAGATGGCGTTCAATCATTTCATCGGAAACGGGGATGAAGGCCTGGCTGGGGCACTCGCCGCACTTCACTTTTGGCTTGCCGCAGACCCCCTTCACCCATTCGTTCGCACAGGCGGGAGCATAGCCCGAGCGGCCGGTCTTCCTGTTCTCCCATCGCACCGGGAACACGTCCACCCGCCCAGCAAACAGCCGGCGGAACAGCGCAACCTTCTGGGGCGCCGGCGATGCGGCAGTGACTATGGGCGCAACGAGTGGCTCTCCCGGCTTCGAGCTCGGCAGTGATGATGATGGCGGCAGGTCGTCGAGTTCGGCGAGACGCGCCTCGAGCCGGGCGCGCTCGGCCTCCAGCTGGGCAAGCTGCCTTTGGATGCGCGCGCGTTCCTGGTCGAGATGATGGCGGTTCATCGGCAACCTTCTTGAGCGGCCTGACTTTATCCTCTCGAGCCTCGCTCGTCAGGCAGTCATCGGCAGTGGAGGAGCAGATCGGGTTCCCGGCCGGTTGACGGCTCCCCACCGGTGCTTATGTATTGCAATAGCTAACGTGAAGCGTTAGCAAAAGGCCATGATCAAGTCGTTCCGGAACGCGGCGGCCGAGGCCGCATGGGCCCGCCGTTTCATCAAGGGCGTTCCGAACGACATCGTGAAGGTGGCAAACCGCAAGCTCATGCAGATCCACAACGCGCGCACGCTCGACGATCTCCGGGCGCCTCCCGGCAACCGGCTCGAGCCTCTTACAGGAAAGCGAAAGGGACAGCACAGCATCCGGATCAATGACCAGTGGCGCATCTGCTTCCGGTGGCGGGACGACGACGCCTATGAGGTCGAGATTACAGACTATCATTGAGGAGCAGGCCCATGGCTGATTTTGCCCCGACCCATCCCGGCGCGGTGCTGCGCGAGGACTTCCTCAAGCCGCTGGGCATGAGCCAATATGCGCTCGCCAAGGCGATTGACGTGCCCCAGATCCGCATCAGCGAGATCGTCAACGGCAAGCGGGCGATCACCCCGGATACGGCACTCAGGCTCGCCCGCTATTTCGGCACCAGCCCGGAGTTCTGGATCGGCATGCAGACGACCTACGATCTTGAGCTGGCTCGCGATCAGGTCGGCGCCGAGATCGAGGCTAAGGTGCACCCCAGGGCCGCCTGATTGGCGGTGAGACGCAGCGCGTGATCTGCAGATAGCTCCGTCCGGCAGAGGTCTTCTTGCGGAAGTACATTGTGCGCCCGACTCAGGAGTGGTCCGCACATGATCCCACAAATCGACAGGAAACAAAATGACAATCAGCCAAAACGTGGCACTACATTATTTTGAAAAGCTGGACTCCGTGCCAATGAAAACAATGTCTTACCACCACCCATACT